>JAFQQR010000037.1 GCA_017410505.1 Clostridia bacterium | reverse complement strand
TAAACCTAATTTCCAATCAGTATCTATATTAAATGAAACATTTTCAAAAATATTATTATAACTACCATCATAACTAAATGATAAATTATTTACACTAATTAAAGACATTGTTTCTCCAATCTATTCTACAAATTACTATTTATAAGAATAATATCATA
Organism: Clostridia bacterium; assembly: GCA_017410505.1. Taxonomy (GTDB): domain Bacteria; phylum Bacillota; class Clostridia; order TANB77; family CAG-508; genus CAG-269. Next base: position 18,338 of record JAFQQR010000037.1, on the reverse strand, counting down.
AAAGCAGATAATTATCAATAAACTATCTACTTTTACTATATTTAATTACAGCTTTCTTTTATTCCTAGTTTAAAGGAATGTTTTATTTCTATACATCTTTGCTTATCTTCTAATCTAACTACTTTTATAAGAGCTTTTATTTCATCTTTATTAAGTTTCTTAATATCATCATTTTCTAATAAATCTCTTAATTTAGGATATTCATTTAATAACCTTTGTTCTTCTTCTATACTATTCTTATATTCTTCATTTTTGTATAAAACATTAACTTTATATCTCTCCAAAAACTCACTATAATCTGTATCATAGTTATCAAAAAACTTATGATTAAAAGCAATATTATTTTCTTTCACTTTGTTTTCAGATAGTTCATGTTTTAAAACAAAACCATCTACTATACCTAATTTATAGTATTCCTTTCCAAAAATTTCTGCATAACTTAATAGTTGCTTATAGATTTCTTCTTGTTCCTTTGAAACAAAATCGTAATGGTTTTGATCTATAGTTTTTAGAATTGCATCAAATCTATTACCAATATCTTCAATGTATTCTTCTCCTGCTTTTTTTGCTTTCATAAGTTCTGTTTCAAAATCTTCGCACCTACTATTATATAATTCATCTAGCAGTGGTGCTTGAAATAGTTTTTTTAATTTATCAAATTCCATATTTCATACCTCCTGCTGCTATTGTATATATAATTGTATTTTTTTGTAAAATGTGCGATTTATCTAAAATCATTTCTATCGTAGTCTTGACATTCTCTTTCTACATTTTCTTCATCTAAACTTTCCATTGGCTCATCATCTATAATTTCACTTTTTTCCTTTTCATTTAGATTTAATAAAGCATTGATATTATTTAATTTTTCTGTTTTTTCTTTCAGCTCGTCTTCCTTTTCAAATGGTATATTAACATCAACTTTTGCATTTTCAAATTGTTTTTCAAGATTTTCTAGCTCTTCTTTTCTTTTTTCTAATTCCTTATTCATATCTTTTATTACATTGTCTATTCTTGTAATATTACCAAATATATCTGTTCCTAAATCAACTTTATAAGAGACACTTGATTTTAATTTTAATCTAAATTCTCCCCTAAAAGTGTCTAATTCTAGTAACATTTTCAAACCTCTGTATTCTCCTATTTCTTCTAAATCAGCAGTATGTTTGTTTTTGCATAATTCAAGTAACTCTGTTCCTGCTGCTTCTTTATTTTTATATTCTTTGCCTTTAAGAATCATTGGAGAAAACTTTTCTTCTTCATCTATTTTTGTTTTTTGTTCAACAACTACAATATCATTTTCAATTCCTTTTATAATATCTTGTGTTTTCTTTATCTCTACTGGGTAATATTTGGCTATTAAATCTTCTAGTCTATAAATTTGACTTAAATAGTTTTGTTTTAATAGTTTTAGTTTTGCTACTTGTGTATCTAATTCTGTTTTTTCTACTATTAGTGGGTTTCCTGCTGCTAATGCTTTAATCTCTGCATAAGACAATGCCTTTTCATCTATATCTTCTGCAGATCTTACTATTGCTTTTGAAGTCATAATTTGAGAAATAAACTTTTGCTTGTTTTCCACTAATTGATACAAATAAGCATCAAATGTACCTTCTGTTACATAAGTGTATATATCTATTTCTGGGTTTTCATTTCCCTGTCTTATTCCCCTTCCATTTCTTTGTGTTAAATCGGCAGGTCGCCACGGACAGTCTAAATGGTGCATAGCTATTATTTTATTTTGAACATTAGTACCTGCTCCCATTTTAGCAGTAGAGCCTATTAAAATCCTTACATCTCCGTTACGAACTTTTGTAAATAATTCTTTTTTCTTACTCTCATTATCTGCTTCGTGTATAAATGCTATTTCTTCAACTGGTATTCCTTTTGCAATTAACTTGTTTCTAACATCATCATATACATTAAACTTGCCATCTCCTCTTGGTGTAGATAAATCACAAAATACTAATTGTGTTAATTTCTTTTCTTTATTTTCGTCCCAAATTCTGTATAAATTGTTTACACACAAATTAACTTTGCTACCTTCAAAATCTGGTAACATTTCATTTATCATTCTTTGGTCTAATGCTAGTTTTCTACCTTCATTTGTTATTTTAAGCATATTATCTTCATAAGGACTAACTTCTTTTTTCCTTATCTTTTCAGCTCGTTCTCCTAAACCTTTTACCATTTGTTTTTGTATATCACTCGGTTTTGCAGTAATTGTATGAAAATTTGCTTTTGGAACTGGTAAATTTAAGGTGTCTGCCGTTTGAATGTCTGCTGTTTCTTTAAACATAGCCATTAGCTCTGGTAAATTATAAAATTTTGCAAATCTTGTCTTTGCCCTATAACCTGTCCCTTCTGGTGTTAGTTCTATTGCAGTTACAGTTTCTCCAAATGTAGAAGCCCAAGAATCAAATTGTAATAAATCTCTTTCTTCTAATTCTGCATATTGTAAATAACGCTGCATAGTGTAAAGTTCAACCATACTATTTGATACTGGAGTCCCAGTTGCAAAAACAATTCCTTTTCCACCTGTTAATTCATCTAAATATTGACATTTCATAAACAAGTCAGAGCTTTTTTGAGCTTCTGTTTGTGCTATACCTCCAACATTACGCATTTTTGTATATAAAAATAAATTTTTAAAATAATGTGCTTCATCTACAAACAGTCTATCAACACCTAATTGCTCAAATGTTATTACATCATCTTTTTTACTTTGATCATTTAATTTCTTTAATTTTTCTTCCAATTTCTTTTTACTTTTTTCCATTTGTTTTATAGAATAATACTCTGCATCATTATCTCGCATATCACTTATTCCATAACTCATATCTCTAATTTGTTTTTCTAATATTCTTTCTTGTCTTTCCTTTGACATTTGTATTTTTTCAAATTGCGAATGTCCTAAAATTATCGCATCATATTCTCCTGTTGCTATTTTACTGCAAAATTTCTTTCTATTATTAGTAGCAAAATCTTTTTTTGTTGTAACTAAAATATTGGCAGAAGGGTATAACTGTAAAAACTCACTCGCAAATTGTTCAACTATATGATTTGGAACAACAAACAATGATTTATTACAAAGACCTATTCTTTTACTTTCCATAGCACCTGCAACCATTTCAAATGTTTTTCCTGCTCCAACTTCGTGAGCTAATAAAGTATTTCCACCATATAAAATCCTAGCAATAGCATTTACTTGATGTTTTCTTAACTTTATTTCTGGATTTATACCTCCAAAACTTATATATTCTCCGTTATATTCTCTAGGTTTTATACAATTAAATTTTTCGTTATATGTTTTTGTTAATCTTTCTCTACGCTCTTGATCTTTCCAAATCCACTCTTCAAATTTACTTTTAATAAGTTCTTGTTTCCCCTGTGCTATCGCAGTTTCTTTCGTATTTAATACTTTCTCTTCTTTTCCATCAAGATTTATTTTCGTATCAAATATTCTTACATCTTTTAAATTTAATGTTTGCTCTATAATCTTATATGCGTTTATTCTATTTGTCCCATAAGTTGTATTTGCTCTTTGATTATATCTATCTTCACTTTTTCCAGATATGTTCCAGTCAGAAGTATATTGAGAATAACTAACTTTTATTTTTTCTCTATTGTAATAACTAGGCTCTAACAGTTCATATATAAATTGTTCTATATCTCGTGGTGGTATCCAAGTCGCACCTAATCTTACACTTATTTCACTCGCAGATAAATCCTTTATTTTTACTTTTTCTAATGCTTTAACATTTATTTCATATTCTTTGTTAGTAGCTGCGAATTGCTTTGCTATTTTTAATTTTTCTCTAACATTTCCAGAAAGATATTCATCAGCAGTAACATATATATCTTGTATAGGATCTTTATATATGCTCCCCTCTAATTCTTTAACAAGTTCTGCTTCTGTTTTTCCTGTTAATGATGACATATACTCTATATCAACCATCGCTTTCTCTTGTATAGATAAAATTAAAGCGTCTATTGCGTTTTCTGCAACTGACACTACTCTATTAGGCTTTATTGTTCTTTTATAGAACATATCTGCTTTTCTTTTAAATTCTTTCTTATCATCTACAATTTCTAACGAACACAACAAATAATAACTGTCATCTTCCGAAAATGCTTTTTCGTTTGCTCTACTATTTATAGTTCCATATTTTTTAGTGAAATTATCATATAAATTATTTAATTTCCTTTGTTCTTCCTTTATACTTTCTTCTGCTGCATCATCTGTTTGCAATTCTATTAAATTCCTTACACAATCACGAATTGCTATCATACCTTTAATTCTACTAACTGTTGTTAAAGGTAAATCTTGATAATACATTCTACTATTTTGCCTATAATAAATTTTTTCATCTACAATTGTATATGAGAAATTCCTTACACTTGAATCTGCAGGAATACTGATTTCTTCTTCATCATCTAAATCATCTATTTGATAATCTTCCATTTCTGAATTTATATTGTTTATAGCATTCTCAAGTAATGTTTCTAAACTGTTTTCGCTATATGGAACACAAGTTGAATCAAATCCATATTGAGTAGATTTCATTTCCATTTTTCCTAGTATCATTTCTGGGTGTTCAACGAAATATTTATTCATTTTTATATTGTTTTCATTTTCTTCAAGTTGTACCCAATCATCTTCAAAATCTACTACTTTATCTCTTTTCTTTAAGAATATAATATCTGCTGTAACCTCTGTTCCTGCATTTTTCTTAAAAGTATTATTTGGTAGTCTTATTGCTCCTATGAGTTCTGCTCTTTGAGAAATATATTTTCTTACACTATCGTTTTCTTTATCTAATGTTCCTTTTGATGTAATAAATGCAATTACACCATTTGGTCTTACTTTATCAAGTGTCTTTGCGAAGAAATAATCGTGTATTAAAAATCTATTTTTATCATATCTTTTGTCTGATAATTTATAATCTCCAAAAGGAACATTTCCTACTGCAACATCAAAAAACGAATCTGGCATTTCTACTTCTTCAAAGCCTTTTACAGCTATTGTATTTTTTTGATAAAGTTGTCTTGCTATTTTCCCAGAAATTGTATCTATTTCAACACCATATATCTTACACTCATCAAGAGTATTTGGAAGCATTCCTAAAAAGTTCCCTACTCCGACACGAAGGCTCTAAAATGTTCCCCCTTTGTAATCCCATTTTTTCTAATGCTTTATATATAGATTTTATTACTATTGGTGGCGTATAAAAAGCTGTTAGTGTTGATTGTCTTGCTTCTTTATATTCTTTTTCAGTTAGTAAAGATTTTAATTCTTCATATTCCTTTGACCAACTAGAATTATTGCTATCAAAAGCATCTGGTAAACCACCCCACCCAATATATTGTGATAATATTTGTTGTTCTTCTGGAGTCGCATATCTATTTTCTTCTTCACATTTTTTTAAAACTTTTATAGCTTCAATATTTCTTCTGTATTTTTCTCTTGGTGTCCCTTCTCCCAAGCTATTATCTGTTATTTTATAATTGTTTCTTTCAGATAAAGGTATTTCAGGGTGTAAGTCAAAATATTCAATTTTATTTCTTCTTTTCCTTTTTATATTAGCAACTATCGGTTTATCTTTAACAATGTCTTGTTGTGGCTCTTCTACTTCATAATTTGTTACCAAAGCATTCGCTAAATGCTTAAAATAGTCTAATACATCTCCATTAGCAAAATCTATTTTTACTATTGTATCTTTAATTTTCTCTTGTTCTTCTCTTGATGTAACTTTTATTGTTTCTACAATATTACCTATTTCAAAATTATGAATATTATTATTGCTTTCTAATGTTATTATTTCATTTAAGTCAATTCCTTTTTCTTCTATAAAAGTATCTAACCATTTATTAAATGACTCATCTTCAATAGTATCTTCATTTTCTGCTATTTCTTCAAGTCCATCTATTCTGTTATTCTTTTTTAAATGTTCATTATATGGATTTTCTTTTGCTTTTCTATCAAATTCTTCATAATCCATCTCTTGCATAAATAAAGGAAATCTAACATCTGCAAGAGTAACTTTTCCTTTTGCTATATTTATGATTTCATATTCATCTGTTCCAATAAATACTCTATCAGCTAACTTATATATATAGTCTTCTTCAATTTCTTTTGTTTCTTCTCTTATATCAGTAGGAGTTATTGTTATAGTTTCCTTATCTTCTAACCATTTTTTATATTGTTCTTTCTCTTTACTATTAAAGTATCTATCTCCACTAATTAACTCTCTTATTCTTTTTTCAGCTTGTAACCAAGTTATCCAATATATTTGTTCATTATCGCCTCTGCCTCGTGTAAGTCTTATTCCTTTAGGGCTATGATCTTCGCTTATTTGGCTACCAGATAATATTGAGCTTACTCCACCTATGCCATATTCATTTTTTAAAAATTCTGCATTTTCTTTGCTTGATAAATTTTTAGTAAGTTGTTCATATATTCTAAATTTACCTTCTTCAATATGGCTTCCTTGCTGCAATGTCTTATCTATTATTTCTTGTGGTAAAGAAAAAACAGAAGTATTATTTACTTCTGCTTGATTTATAATATCTATTTGTTCTTCTTCTGTATTAAACTTTATACTAGCATAATCTAATTCTCCAAGTATCATCATAGCTGTTAAATGTTCTGTAACAGAACTCCAATGACAAAAGTTTTCTTCTGTTCTGTGAAGATAATCGCCTTTCCATAAGTATAGTCCATTACTATATGTTTTATGTCCCACACGAACATTATTATCATTTATAGTATATTCTGTATAAGCATCACTAAATATTTCAGATACATAATTTTTACACTTTTCCTTATCATCAATATTTTCTTTTAAAAATTTTTTTATTTCTGCTATGTTCTTATTTATGTTTGGCGAATTTCTAATAATATCATTTATTGTTTCATCATCATAAAAACTTTTAATATTACTTCTTTCATTGACATTATATTTTTTCCTTTCAGTTTGTTCTAAATGTAAATCAGTTCTCTCACTACTTGTTGTTCTGCTGTCTTTTGGTAGTTGTTCATTATTCCCACCCATTCCATCTGATTCGTTGCTTTCAGTTCTTCCGTTATTCCATCTTTCTTGGTCATTTCTTCCACTATTTGATTTATCATTTTCGTTGCTTTGTCTTGTATCTCTGTTAAGTGTTTCGCTAATTCTTTCTCCATTCTCATTATTGAATACTCTGCTTTCTTGTGATTTCTCAAGTATTCCATTCTCATTATTGCGTATTTCCCTGTTGGTATTTTCTCTTCCTCCATTATTATATTTGGAACTTGAATCCCATCTTTCACTTGGTATTGTATCTCGCTCATTTTCTTTACCTCCCTTAATATTTTTATCTTCAATATTAGAATACTCTTTATTTTCTTCTTCTGCAAATGTGCGATTTTTATTTTTTTCTTCAATTTTTAAATTTTTAATTGTAGTAGCAATTTCTCTTAATCCTACTTCTGCTATATCACTTGTTGCTGTTCCTAAAACTGTTGTAAGTTTTGTATTATTAAAATAATTTATAAATTGATATTCACTTTTATCTATATATTCCTCTGCATTTAAACCACATCTTGTCATCATCATATATGCAACACTGCTCCATACAGTAGATATAAACATAGCTTCAATTTCAGAATCATCCTTACCATCTAGTAATGTACCTTTTGTATAATTCTTTATAGTTATCATATAATCTTGAATACTGTCTGTTACCATATTATATGATATTAAGATTATTGCCTTTCTTAAATCAACTTCTGCACCGATTTCTCCAAATTTATCTTCTAATGCTTCAATTACATCTTTTTCAAATTTTTCTTCTACTGTCCAAAGTTTATATTCAGTTTTTCTGTAATTATGAGTATCAGATAAATCAAATACAAATCTTAATGGTAATTCACTATTTGGTTTTGCATATATAGCAATACCTTTTGCATTTTTATTTACCCATCTATGAGGTATAACTTTTGTGTTCCATTCTTGCATTTCAGCACAAGCAGTTGCTTCTGGTTTTTGTGCATATATAAGAACTTGGTCATCAAAATTATATTTAAAATTCCACGCAGCACTCTTTAAAAAGTTTGTCCACTTATTACTATCTTTTGTTATTTGCTTTACAGTATCTTTATATAATTTTCTTACTTCAACAAATTTCAATAATATTTACACCTCCTAACTTTGATCTGTAAAAAAGTCTAATAAACTTTTCTTTTCTATGGCATCTTGCATTAACCATATTATCTCTATATCATTTAAAGTTAATTTATCATTATCTTTAATTTTCTTTAAATCATAAACTTTTAAATTTAAAATATCTTTTTCATTAAGAATATTGATATTCCTTAATTTTCTTAATAATTTATTTTTTTGTATTGTAGTAATGTTTGCCATTTTCCACCTTCTTTCAAAAGAAAAAGGTGGCTTCAAAATAAGCCACCCTTTAATTATTTATTCTTCTTATTCTTTTTATGAACTTTGCGTATTCCTAAAATTCCTAATATGCTCACAGAAACTGTTAATAAAATATACCACAATGTTAAGTTTCTACTATCTCCGTGTTTTTGGTGTTTCCATTTTCTTGTTTGAATATTCAAAATTATAAACACCCTCATTTTCTTTTATTTCTTTATTTGATATAAATACGCCCTTATCACTTATTTCAACCTTAACTACTTTTTCAGATAGTATATACCCTTCTGGTGCTGCAATTTCTTTAATATAGTAATTTCCATATCTAATATCTTTGAAAGTAATTGTTCCTTCTTTTGCGTTTGAATCTATTTGTTGTATAAGTTTAGTACATTCTTTATCAACATATAATCCAAATGTAAATTGTTCTTTTATAATTTCTTTTGTTTCTTTATCAATTTTTGTTAATTGAATTGTTTTTAATATTGGATTATTTTGCATTGTTACTTTTATACCATCTCCCATTACAAAAGTTATTTCTTCTGCAATTTCATAGCCATAAGGAGCTGATATTTCTCTCATTATATATTCTTTTCCTTCTACTAAATAATTTACAGTATGACTTTCTCTAGTAGAAATCCATTCATCAACAATTTCATTTGTTTCCTTATCTATAATTTGTATTTTTGCACCTTCCATTTCATTTGTACCAGTTTCATCTACTTTTGAAAATATTGCTTCTGTTGGTTTGTTTTCACAAGTTATAACAAATTGGTCGCCATTCTCTTTAATTTCTACTTGATAAATTGTGTCATTTAATGTATAACCATTTACTTGTTTTGCTTCTTGTATATAGTATGTGCCTAATTCAAGATTTGTAAATGTAGCAATACCTTCATTGTTTGTTTTTTCAGTAGCTATAATATTGCTCATATCTTTTTTACTTGAAATATTAAATTCAATATTTTCTAATTTTTTATTTTCTTCTAATGTATCTATTTTTTTAATTTGAATTGTTCCTCTTGCAAGTTCATTATCTATTGTTCCTGCTTCTCCTATTTGTATAACAAACTCTGTAATATCTTTACCTTTATAACTAACTTCAAAGTCGTATTCTTTATCATTTAGTATATATTGAGAGTTTGTAGCTAATTCTTTAATATAATATTTTCCAATTGGTAGATCTGGAACAACCTCTAATGTTCCTTCTTTTGTTATTCCTGTTGTAAAAATCATTTTGCCTTTTTCAATTTCTACATTTCCATAATAGTTTAAAATATCATCTTTAGCAAAAATACCAAAAATTATATCTTTATAAGCATTTTCATTGATGAATATTTTTTGTTCTTCTAGTATTTTTTTCATATTTATATTGATTTTTGCTCTATTATTTATCAATGTAGATGTTACTACTTGTAATTCATTTACTTTTGTATCTTCTATTGTAAAATAATGCTTATTAGTATCTGCAATATAACCAAAAGGAACTTTGGTTTCTTTATAATAATATGAGCCAACTGGAAGTTTTTTACTTAAAACTACATCTTTATCACTCTTTAATGTCTGAACTATTCCATCTTTCTCGTAATATGTTGTATTACCTATTTTAATATCTTCATTAGCATATATTGTTATTTCTGCACCTATAAGATTTGATTTGTTCCAAACAGGACTTTGTGTTTCTCCGAATTGAGTTTGTCCTGTTACTGTTTGGTTAAAAATCTCCCCATATTTATTAAATTGTAATTTTCCATATACTAATTCATCTTTCATTACAACTTTTTGAATTTCTCCAGTATCTTTAATTACAAACTCTATATCTTGTGATATTGCAAAACCATAAGGACTTATTTTCTCTCGTAATACATAAGTCTTTCCTACCTCTAATCCTTTAATTAAATGTGGTTTTTTAGAAGAAATCCAAGTATCTATTATAGCTGCATCATTATTTTTTTCAAAAATAGTTAATGTAGCTCCTTCAATTTCTGATGAATTTGTTATGTCTTGTTTTGAAATTTCAACTTTTGTTATATCATTTTTAAATTCATATTCTAACTCTATTACTTTTTTATCTTGTCCTTTATAATTTGCATACGCTACTATAACTTCATTACTAGACGCATAACCCTTTGGTGCTTTAGTTTCTTTAATTATAAATTGAGTTAATGGTAAATCAGATTTAAAATTAACTATTCCATCTACATTACTTGTAGCTACTTCAATTTTTTCTTCAGCTTCTACAATAACTTCCCCTTTATAATTTTTAATATCTTTTTCAGCGTATAATGTAAATTCTGCTCCTATAAGAGTTTTTTCATTTTCTGAATCTTTTTTACATACACTAATTAAAACTTTTTGTCTTTCATTTGTAAAATTTGCTGTATCATAAACTATTGATGTGTTTTGATCTTTATATTTTAACGAAACATCTTCTACAACATTACTTAAAACAAATCCTTCTGGAGCTTTTATTTCTCTTACAGAATATTCGCCTAATGGTAGTGTTTTTGATGTTGCTTTTCCTTCTGTATTTGTTGTTATTGTATCAACAACAGTTCCTTTTTTATAAAGTATAGTTCCATTATTAGATGGGTCTAAAATATTTTCTCTTGCAAATATTTCATATTTTGCATTCGCTACACCTTTTTCCTCATAAATAAATTTCCCATCTTTATAATCTACTAAAACTTCTCCTATTTTCTCAATATTTATTTTTCCTTTAACTGATGTATCTTTTTGTTTTACTGTTATAACTGGTGTACTACCATCTGGTAAGGTTTCATAAGCTATATTAGAAGTTACTTCAAATTTAACTGGTGTGTTTGAAATCAAATAGCCTTTTGGACTTTTAATTTCTTCTAATTGATATTTTCCTGCTGGTAATTGTTCTCCTGTCATTACTGTTCCTGTTTCGTCTGTTTCCCACGAATCTGTATATTTTGGCAATGGATTCCAACTCCAATATCCGAAGTATTCTCCTGTTTCAGTATTTTTTATTTTAAATTTTGCTCCACTAATTTTTACTATCTTTTGTGTTTCAGCATCTTGTTTTACTATTGCGACTACTGATTTAAAAGAAGTATCATTAAACACTCTCCAAGTTTGTGGTTCATCACTATCTTCTGTAATTATTACTGTAAAATCTGGTACTTTGTATTTATTATCTGGTACTTTTGTTTCTCTCACTACATAAGTTCCATAAGGTAATCTTTCACTTACTGCATACCCTTTAGAATCTGTAATTAAAACTGTACTTTCTTCGCCTTTATAATTTTTAGCAATAGGTGCTTTTTCCCAACTTCCATATTTATCAATATCTTTTTGAGATTTTATGGTAAATTCTACACCCTCTAGTAAATCTGCTTCTCCATTAGTATCACTTGAAACTTTTATAATTCTAAATGCTTGTGATTTGACTCTTTCTTTTACTGTTACATTTTTTGTAACTACACTCACATTTTGAGTTTCATAAGTCAAATCAAAATTATAAGTGTTTTTATCTAATGTATACCCATTACTTGCTTTCAATTCTTTTAAATAGTATTCTCCTAAATATAAGTTACTCATAGTTGCATTTGCATTTTCATCTGTAACTAATTCGCCTATTTTAGCATTTGCGTTATACTTTACACTATTATCTGCTGGGTCATAAATTGTATTTCTTGCATAAACTCCATAAATTGCACCTTTTAATGTTGCTTCTCCTTGTGGTTTTTTTCCTGTTTCTGTATCTTCTTTTGAAATTGTTACTGTTCCTTTTACTCTTGTATTTAATATACTAATATCATAAGTTTTACCATTTTCTACAACACCAATATTTTCGCTTACTTCAACTTTAACTGTATATTTATTTGGTGCTTTATTTTCTTTTACATAGTATGTTCCATAATCTAGTAAGGTAGAAGTAGCAACTCCATTTTCATTAGTTGTTATACTCGTAACTTTTTGATTATTAGAATTATATATATCAAATACAACCCCTGCCTGTTTTACAACTTTTCCACTTTCAGCATCTTTTTTTACTACTTTAATGTAGCCCTGCTTCCAGTTATTTTTTGCTTCATAACTTACTGTTTCATTTACCTTTATTGTTGTACTTTTTATTGTTGTATCTAAAATCAAATGCTCTGGTACTTTTGTTTCTTGAATATATATTGTTGTAGGTTTTAATTTATCAATAGTTACTTTTCCATTTAAACCTGTTGTATATGTTCCTATTGCATTTGACATATCTGCATTATAACTAATTTTAAAAGATGTGTTTGGCACATAGTTACCTTTATTATCTTTCTTTGCAATTTCTAAACTTCCAAATGAATTTATTTTTAAGCTTAATGACATTGTAACTGGATCATTGTAGTTTAAAGAATATAATTGATTTTGCACACCTTCTTTAAAACTTATATGCACAGTAGTATCATAATCTCTTGATTCTTCTTTTATTAGTCCCCAACTTTCTGCCATTGCATCTGTAACTTTAAATGTTTCTAAATTACAATTTTCTGCAACAGTAATTGTTAAAGTATTTTCTCCTTTTGTATGAACAATTCTAATACCATCACTAGTTTTATCTATACTGTTATAGTCTTTTAGTACACCATAGCTATCTGTTAATGTTTTAGATGTTCCAACATCTATTTCTATTGTATCTTTTATAAAACTAGGTCTTCTTTCCATATTAGCTATTTTATTATCTACATCTTGTTTAAAAGCCACATATTTAGCTTGTATGTCAGCATTTTTAAATGTAGCATAGCTTTGTCCTAATGTTTCCCATACATATTGTTGTGTGAAACAATAATTCAATTTTCGTTGTTCATTTGCTGCTGTCATTATTCCACCATTTAGAACATAATCTCCATATCTTTCGTACCAACCAAAATATGCAACCTTACAAGCCTGTTTCATTTTTGAATCACTTGCAGGTATTGTATGAGTTCCATTTTCTATTGTTCCTGTTGGAGAATTTATAAAATGTTCTGCACAAAATGTTGTATACATATCTCCTGTTGAATAATTAACTAATCTTCTCATTAACATACCAACACTTGTTTTATTATCAGTTGTAAATACTTCCGAATCCCATTGTCCTGCAACCCATTTTGCAGTTCCAGATGTAGATATTGCAAAAATAGGTTGTGCCGTTCCTAATAATGTTGCTATTAAAAGTATTACTGCTAATAATTTCTTTTTAATATCTTTTATTTTCTTCACTTTTTTACCTCCTTAAAATAAAAAAAGAACAAGCATAAAACTTGTTCAATTTATTCAAATTTTTTTTGATTATTCATAATAATAATTTAAAGTCCACATATTGCAGTACGGACAAGTCCACACCTCATAACCATACGGACAATTTGCGTAATATTCTTCATTTGTTATCTCATCTTTTGTCCATTTATCTCCCCACTTATTTATTTCAGCTTTATATGTCCTTATTGCTTCATCTTTTGAATTAAACCACTTACCACTATTTCCGATTTTCATTCCATGTTCATTACCAGAACATTTTTTACTTTCGGCTACTTCAACAATATTTTCTGTGTAGGTTTCCTTCTTTTCTTCTGGCTTTACATCTGGTATAATTTCTGGTTGTTTTTCAGCTTGTGTTTCTTTTTGAACATTAACAACTTCTACTTTTTTCGTAGCAGTTTCTGTGTTTTCTTTTTTACTAACTGAAACATTATTAGCTTTAATTTTTGTATTAGCCTTTGTACTAACTTTTTCTTTGCTTTCTTTGGTATTTGGAATTACTTCTACTTTTGGTGGTGCTGATGCTTCCTTTTTTTCTTCAACTATTTCATCTTTATTTTCTTCAACAACAATACTTTCAACTTCCTTTGTTTCTATTGAATTATTTTCTTGTTGCTCTTGCACTATCTCTTGAATATTCGTAACCTTTTTACCATCATCATCTACAATTCCATAATAGCTAAAATTTGATATTAAAATAATCACTAAAATTATAAATTTCTTCATATTTCTCCACCTCTTTAACTATATTTTAAATTGCTTATTTTGTTTTATCAAATGTGCGATTATATATATTTATTTTTATATATTATTTTATTATTAAATATATCTATTTCAGTTAGTATAGCTAGTATAAGGGGGTAGGTTATAGGAAGGGGGAAAATAAAAAAAATGTATATACATCATCTATTATTGTATATACATTATCTTATATTATCTCTTTGTCTTCTTAACCAATTATTTTTGTAATCCATCAATAATTTTTTTATTGTATTTTGCATTTGTTCTGTTGTATAACCTTTTGGAAAATATTCTCTTACATTATCAACTTTAAACTTTATTTGTTCTTTCTGATTTGGCTTTTCTTCGTCTAAAATATCATAAATATCATCTGTTGTTAATGTCTTATCTTGACTTTTCTTTTTCAATATAATTGCTTGTGCGTGAGATGGATATGCAACAGTAGTTTCTATTGCATCTAACAAAGTTTCTTGTTCTTCTTGATTTAAATATGAGATTTCCACAGCTGGTCTTAATGCTATTTTTTCATCATCTACTAACTGTAATAACTCTGGTATCAATTCTGTTAATTTAATATATCTATAAACATTATCTTTACCATCTCCAAATTCTTGACCTATTATTTCTGCTGTTCCTTTTTCATTTAACTTTGTCGCCATTGGCGAAGAAGTTAAGTCATTTCTTTTTCCCTGTCTTTTCATAGCATTTAATTTCATTTTATAAGCAAATGCTTTCTCACTTGGTAATACTTTTACTCTTTGTTTATTACTATCTACCATATATATAGTAGCTTCATCATCTGTCATTTGTCTTATAATTGCAGGTATTTCTCTTATTCCTGCAAGTTCTGTTGCTCTTTTTCTTCTGTGTCCAGAAATCATTTCATAGCCACCATCTTTTTTAGCTCTGACAATAACTGGGTGTATTACACCATTTTCTTTAATGCTCTCTGACATTTCTAGCATTTCATCATCATCTAATACTTTATATGGGTGGTTTGGGAAATCAGTTATTTCATTTATTTTAATATTTTGTATATGTTCTAACTTCTCTTTTTCCCTTTGTTCTTGTGTGCTAAAAAAGAAATCATCTACTGTAACCTTTGGCAAGTGCATTTTTTGTTCGTTCTCCTTCACTACTTAATACCTCCTTTGCAAAATTTGAATAAGCAATAGCTACACTACTACTTTTATCATACGAAAATATGCTCTTTCCTTTTGATGTTGATTCTGCTGTTTTTACTGCTACTGGTATTTGTGTATCATATATTTTCACGATGTTCCCATAATTTTCTTCTAATTCATTTTTAATGGTTTTTGGTAGATTTGTTCTTTTATCTACAAGTGTTAATAATATACCACCAACAGTAAGTTTATCATTTATCTGTTTTTTCACTTTTGAAATGGTCTTTAATAAGTTTCCCATACCTTTTGCAGATAAATATTGAGATTGAACTGGAATAATAACTTGATCTGCACTAGCCAAAGCATTTGTTGTTATCATACTTAATGAAGGCATACAGTCAATAATTACAAAATCATAATTCTTTTTAATCTCACTTAAACTATTCTTCATAGCACTTTCTCTGCACATAGCATTAAGTAAATTAACTTCTGTCATTGATAAATTAAGATTAGATGGTATTAAATCTATTCCTTCGTGATGATGTAATACTGCTTCTTGTGCATTTACTTCAATATCATTTATAGTTCTTTCAATTAAAGTAGATATTGTTATTGGTAAATTGTCTTGATCATAAAAACCCATATATGTTGTTAAATCTCCTTGTGGGTCTGCATCTACTAATAAAACTTTTTTACCTTCTCTTGCTAATGCTACACCTAAACTTAAAGCTGTTGTTGTTTTTCCAACGCCACCTTTTTGATTAGCTATTGCTATTGTTTTACATTCAGACATTCACTTCACCTCCATCAAATAAATTTCGCTCAACAGCTAAACAATAAAGTTTCCATTTTAAATAAATGTCTAAATTTTTTAATTCTTCTTTATCAATATCAAGTTTTTCTAACAAGGTATTTTCTTCAACTTTGTCCATATACTTTAATCTTATTAACCAATAATATACTGGATTTTCATTATCATATAGTCTGCTATTAAATGAATTGATAAGCAGCTTCCATCTTTTTAACTTTAATATTGTCTTGTCATTATCAAATTTAATAACAACATCTTCTAATGTGTTTGCTGACTCATTTAAAGATTTTAACCAAGCATTATTACTAATATTGACATTTTCAATCAAGTCTTTTTTTCTTTTTTCTATTAGATTATCTATATTAAGATAATTAAATAGCATAAATGTAATTTCTTTCTCTGCTTCCTTTGGAATTACAATTTTTCTTGCTTCTATCATAAAAACCTCCTTTCCTAACATTCATTTAAAAATCCTCCTTTCAAAAAAAATAAGTTCCTTTATAAAAAAGAACTTATGTAGCGTTTTAAAAACGAAAAAAGCGAATTAACTTTATTATCAACTCGCTTTCAAATTATTATTTACAATATATCAATTCATATTTATCATTATAAATATAATTTCCAGATTTACTGTATTCTCTTGCAATTTTATCTGCTTCATTACCATCGTGTAAATGTATAACAGACTTTTTATCTTTTATAAATTTAGCTATTTCTTCTTTTCCATATATATATCTTAATAAAAATGGAACTTGCTTACAACTTAACAAAGATCTTTGAATGTTTTGCTCTATCTCTGGCGTATATTTGTCTTTTAATTCTATATATAATGCAATATCTATATCTCCTATTTCTTTTCTGTCAGAATTGATATATGAGCCAAATAAGACTGCTTTTGATACATAGTATATAAACTCATTATTTTCATTTGCTTCTTTTATTTTTTTCTTTACATTTTCTAAAGCACTTTTAGCAGTATTTCTTTTATATACTCTTTTCTTTTCTTTTATTTCTAAAGAATCTTCTTTCAATTTTCCCCCTCCTTTTTAACAAAAAAAAATCTAATATTTCTATTAGATTTTTTTGAATGCAATTTAATCTAAAAACAGTTTAAATTGCTATGTATTATTGATTTTTTTGAATGCAATTTGAATGCTACCAGTCAAAATTCATTAAATTTTATTAGTTATTATTAAATTTTCTTATTTTTTAACTATCTCTTGAATGTATTGAAAATACTGTATTTGAAACACATTAAAACTTATTAGCACTCATTAAAATTTATTAAAAGTTCTAGTTCAAAGGTTTCATTGTTGGGAATAATAATACATCACGTATCGATGCTGAGTCTGTAAGTAGCATTATTAAACGGTCTATTCCTATTCCAAGTCCTCCTGTTGGAGGCATTCCATATTCTAATGCTTTTACAAAGTCATCATCCATATCATTTGCTTCTTCATTTCCAGCTTCTTTTTGTTTTGCTTGTTCTACAAATCTTTCATATTGATCTATTGGATCATTTAATTCTGAATATGCATTTCCATATTCTCTTCCACCAATAAATACTTCAAATCTTTCTACAAGTCTTGGATCTGATGGTTTTCTCTTTGTTAATGGTGATACTTCTACTGGATAATCTATTATAAATGTTGGTTGAATTAAAGTATCTTCTACTTTTTCTTCAAATACTAAATTTATAACATTTCCTCTTTCTAAAGTTCCTTCTATTTCTATTCCTAATTTTCTTGCTGCTTCTGATGCTTCTTCATCAGTATTGATTTCATTAAAGTCAACACCTGTTACTTCTTTAATTGCATCTATCATAGGAAGTCTTCTCCATCCTGGTGTTAAATCTATTGGTGTTCCTTGATATGTAATTTTAGTTGTTCCTAAAACTTTTTCTGCAACTGTTGATATTATTTCTTCTGTAATATCCATCATATCATTATAATCTTGATATGCTGCATATAATTCTATGTTTGTAAACTC
>JAFQQR010000003.1 GCA_017410505.1 Clostridia bacterium | reverse complement strand
ATTTCCTTCTAATCTTTCATCTATTCTATTTGCAATATCAATTAACTTAATTGTTTTTTCTAAATACTCTAATCTTTTTTGATTGACTACATACCCCTTTATCATATAATCTTTTAAAATCTTTGTTGCCCATTTTCTAAATACGATACCTTGTTTACTATTAACACGATATCCTACAGAAATAATCATATCTAAATTATAATAATCCAATTCTCTAGTCTGCTTTTTTCCTTGAATAGCACCATGTTCAGTGGTATGTGCAAATTTTGCACATACCTCAGCTTTATTCAATTCTTGGTTTTTAAATATATTATTAATATGTCTTGTTATAACAGTTCTATCTCTATCAAATAGCTTTGCCATTTGCTCTAATGACAGCCACACAGTTTCATCTTTCATATTTACTTCTAATTTAACATCTTGATTTTCAAATAAAATAATCTCATTTTTATTTTCTTTTCCCATAGCGTTATGCCTCCAATCATACCAATAATTTACTAATTATTGTTTCAATTATATAAAAAAAGACAAATAATTTCAATTACTTGCCTTATATATTAGAATTTATTTTTTAATATGTGCTGTGATAATTGTATAACTATATGAGTTAATAGTTATTATTATATTATCTATTTCGCAATACCAATTTTTGCCCTGTTTGTATATATTACAATTTTTATCTAAAACTTTGTTTTTACAATATTCAACTACATTATCAGTATCTAATTTAAGATTTTTCTTAATTCTATCAATACCCATTTCGGTAGTATGAACGTTGTCTATATTATCAAGTAATAATTGTTTATTTTTCATAAACTTTCTCCCTTATAAAATAATATTTATTATTAACTATTTAATATTTTCAAATCATCTCTTTCATATTTATTGTGTCCCCTCAAACTCTTTTTGTATTTCCAACACTTAATTGCCTGCTCTAAGCTTTTATTTTTGTTGTCGTTAAAGAAATCTCTAATATAAGTATTGTATTCAAATTGCTTATCAATTGTTGTTTTATTTTTCTTCTTATCTTCCAATATTTGATAATAAGCAGTTATTGAATCTTGATAAGTTTTTCCAGAATTACTTTTTAACCATTTTTGAAACAACACATTAAAAGAAAAATTGTTTCCAATTTGTTCTTTATAAAATCCTCTATGTTTTTCAGAACATATAAAATTTTCTTCTATTATTGTATCAAGTGTTATTTCATCAATACTAGCAGTTCTTCTAATAGTATGACTTCTATAAGTTCTTTCTCCTGTGTCTAAAAAGTTTGCAATTCTTTCGGTTAGTTCTATTTTTCCTCCCGTTGTTTGCAATTTGTATTTTTTACAAAAATCAATTAATTCTTCTTTCAAATAATAATATTCTTTAAATAAGTTACTATCTAAACTTATATCTAAATTAGGTCTTTCGTTCATATTTAAATTCCCCCACAACTTACTAATTATTAATGATTTGTGTTTATTTTGATTTTATTATTGGATGTCTTATAAGTGTTTTTAATTTACTGACATCACATCTTCTTGGATCGCTTAAATATATTTCGTGATGAAATCTAGAGCCAGTAATATCTAGTTCATATCCATTTTCTATCATATATTCGTGCATTAGATTAATAGTTTCAGGCTCATTGTCATAAGAACCTATGTGCATACATTGAACACAAATACCCTCATTATAACTTAAAAATTCTACTTTTGAAAAGTCTTGTTTTTTCTTGTTTGTTGCTTCCCCAATAGCCCAATCAAAATCTTCTTTTGTTACGAAGTCTGGTAATCTAATAATTGAAATAAAATTAAATTTATCTTTATGCTTATAGTCTATACCATTTTTGTTTCCTTCTTGCCACCAAAATCCTTCAAGTGGTGGAACAACATATTCAAAATAGCCATCTATTTTATGAGTGCCCTTGTAGCTCATTTTTATTGTAAAAACGATTGCATATAATAGTCCTATCGAATCTTTATATTCGCTATTTTCATCATTAGGATTTCCTTTTCCTCTAACTGCAATATAATTCATTTTAGGAACTTCAACAATGCTAGGCTTATTTTTTGGCATATAAAATTCCTTATATTCTTTTTTATAATCAAAAGCCATTTATATCTTTCCTTTCTACTTATACTTTTGTAATCTATCATCTTAAAATGAAGTATATAACATTTAACTTGACAACTGTATGTCATATTATAATAAAAAAATAATAAATTTTATAAATATTTCCATATTAACTAACTGTAATTCACTTTTGTTCATAACAGTTAGTAAAATTATAAATAATTTTTTAAAGTTTTTTGTAGTTTTTCTTTTATTGCAGTTTTAGCATAATCTGGCTTCAAAATTTTTGCATATTCTCCAAAAGATAAAATATAACCATATACCCATTCATTCTCTGGATATTCTACATTTACTATAAAGTTTCCATCTTCTTTTTTAGTTATTTCTCTACTTTCAAATTCATCATATACTCTATAAGCCATTTCATTGCTTATTTCTAATTCAAGTGATATATTTTTTAAATTATATTTTTCTTCTTTTTTCTCTTTTGGCAACTCTCTTTCAAAATGTTCTTGCAATATCTTAATTTCTTTTATTCTAGCAATCTTGAATATTCTATAATCTTCTTTTAGTTTGCAATAGCTTATTAAATACCACGATTTATCTTTAAACCATATTTGCAATGGTTCTACAATTCTTTTATTCTCTTCTCCATTAGAATTATAATATACAAATTCTATTTGATTTTTATTTAATATTGCTGCTTTTATCATATCAAATCTTTCTTCTTGTGCGTTATCTTTTCCCCAATTTGAAAAATCTATTTTAATCCAATCATTTATTTCTTTATTAAATAATGTACTTAATTTTTCTAAAATATCTTTTTCATCTTTTCCACTTACTTTCTTCATTCCTTGTAATGCAAACAAAATTTGGTTTTGTTCTTCTTCAGAAAGAATAGATTTATTTAGTACATATTCATCTAAAAGCCCTATTCCTCCATCTTTTCCCTTACTTGCATAAATTGGTATGTTTGCTCCACTTAATATTTCTATATCTCTATATATAGTTCTTGTAGATACTTCAAACTTATCTGCTAATTCTTTTGCTGTAACTTTTTTCTTTTGCATCAATATATATATTATCTCAAATAATCTATTATTTACTTGCATAAGTCCCTCCCATAAGTATTATAGCATATAAATATGACATCTGTCTGTCATATTATCAAAAAAGAAGATACTAATTTCTTAATATCTTCTTACCACCTGTAATTTTGCAGTTACTTTTCAGTTTTCTTATACGCATTATTTTCAACATATATCATCATTTGATTATATAACACAATATAAAATAATACGGATAACATTCCAGCTATTGTTCCAATGATATAAAATTCAACATTTTGAAATTTAAGAGCAACAATTAAAATAATCCAACTTATAAAACATAAAACCATTTTAGATATATGTTCTTTTTTCCATTTATTTTTATAAAAATATATTTTTTCTTTTAATGTAAATGAACTATTTTCTAATGCATTTAATAAGTTATCATCTGCTACTTCTTTATATTTTTCATCAATAATCTTATCTCCTATAAAGAGTTTATTTAAGGTAATTCCTAATATTCTACATAGCTCTTGCATAATTGAAACATCAGGAAGGTTTAACCCTCTTTCCCACTTACTAACTGCATTTTTGCTTATATTTAATTTTTCAGCTAATTGCTCTTGTGTTAATTTTTTATCTTTTCTACAAGTAGCTATAAATTTTCCAATTTTTTCTTGATCCATAATATCCCTTCTTTCAAGAATTATTGTATAATACTAATATAAAAAAGAACACATACCATTGGTTTACTTGACTTATAACTTGTAATTTGTCTAATTCTCTGAACTAATGTTATTAGTCATTCTTATTTTTACTGTTCTTATAATAAATAGAATTATTAGTATTATTAATATTGCTCCAGTAAATTTTAGTTGAATTATATTATTTTTTGCTTTGTTTATTATCTTTATATTTTCAGTATTATATCCAAATGTTTCATAACAACATATATAATAATTGTCAACTTTTCTCTTTTTATTTGTTATCTCTCCTTCATAGAAATCTTTATCTTTTTCAACATCATAATAATTTAATGTATATTTATTGTAGTTGTCAATAGATATTTTAAATGTAACAAATATAGGGTCAGTTCCTGGTCCATAACTTCTTTCAATTTTTTTAATATAAAAATCATTTACATTACCTATCCCTATTATTTTTGCTATATCATATTTGTATTTATTGTTCAATGCTAATATATAAATTTCAATAATAAATAAAACAATTATCACAACAATTAATATAGTATTAAATTTACTTTTTTTCATATAACATCCATCCAATCATACCAATAACTTACTATTTTTTACAATTCTATAAATTTTAATTTATTCTTCCTTAAATTTTTCACTTTTTATCGCTCTTTTTAAATCATTATAATCAGCAATTTTCATTTCATATAAATTCTTACAATTAATTCTAAATCCTATTTTCTTTTCAAGTTTATTTAATATTTTTTCATCTTTTATTGTTGTAAATAAATTTCTTGCAGTAACAATTCTAATTAACCAGTCTTTTAGTCTTTTATCGTCTATATCATTCATAGTTAATTCAAGTTTACCATTTTTACACTTTTCATCTAATAATGAAAGGCAATATTCATCTAATTCATTACAAATATGAGGAGTAAATGAATATTTTCCATAGCATCTAAAAGATAATCTAGGTATAAAACTTACTTTTTTATTGCAATATGGACATATAGCATTTAAAGTATATTTGTAAGTTGTTCTTATATCTTCCGGTCTAATTCCTTCATTATTTTCATAATCCCAATACTTTTCAATTTCTTCCCATTTTCCTATTATGCTTTGTTCTCTTTTCTGTTGTCTTAAATTTTTTAAAGTTTTTAGTTTTATAGAATCTAAATCAAAATTCTTTAATTTTTCAATTTTTTTATCATATTTAATATTAATAAAATCAATAATTGCATTTATAGCTTCGTCAATATTATCATATATTTTATTATAATTATAAAAGTAAAATTTACAATCAGTTTCTTCTAGTCCAACTTCTCTTACTCTAAATAAAGTAATATTGTGTTCTTTTGCTAATTTATTTTTATCAGAATCAGATAAACCTATTTTTTCTTTATGCCAATGGAATCCATCATACTCAATTGCCAAATCTAGTTCTGGAATAAATATATCAAATTCTGCATCCCATAATAGCCAGTCAAATTTCTTACTCCTTATAGTTTTTGGAAAAATATCTTTAATATAAGCATAAATATATTGTTCTGGTCTAGATGTATGTAATAACTTACACAAATAACTTATTTCATTTTCTATACTATCTATATTTATGCCCTTTACTTCTTTATTTTCATTTATTTCATCTATCATTTTTTTGTTCTTCATAATATTCCTCTATAAATAACCATTTTCCTTTAATTATAATAAAATAATAACTGTTAATTAGCAACGAACCATCTGTTCTATAACTTGTAATTTTTTATTCTTTTGTATAGTTTTAATTTTCTAAATTTCTTAAATTCATTGTATCAACAGCATCCAATAAATCTTTTAATGAGTCTAAATGAATGCCACCTCCAATTCTATTAGCTTGATATTCCGTTGGTATCTCTTTTACTAACCTCTCTTCAATTTTATCAATTTTGTTTTTATCTGTTTCATAAATTATAAATATTCTAGTAGTATCTAATACACCATAAGAATCATATGAAATAACAGATTGGTTGGCGCCTCCAAATAATATTCTATCAAATTTAGGTTTTACTTTCCAATGCCTTAAAATTCTTTCTTTTAAATCCCTTGTAGTTTGTCCGATATATACTTGTTTAAAGTTATCTAGCACAGTCATATAAAGTCCTGTTTGTTTTTGACATTCATTTAAATTTTTTATTTCTATCATATTATATTTTTTTACAGCTTTATCAATAGCTTTATTAAACTTGTTCTTGTCTAATTTACTAATAAACTTCATGTTTAAATCATAGTTTTGTAAGCACATATCTTGATACCTTTTGCAGTATTCATCTGATAATATTAGTTTATCACCTTCTTTTTCAAATTTAAGTCCTGGCGGACATATTCTAGTATAAAATTCGTTAAATTTTAATGTTTCTTTTTGTTTCTTCCAGTCATCCCAGTTTTCTAAAATTTCCTTATGTGCTGGTACTTTTGTATAACTTTCTTTATCAATTTGGGCAAAATTATCTCTTGTCAAATTTAATCTTACTTTTGTTTTATCCAACCAAATTCCAAAATATAATACATGTATATTATCATATAAATAATTAAAATCTCTTTTACTAATCAAAATATTCACCTCAAATTACATTTTCATAGTCTTTTTTAATTTTACCTATAATCCACCCTACAACTTACTATTATTCGAGATGATTATACCATACTTTTTATAAAAAACATAGAAGATACTAAATTTCTTTAATATCTTCTAACATTTTAAATATTAAGCATACCCATTTCTTCAAAATAGATATAAGCCTCTTTAAATCCTAATTTAAAAGATTCTTTTATTTCTAATGTTACTAAATCTTCTTCTAAATCTATAATTTTTAAAACAATTTCTCTTTCTTTTTCACTCAAATCAACAATTTGTTCATCTTCTAAATAAGCTTGAACATTTGGGTACTTGTTTTTCAATTCAACTATTTCGTTACTTATTTCTTTGAAGTCATTTCTATTTTGTATTTTTTTGTTTTTATGCGTTTCAAAATATTCCATAAAGTTGTCTTGATACTCATTAAAAAAACTATTTAATTCTTCATCCATTTTTCTTTTTTCTCCGTTATTTCTTTAATATGTTTTTATTTTAAAGCTAATTGTATTATATTCATATCTTCAAGATTAGTAAGCATTTCTTTCATTCCTAGCCTAAATATTTCTTTTTGTTCAATGATGTCAATTTGATTTTCTAGTTTTAAAAGTTCTTGGACAATTTTTAGTTCTTCAAGACTTAATATTTCAATTTTTCCATCCTCAACTAATTCTTCAACTTTAGGATTATTTTCTTTTAGTGTACGGACTTTTTTTATTATTTCTCTATACTCTTTTTTCTTCATCAAATAATTTGTTTTATAATCTTCAATATACTCAAAAAAATCATCTGAATAATCATTATAAAATGATTTTCTTTCTACTTTATTGCTTATATTGATAAAATTTCTCGTTTCTTCTTTTAACATATTTGAATCACAAAAGCCAAGTTTGTAATATTTCCTACACCAGAACGCCATTTCCGAAAACATTGACGTTTCAAAATCTTTTAATAAGCCATTAAGTTTTTCAAATGTATTTTCGTCTCCTTTAAATAGTTCATTCACTAATTTCTTTAATTGCTCTCTTTTTTCTGATACGCCTATTCTGTCTACATCTTTTGCTAATTCATCGTGAAAATACCTTTCAAAGTCCTCACTCCTTACATCGTATAGCTCGTTTAAAACTCCATCTTTAAAATTATTTATCATTTTTATTACCTCCTTTGTTGTCATAATACATTATTTGTTTTTATAATAAAAATGTGTGATTTATCTAATTGGTTCTTTATCATAGTCTTGACTTTTTTGTTCATCATCAGATTTTTCTTCATCTTCCATTATAATGCTCTCTTTTTCATTTAAGTTTAATAAAGCATTTACTCTATCTAATCTAATTGCTTTTTCTTTCAGCTCGTTTTCTTTATCAAAAGGTACTTTAACATCAATTTTTGCATTTTCTAATTGTTTTTTAGTATTTTCTAATTCTTTTTTACTATCTTCTAAATCTTTTCCAACATTAGATAAAGCATTGTCTATTCTTGTTATATTTCCGTAAATATCATTACCTAGAGAAATTTTATATTCAAAATTACCTTTTATAAACAACTCAAATTCTTGTCTTGCAACATTTATTTGCAATTCTAATTTCATTCCTCTGTATTCCCCTATTTCTTCTAATTCAGATGACTCTTTTGTCTTACAAATTTCTAATATCATTTTTCCAGCCTCTTCTTTTTTAGTGTATTGTTTGCTTTTTAATATCATAGGAGAAAATTTTTCTTCATTTGATATATTAGTATTTTCAGTTATTAAATTTATATCTTTTTCGATATTGGTGATTTCTTTTTCAAGTTCTTTTATTCTGTTTGGGTAATATTTCGCTATCATATCTTCAAGTCTATATATTTCACTCAAATAACTTTGTTTTAATAGTTTTAGTTTTGCAACATCTGTATCTAATTGAGTTTTTTCTATAATCAAAGGATTTCCTGCAGCAAGTGCTTTTATTTCTGCATAACTCAATGCTTTTTCATCAACATCTTCTGCACTTCTAACTGGTGTCTTTGATGTCATTATTTGTGATATAAACTTTTGCTTTGTTTCTACTAACTGAAACAAATATGCATCAAATGTTTTTTCTGTTACATAAGTGAATATATTTACAACTTCATTTTCATTTCCTTGTCTAATACCTCTACCATTTCTCTGTATTAAATCAGCAGGTCGCCACGGACAATCTAAATGATGTAATGCTATAATTTTATTTTGACAGTTTGTTCCTGCTCCCATTTTAGCAGTTGACCCCATCAAAACTCTTATTGTTCCTGTTCTTACTTTTGAAAATAGTTCTTGCTTTTTTACTTCATTATTTGCATCGTGAATAAATGCTATTTCATTCTCTGGTATGCCTTTTGCTATTAACTTTCTTTTTAAATCTGTATATACATCAGTAAATTCATAATTTTTTAGTTTCCATTCTCCATCTACAAGTTCCATTTCATAAGGGTTATCTGTTGCACTTAAAGATTTTGGTGTTGATAAATCGCAAAATACTAATTGTGTTGATTTGTTTGTTTCTGTTTCTTTCCATATTTTATAAATATTGTCAGCACAAGCATTTACTTTGCTATTTTCAAAGTCTGGTAACATATTATTTATCAATCTTTGATCCAAAGCTAATTTTCTTCCCTCATTTGTAATCTTCAGCATATTATCTTCTTTTGGATTTACATTTCCACTTTTTATATCTTCAGCTCGTTCTCCTAATTTTTCTACCATTTCTTCTTGAATTTGACTAGGCTTTACAACTACTGTTTCAAAATGTGCTTTTGGAACAGGCAAATTTAAAGTGTCTGATGTTTGTATATCAGCCACTTCCTTAAATAATGCCATCAGTTCTGGCAAATTATAAAATTTTGCAAATCTTGTTTTTGTTCTATAACCTGTGCCGTGAGGGATTAAGTTCTAGTGCTGAAACAGTTTCTCCAAAGGTACTTGCCCAACTATCAAAGTGTAATAATCCATTTTTGTTTAATGCACTATATTGTAAATATCGTTGCATCGTATAAAGTTCTACCATTGAGTTTGATACTGGAGTTCCTGTTGCAAAAACTACACCTTTTCCTCCAGTTAGTTCATCTAAATATCTGCATTTCATAAATAAATCTGAACTCTTTTGTGCTTCAGTTTGTGCAATTCCTCCTACATTACGCATTTTTGTATATAGATATAAATTTTTAAAGTTGTGTGCTTCATCTACAAATAGTCTATCTGTTCCCAATTGTTCGAATGTTACAACAGTGTCTTTTTTAGAATTGTCATTCAATTTTTTTAATTTTTCTTCAACTTTTTTCTTGCTTTTCTCAAGTTGCTTTATAGAATAATACTCTCCACCATTTTTCCTTAAATCATTTATGCTTAATGTTAAGTCATATATTTGTTGGTTTAAAAAATGTGCTTGTCTTTCTTGAGATAATTGTATTTTTTCAAACTGTGAATGTCCCATTATTATTGCATCATATTCGCCTGTAGCTATTTTACTGCAAAACTTTTTTCTATTATTCATTGCAAAATCTTTTTTGCTTGTTACTAAAATATTAGCTGATGGATATAATTGCATAAATTCACTAGCAAATTGCTCTATAATATGATTTGGAACAACAAATAAGGACTTATTACAAAGTCCCAATCTTTTGCTTTCCATTGCAGCAGCAATCATTTCAAAAGTTTTTCCAGCACCGTACTTCGTGAGCCAATAAAGTATTGCCACCATAAAGCTGTCTTGCTACTGCATTCAATTGATGCTTTCTTAATGTTATTTCTGGATTCATTCCAACAAAAGTTATATATTTTCCATCATATTCGCGAGATCTTATACAATTAAATTTATCATTATAAATCCTTGTTAGATGTTCTCTTCTTTGTTGGTCTTTCCATATCCATTCTTCAAATTTTGATTTTATTATTTCTTGTTTTCCTTGTGCTATTGCTGTTTCTTTTGCATTTAATTTTCGTTCTTCTTTTCCATCAGCATTTATTATATTATCGAATATTTGAACATCTTTTAAATTTAATGTTTTTTCAATAATTTGATAAGCATTAATTCTTTTAGTACCATAAGTTGTATTTGCTCTGCTATTTTTCCAATCTATATTTTTACCTGTAATATTCCAATCGGATGTATAATTAGAATAATTTACATTTATATCTTTTCTATTGTATGTGGGTGTTTCTAATAGTTCAAACATAAATTGTTCTATATAGTTTGTTGGAATCCAAGTAGCTCCTAATCTTACACTTATTTCACTTGCTGATAAATCCTTAATTTTAACACTTTCTAATGCTTTTACATTAATTTCGTATTCTATATTATTTTTTGAAAATTTTTGAGCAATTTTTAACTTTTCTCTTATATTTCCACTTAAATATTCATCTGCAGTTACATATTTATCTAGCATAGGATCTTTATAAATGCTACCCTCTAATTCTTTGATAAGTTGTTCTTTTGTTTTTCCTGTCAAATTAGACATATACTCTAAATCAACACTTGCTTTTTCTGATATAGAAGAAATTAAAGCATCAACACAATTATCTGTTTTAGATATTTTTATATGAGGTTTTATTGTTCTTTTAGAAAACATATCTGCTTTTCTAATAAAGTTTTTGTTTTCATCAACTATTTCTAATGAACATAGTAGATAATAGCTATCATCATCAGAAAAAGCCATTTCATTTCCTCTACTATTTATTAGTCCATATTTTTTAGAAAAATTGTCATATAATCTATTTAATTTTTGTTGTTCTGCTGTTATTTCAAAGTCAGGACCGTCGTCTATTTGTAAATCTATAATTCTTCTTACACAATCACGAATTTCTATCATACCTTTTATTCTATTCAATGCCGTTATAGGTTTATCTTGTAAATACATTAAGCTATTTTCTCTATAATAAATTTTATTATCAACTATTGCATAAGAGAAATTTCTTACTTCTGGTATTGCAGGTATTGATATTTCTTCATTATCACTTATTTCATCTATTTGAATATTATCTATTTCAGAGTTTAGATTTTCTATTGCATTATTCAATTGTGTTTCAAGTGTTTCATTATAAATCGGACTACAAGTAGATTCAGGACCAAATCTTCCAGATGTCATTTCCATTTTTCCTAAAATCATCTCTGGATGTTTAACAAAATAACTATTCATTTCAATTCCATCTTGATTTTTATCTAAATGTACCCATTCATCTTCAATATCAGTAATTTTATCTCTTTTCTTTAAAAATATGATATCTGATGTTACTACTGTTCCTGCATTGTCCTTAAAAGTATTATTGGGTAGTCTTATTGCTCCAATTAGTTCAGCTCTTTGGCATATATATTTTCTTACTTTTTCGTTTTGCTTATCCATTGTACCTTTTGAGGTAATAAATGCAATTACTCCATTTGGTCTTACTTTATCTAAAGTTTTTCCGAAAGAAATAATCGTGTATTAAGAAATTATTTTTATCATATCTTTTATCTGTTAGTTTAAAATCTCCAAAAGGTACATTTCCAACGGCTACATCAAAAAATGAGTCTGGTAATTCTACATCTTCATATCCTTTAACTGCTATTGTATTTTTTTGATATAATTGTCTGGCAATGTTTCCTGATATTGTATCTAATTCGATTCCATACATTTTACATTCCTTTAATGTTTCAGGTAATCTTCCAAAAAAGTTACCAACTCCGACAACTTGGCTCTAATATATTTCCTTTTTCAAGTCCCATTTTTTCTAAAGCTTTATATATTGAACTTATTACAACAGGTGGTGTATAAAATGCTGTTAAAGTAGATTGTCGTGCTTCTGAATATTCTTTTTCAGTTAGTAAACTTTTAAGTTCTTTATATTCTTCTGACCAACCATCATTTTGAGGGTCAAATGCATCTGCAAGTCCTCCCCAACCAACATATTCTGCAAGTATTTGTTGTTCTTCTTGTGTTGCATATCTATTTTCTTCATTGCATTGTTTTAATATTTTTATTGCCTCTACATTTCTTCTAAATTTTTGTTTAGGTGTACCAACTCCTAAATTGTTATTATCAATATGATAATTGTTTCTTTCATCTAGTGGTATTTCTGGATGCAAATCAAAATATTCTATCCTATTTCTTCTCTTTTGTTTTATATTGGCTTTTAAAACTTTTTCTATATTTTCGTCATTTTCTTCTATTTTAGAAGATACATCTTTTTGTTCTATTTCAATATCTTCATTTTTATCAATTTTTGATTTTTCTTCTTTTTCTAAATCTAATAGTCTTTTACCTGTTCTTAACTTATCATTTGCTGGGTTTTCTTTAATTTTTTTATCAAATTCTTTTCTTGGCATTTCCTTTGTAAATAGAAGAAATTTTGTATCTGCAAGTTCGACAATATTATCATTAATTGACCTTATTTCATATTCATCAATTCCAATATAGACAACATCCCCGTTATTAAATTCATAATAAGGCAATCTTTTTTCTAATTCTTCCAATAGTTCTTTTGCCTCTGGTAACATTTCATCGTCTTGCTCTGATTCTTCAATTGTTGTTTTTAAGAAATCAATATAATTTTTTATATTCATTTCATCATCAATATCTGCTCTAATTAAATCAATGTTATCTTGTTCAGTGTTTTCTGTAGGAGAATTATCCAAATAAGAATAATAATCATAATCTTTTATAAATGAATGTAATCTCTCAGCTAGTTTATAATCTTCATCATTTATTATATCTTCTTTGGGATTATGGAATATTCCATTGGCATCTAACCAATCATTGTATTCATCTTTTTCTTGTTCACTTAAATATCTATCTGCAGATATTAATTCGCTAATTCTTTTTGCAACTTGTGTCCATTTTAATAAATATTTTCTATTTGTTTTGGATTCTTCAAATGTTAAACCTTTACTATCGTGATTTTGAAACAATCCTCCTATTTCAACTGTATGACCTCCAATGCCATATTCATTTTTTAGAAAATCTGCATTTTTTTTATTAGTTTCTCCTTTAAGAAATTGTTGATATATTCTAAATTTACCATTTTCAAAACCACTACCTCTTTGCAAATCATTATCGATAATTTCTTGTGATACAAAAAAAGCAGGTGTATTTTCAACATCTGCTATATTCTGTTTTTGTTCATTTTCAGAGGGTATTTCAAAAACATCATTTATTTCATTCATTTGAGCATAAGATATACAATATTCAATAAAATTATCCCATTTTAAAAAGCATTTTTCTGTTCTATTTAGATAATTTCCTTTCCATAAATAAATACCATTATTATATAGTTTATATCCTACTCTATCATCATTTATAACGAATTCATTATATTCTTTACCAAAGATTTCAACTAAAAATTCTTTTGTTTTATTATCATTTTCTAAATTATTTTTAAAAAATTCTACAATTTTGTCTTTATTTGATATAACTTTTGGTGCATTATTTATAATACTGATTATTGTATAATCATCATTAAAAATTAATACATTATTATCAATTTCCGTATTCCATTCGCCTAGTTGTAAATCAATTCTGACATTATCTGTTCCTCTGCTATCATCTTGTAATTGTTCATTAGTCCTGTCCATTTCATTTGGTCTTGCATTTTTAATTCTTCGTTCGTTCCCTCTTGTATTTCCATTTTCTCCACTATTTGTTTTATCATTTTCGTCGCTTGTTCTTGTATCTGTGATAGGTGTTTGGCTAATTCTTTGTTCATCAATAGTATCGTATATTCTGCTTTCTTCTGTGTTTTTAGATAATGTAGCCTCATTCTTGCGTATTTGCCATTTGGAAGTTTCTCCCTCTCCATCACTAGATTTGGTATATTGTAGTCTCCCACTTTCGTGTATGTTATTTTCTCCATAATCAATTCCTCCTTCAATTTTTTCTTTATCATTAGCATAATCCATATTTTGATTTTTAACAAATGTGCAATTTTTATTTTTTTCTTCAATTTGCAAATTTTTTATTGTTTTTGCAATTTCTCTTAATCCAAGTTCTGCAATATCACTTACTGCTTGACCTAAAATTGTTATTAAATTATCATTATTAAATTCTTTTATATATGAAAATTCTTTAATATCAATTTTTTCTCGTGCATTTATACCGCATCTTGTCATCATCATATATGAAACACTACCCCAGACACAAGGAACAAATATATTATATATATCTCTATCTGAATATTCTTCAAATTTAGTTCCTTTAATATATTTTTTTATAGATGACATATAATCTTGAATATTATCGGTTACCATATTGTAAGCATTAAGAGTAATTGATGTAGAAAGGTCTAAATTTTCACTTTCTGCACCAAATGTTGCATCTAAACTTTCTATAATATCCATTTCATATTTTTCTTCAACACTCCATAATTTATATGGTGTTCCTTTATAATTATGAGTATCTGATACATCAAAAACTAATTTAAAAGGGTATTGACTATTTTCATTATTATCAAAAATAAATATTCCATTTGCATTTTTATTTATCCATCTTTTTACTTTGTTATTCCAAGTTTCAATATCAGCACAAGCTGTTGCCTCAGGTCTTTGTGCATATATCAAAATTTGATCTGCGAAATCATATTTAAAATTCCAACTACTACTATCTAAAAACGAAAGCCAATTTTCTTCTGTTTTAGTTAGTTCTTTTAATGTTTCTTTATACAACTTTCTTGTTTCCGTTATTTTTCCCATCTAAAACCTCCCTCCTCAGTATTTAATTTATATCAACAAAGAAATCCCATAAACCTTTATTTTCTATTGCCTCTTGCATAATCCATATCATTTCTACATCTTTTATTGTTAAATTTAGTATATCTTCATTTTGATTTATCTTTTTTAATTCAGCTACTTTCATATTCAAAATATCTTTTTCATTTGTCATATTTATAGCTTTTAATTTTTTTAATAAATTCTTTTTCTGTTTTGAGTTATATTCCGACATTTTACACCTCTTTCAAAAAAAATAACCCTATTTTAAGTTTTTGCTTAAAATAAGGTTTTCTGTTGATTTTCTTATTTGATTTGTATTATAATAAATATAGAAAATGACAATTCCGTTAGACATGGTTTTGCCGATATTAGATTTAAATAAACCATTCATCTCGGTCAAAAGTAGAATGGTTTATTTTTTATAATTATAAATCATTCCACTTAATGTCAATTTTCTATACAAAAAAGAAGCTAATTGTTACATTAACTTCTTGTATTAATTTATATATTAATTATCTTTTAAATATTTTTCCCAATCCATAAATGCATGACCTATTCTCACAACAAAGGCTTTTGATTTTTCGTCATCTATAATATAAAATATTATATAATTTCTAACATTAATCTTCCTAATGTTTTTATGTCCTGTTAGTTTTTCACTTAAAATAGGCATACTTCCTGCTTCATCTTCTAAATCTTTTAATGCCTGCTTAAATAAGATTTTATATTTATCTGCTACAATATCTCCTGATAATGTATATCTAAGATATGAAATAATGTTTTCTAAATCTTGCTCTGCTGTTTCTGAAACTTCAACTATATACTTTTTCATAGTCCCTACTCCAATCTTTTATAAATTATCAATTTTATGAAAAACCTCATCTAATGAATATGTTTTATTTAATTTTATATCATCTAATCCTTTTTGTAATTTTTCTTTTAAATCTTTTTTGCTTTTTATTT
Source organism: Clostridia bacterium (assembly GCA_017410505.1). GTDB lineage: Bacteria > Bacillota > Clostridia > TANB77 > CAG-508 > CAG-269. The sequence continues at coordinate 20,424 of JAFQQR010000003.1, read as the reverse complement.
CTATGCTTTCAGGCGATTCAGAGTCTATATATGATAGTTTTAAATATTCAATAAAATTTATAACTTGATTTGTAAGTTCTTCAGGTAAAGTATCAATTTCTTTATATAATTTTTGTTTTTCCATAGACATAATCATTACCTCCATAATTAATTTATAATAATATTATACCATTTTCGATTCAAAAAATCTACAAATTTAAAAATTTTATTTATTTAAAAAATAATCTATACTTTGTTTTTCCTTTTTTTATAATCATAAACAACAATTCCAATAAGTGATATTGCAGATATGCCACCAATAAAAATCAATATTTTTGTATATCTACTATCTCCTGTATTTGGCACTTCTATTTCTGTATTTTCAAATTCAAAACAATATACTGAATCTTTTTCTTCAATTAAAGTTCCATCTACAAGTACTCCATTATCATTTATTTCTAGCTTTACTATTTTGTCTGATAATTCATATCCAGATGGTGATTTTGTTTCTTTGATATAATATGTTCCATATCTTAAATCTTCAAAAACAACATATCCATTAGCTTTACTTGATTTTACTTCTTTTATTAAGTTGTTGCATTCTTCATCTTCGTAAATTCCAAATGAAAACTTTTCTTTTATTATTTCTTTCGTTTGGCTATCTATTTTATTTAATTTAATATTTTTTAATATTGGCATATCTTTCATCTCTACAAGTTGTGTTTCTTTATTTGTTGTAACTACAAACTCTATTTCTTCAGTTAGTTCATATCCATAAGGTGCTGTAATTTCAACTAATTTATATTTTTTACTTTCTTCTAGTCCTTTTACAATATGTGGCTCTTTTGTTGATGTCCATTCATCTATAATATTACCATTTTCATCAATTACTTGTAGTTTAGCACCCTCAATTTCATCTCCTGTTACTAAATCTGTTTTCACTATTTTTACGATTTTATCAATCATAACTATATGTTGTGTTTCTTTTCCATAAGTTACCTCAAATTGAATATCACTCGCTTTAACATATCCATTTACAGCTATTTCCTCGTGAAGATTATATGTTTCTCCCTCAATTAAACCACTTACTTTATGAGGTTCTTTTCCTGATACCCATTTATCTACAATATTTTTAGTCTTATTATTTGTTACTACTAATGTTGCACCTTCAAGTTCTGTTCCTGCTACATCTTGTTTTGATATTTCTACAATTTTATCTATCATTTCTACTTTTTGAATTTCTGTTGTATTTTCAACTTTAAATTCTATTGTTGTTGCTTTTACATATCCATCTGGAGAAATTTCTTCTCTCAATTTATAAGTTTTTCCTACAACTAATCCCTCAATTTTATGAGTATTTTCAGTTGATGTCCAAGTATCTATAATATTATCATCTTCATCAATAACAGATAATTCAGCACCCTCTAATTCGTTATCTCCTGTTATATCTTTTTTAGAAAATTCAAATAAAGTTGTATTATTTAAAATATCTTCATTTACTTCATATATCTTCTTTACTAAATCTTCTTGTTCAAATTTTATTTCATATTTTTTATCATTTAAAACAAGTCCATTTAATGTTTTAATTTCTTCAAGTTCATAAGTTCCCATTGGTAAATTTTCTAGCTTTAGATTTCCGTTTTTCTCTAAATTATAAGTCCTAACTTCTTGTCCTTTTGAATAAATCTTGCTGCCATCTGCATAATCAATAATGTCCTCTTTTGCAGTTAGTTTAAATTCTATTCCGGATAAGTCACTCACATCAATTATTGATTTATCTACATCATTTCTTAATGCTATTGATTTATCAATAATTAAAGTACCTGTTGGTTGTTCATTTTTTATTACAACTTCTTTTATAAAATCTTCATCCTGGTCTTTGTCATAATCTCTTATTCCTTTTATATCAAAGGTTACTGGTGTTTCTAATTGTAAAAATCCTTTTGGTGCATTGATTTCATAAATTGCATAACTTCCAACTGGTAATTGTAATGGTGTAACTGATGTACCTTTATCATCATTTTTATTTGTATAACTATTTTCTGGTACTATCATATTATCAGCATTTGTTGTAAAAGACTTATATGTTGTGCTACCAATTTTTTGAGATATCGCCTCTCCTTTTTTCCAAATAATTTTTCCTGTTGCTCTATCATAAATATCTTTTGTTGCTTTTATTTCAAAGGTACTACTTGATAAAGTAACAATTTTTTCTGTTTTCATGTCTTTTTTGATTAGTTTGATATAAGCCTCTAATTGTTCATTATTTACTACAATATGTTTTGTTTTCTTTGCTACATCTGAAATTTCACTTTCATCATCAGTAATTGAAAAATAAAAATCACTTGCACTTTCATAATCTTGTGGAGTAATTGTTTCTTTTACGATATACTTTCCGTAAGGCAAGTTCTTTTGAGTATATGCATTTCCATCTTTATCTGTTGTTAAAACATCATAAGTTGGTGCAATCTTTTGAGCTTCTGCAACTCTTTTAGAATCTACATTTACCTTATTTCCATTTTCATCAATACCATTCCAAATTTCTGCATAACTATATCCTGCATTCAAAGCTTTTTCTACTAAACTATTTAATTTAATTGTAAATTCAGCACCTTCTAATCCAAGAGTTTCTCCAGAATTAACCTTAATTCCAGATTTAAAGATATGCACTCCCATTTTCTTTACAAGCTCATTACTTGTAGTTTTATTTGCAATTACTTTTGTATATTGGTCTTTATATTCTAATGTTACTTCATATTCTGTATTATCTAATAAATAACCTTTTGATGCTTTATCTTCTTTAACTATATATTTTCCAAGTGGTAATTCTTCAATAGGAGTTGTATTACCTTTTGCATCCATTGTCCTTGTTGCTACTAAATCGCCTTTTGAATAGTATTTCTTTGATTTTGCTACATTGTATATATCTTCATCTGCATATACCTTATAAACAGCATTTTCTAATGTTGCATCTCCTTGTGCTATACTTCCTGTTTCACTATCTCTTTTTATTATTTCAATAACTCCAGTTGGCTCAGTATTTACAACACCTTCAATTCTTAACTCGACAACTGGTGTTGTTGAATTTACATATTCTATATTTGCATTAAATATTGTTTCATTTAACAAATAACCCTTTGGTGCTTTTGTTTCATAAACTATATACTTTCCAAGAGGTAAGTCATTGATTGCAGCTATACCATTGCTATCAGATGTAATTTTTCCAACACTATCTCCTTTTGTGTAATATTTTTTTGTTTTAGCAACATTGTATATATCCTCATCTGCTTTAATTTCAAATTCTGCTCCTGCAATTTTATCATTATTTGTACTTTCTTTATATATTTAATTTGACCTGTTGGCTCATTATTTTTGAATGTTACATTTGTTGTTTGACCTGCAACAACATCAACTCTTTGCACTGATGTATCTAATAAATATCCTGTTGCAACTGATTTTTCTTTAATGTAATATGTCATTGGTTTTAACTTGTCATATAGTATTCTGCCATCATTTCCTGTTGTTGCTGTTTTTATTAAATCTGTGCATTCTGCATTTCTGTATAATTCAAAAACACAATCTGAAACAGCATTTCCCATATTATTTGTTTTTTGTAGTGCTATTTTTCCACTTTGTATTTCTACTGAAACATTAAAGTTTGATGGATCTACATAATTTGAAAATATCAAATTTTGTATAACTCCATTATTAAAATGGAAATATACATAGTTTGCCATTGTAGAACTATCATATTTTCTACCATTAGGCATTATTTCATAAATCCCATAATTTTTTGATACAAAATTAGCATTTGTTGCATCTGCATCTGCTGATACACTTATATTTAATTCGTTACTTCCCTGTAAATGAGAAAATGTAACACCATTTATGTTATGGTTAAAACTCTCATAATGAGCTAAAACTCCATTTGAATCGTTTAATGTTGTACTTTCTCCAATATTAACTTTTACACTTGTTCCATTTATTGATGTGTTTCTATGATATTGATTATACGCTGTTTCTGTTTCATTTAACCAACTTGTATAAAGTCCACTTGACATATAATTCGAGTTCCAAGAATCTCTTGTTGGAAATTTCATATTACCATCAATATTATTTTTAATATATTCCCACACATATTGTTGAGTGCAACAAGCATCTCGTTTGGCGTTATCATTTGTTGGAAGTCCCATTCCGTGTTTTGATGTATAACCAAAATAAATATATTCTGCTATTTTTTCATATTCACTTCTTTGTGCTTTATATTGTGTTACAAAATCTCCATTAAATGAATATGAGCTACCATTTGGAGATTTCATTCCATATTGAGTACAAAACAATAAATATGTTGTACCATCATAATTTGAATAGTGTAATTCGTGACCATATTCTGTTAAACTTCCAGATATAACTCCAAATTGAGCATCACTATTCATATCTGTAATAAATGCCGCAAATGCATTTATTGGAATTGATGAAAGTAAAATTAACACTAACATCAATATCGAAACTAATTTTTTTGCTTTTTCTTTCATTTTCTATTCCTTTCTTACCAACAAAAAAGAAGCTAAAAAGCCTCTTTCTATTGATTTTATTTTATTTTTTTAATCTTGTATTGCCCAAAAATAATATTTTCCACAAGCACATTGATTAACTTTGTAATGTGATGATAACCAATTCTTTGTATATTCCTCATAAGCATTAAATGCCTCTTCCCAAGTATTATAATATCCGTGTTCATTTGCTCCATCTCCTGCAATATGATTTGAACCACCCTCAAAACACCAATTGCTTTTTGTTTGTGCCTTTTCTTCTTGTTTTATTTCTTTTTCTGGCTCTTTTTCTTGAACTTCCGCTTTACTTGCCATTTCTTGTTTTTGTTCTGTTCTACTTTCATTTGATGTAGTTACAGAAGTATCTTGTTTAACATTTTTGCCTGTTTGAGAGCTTTGAATATCTTGTTTATTCTCTGTGTTTTCATTTGCTTTCGTTTTACTTGAACTAATTGGCTTATTTTCCTGTTTTCCAATGCTATTTTCTATTTTAGGTGCCATATCATCATTTTGTGTATTACTTTTTTCAATACTTTCTTCGATTGGTATTTCAACAATAACTGGTGTTTCTTCATTTTTTTTAATTTCTGCTTTTTCATTTTCTACTATGATACCATTTTCAACAATATTTTGATTATCTTTATTGCAACTGGAGCACACCTTTAATCCAACACCAAAAATTATTGCAAATACTGTAATCATTATGCTTATTATTTTAATTTTTCTCATTACAACCATCTCCTTTGCCTTAATTTTAAAATTATTTTTTATTACTAGCAAATGTGTAATTTTTCGGTGCAATATTTATATATATAATTTATTTATAAATATATAATATATCATCTTTCAGTTAGTATATAGCTAGTATTAAGGGGGTGGATTGTAAGGAGGGGGAAAATAAAAAAGGCATATACAACATTTTAGATGTGCATATACATAAATTTTATTTTTATTATCTATCATACTTTTTTAATTCTTTTTCCTTTTGCCATTTCAACTGATAATTTTCTAAAAGTTTTACAATTATATTTTGCATTTCTGTTGGTGTATATTCTTTTGGGAAATATCCTCTAACTTTATCTACACTAAATTTAATATTTTCTTTTTGATTTGGCTTTTCTTCTGACATTATTCTATCTATTTCATCATCAGTTAGTTTACCCTCTGTACTTAATTTCTTTAATTCTCTTGCTTGTGGGTGTGATGGAAATACCTCATTATATTCCATTGTCTCAAAAACATATTCTTGTTCTGATTTTGTTAGATAAGATATTTCAACTGCTGGCCTTAATTTCATTTTTTCATCATCAACTAATTGCAATAACTCTGGTATTAGTTCAGTTAGTCTAATGTATCTATATACATTATCTCTACTTTCTCCAACATCCTCTCCAATTTCTCTTGCTGTATCAATATTTTTATTTGTCGCCATTGGCGATGAATTTTCCAACTTAGGTCTACCTGCTTTTCTTTTCATAGCCTCCAACTTCATTTTATAAGCAAAAGCCTTTTCACTTGGTAATATTTTCTCCCTTTGTTTATTACTATCTACCATATAAATAATAGCATCTTCATCTGACATATCTCTAACAATTACAGGTATTTCTTTTATTCCTGCAAGTTCACAAGCTCTTTTTCTTCTATGTCCTGAAATCATCTCATAAGTTCCATCTTCTTTTGGCCTTACTATAACAGGGTGTATTACACCTTTTTGTTTTATATTTTCAACAAAATCTTCCATTTCCTCATTATCTTTTACTTGATAAGGATGATTTGGAAAATTAGAAATTGAAGAAACTGCTATTTTTTCAACTTTTTCTAATTTTTGTTCATCTCTTTCTTCTTGAGTTGTAAAGAAATCATCTATCTTGGGAAAGTGCATTTTTTCTTCTTTCTCTTTCATTATCTTTCAAAACCTCCTTCGCAAATAATGAATATGCCTCTGTGACTTTACTATTTTTGTCATAGGCAATTATACTTTTTCCTTTTGATGTAGTTTCTGCTGCTTTAATAGCAAATGGAATATTAGTATCATAGATTTTCACAACATTACCAAAGTTATTTATTAGTTCTTCCTTTATAGCACTCGGCAATTTTGTTCTACTATCAACCATAGTCATTAGAATACCACCAACTTTTAACTCTTTATTTAGCTGTCTTTTTACTTTTGCAACAATATTTAGTAAATTTCCCATTCCTCTTGCTGATAAATACTGACTTTGTACTGGTATAATTACCTCATTACTACAAGCTAAAGCATTTGTGGTTATCATATTTAATGACGGCATACAATCAATAATTATAAAGTCGTATTTATCTTTTAAATCTTTTATACAACCATCTAGTGCATATTCTCTTTTCATTGCATTCATAAGTTCAGACTCAACCATTGCTAATCCCAAATTTGATGGTATTAAATCGATATTTTCCTTATGATGTAATATTGATTCTTCTACATTTATATCTTCATCTTTAATATATCGGTCTATTAGTGTTCCTAATGTTACTGGTATATTGTCTTCATCATAAAATCCCATACAAGTTGTAAGATTTGCTTGTGGATCTGCATCTATTACTAATACTTTTTTACCATTATTAGCTAGAGCTACTCCTAGACTAAAAGTTGTTGTTGTTTTCCCTACTCCACCTTTTTGATTTGCTATGCTAATTACTTTGCATTTTGACATTTGGCTTTCCTCCTTTCATATCAATTCACTTTTAAATCTATTGAAATAAAAGCTATGTAAAGTGCTATAAAGCAAAAAGCGAATTGGTACTTAAAAACCAATTCGCCTATTTTTAACAATAATTTCTTTTAAACTTAAACAATATTTTGTCAAGATAATCAACGATATTACCTTTTAACAATTGTTTATTTCTATATTCATTTAATGTATTTATTATGATATTGTATTCTTGTTCATTTACTTCTATTTGATATTTCTTTTTAAACATTATAATCAACTCCTATCATAGTTTTATTTCTTGTAACTACAATAACATATTAATTATAACTTAACAAATGTGTGATTTACTCTACTATTAAATATTTTTTAATTTCTTCATTTTGTTTCATAAATTCCTTTATTTTATTATTAAATAAAATAAAGAACTCATCTATGCTTAATTCTAGGAGGTCTACCTCATCTACGAAATCAAGCATATAGTCGAGTTCTTCTAATTTTAAACACTCTAAAGCAATATTATCTTTTTCCATTTTTTCATAAATACTATTTAATTTTATAATGTTTGGTATATCATCTTCTAATGCTGTTTGTATCTCTTTATCTGATATTAAATATTTTATTAATTCAATATCTATATCAATATTTTCATCTATTTCTCTGTTTAAAATATTATATATAATATCAAATAATCCACTTAAAATTTCATCATTTTCTTGATTATTGAGCCTATCTTCTATCTCCATTTCTGCATCAAATACATCATAATATAACATACCTAATCGTTTTTGATTATAAATATAACTATAAATTGTTCGTTTTATTGCCATTGTTTCGGATTGATTATGCAATATCAATGGACATCCTGTTATTCTTTCTAAATTATCACTAATGCTTTTTAATTTTTCTTTTTCCATACTTCTAAATTTCCTTTCTATCTATCTTCTCTATTTTTCTTCATATGTGCTTTTTCATATTCAAGTTTTATTCTTTTGTGTATTTTTTCTGCATCAGCTCGATTAAATTCTTTTTCAATTGTAATGTCACTTCTTATTAATAAATCTTTTGACATTACCATTTCTCCTGTATCTAAAAATTCATATCTTCCATCTTTATCTTTACCAACAAACATTGCTGTTACAGGAATATACTGATTTCTTGATATTGGAACTTTTATAGTTAGGAATTTCCCTTGTTCCATATTATCAAGATATTTTATTGCTTCTGCATTTTTCAAATCAACTGCACCTCCTTTCGATATGTACAAAAAAAGAACTAGGTTTAAATTCCTAATTCTTCATAATTTTTAATTTATTCGTTATTCATAAAATTCATTATTAAATCTATTATTACTTCTTTTTCTTTTGGGTTTGATTCTGCAATCAAAAGTGTGAGTGCTGCTAGAGTATTATTATCAATTATTTGCATACCATTTTTGTATAAAATTCCATAATAATTTAAAAAGTATATAAATAGTGTTGCTGCAATTCTTTTGTTTCCGTCTGCAAAAACGTGATTTTTTACAACTAAATATAAGAAATTCGCACCTTTTTCTTCTATACTTGGATAAATATCTTGTCCATCAAATCCTTGATAAATATTTCCTATAATTGATTCTAGACCTTTGTCTCTTTCTACTGCAAATAATGAACTTTCTTCTTTAAATCTTAGTTTATTTATAATATCTAAACATTCTATATATTTGATTTTTCTATCATCACTATTTCCTTTTATTTTCTTTAACGTTCTATGATCGTAATCATCTAATAAGTTTAAAGCCTTTGAATATCCACCTATAACTTTTAAGATTTCTTTTGCATCATCGCCCTCTAGTCTTTCATCTATACGATTTGCAATATCTATTAATTTTATTGTTTTTTCTAAATAGTCTAGTCTTTTTTGATTTACTGCATATCCTTTTAGCATATAATCTTTTAAAATCTGAGTAGCCCATTTTCTAAATGCAATACCTCGCTTACTATTTACCTTATATCCTACTGAAATTATCATATCTAAATTATAATAATCAAGTTCTCTAGTTTGAGTTTTTCCTTGTATAGCACCATGTTCAGTGGTGTGTGCAAATTTTGCACATACCTCATCTTTATTAAGTTCCTCATTTTTAAATATATTATTAATATGCCTTGTTATTACAGTTCTATCTCTATCAAATAATTTTGACATCTGTTCTAATGATAGCCATACTGTTTCATCTTTTAAGTTTACTTCAAGTTTTACATCTTGATTTTCAAACAAAATTATTTCATTTTTATCATTCATATATTTCAACTCCTCTTGAGATTTATATTATTAATCTATTTTATAAAAATTATTATATAATATCTGGTATATATTTTCAATATTAAAAATATAAAGAAAAGAATTAGGATTTGTTACTTCCTAATTCGTTAAATTTTCTATTTTTATGGACAAAAAAGTTCCGGGTATCAAAGTTTTGTGCAAAAAGGAGTAGGAGTAAAATATATAACAGCCAAATACCTACACTTTTACATATTCAAGGCTTTCAGCCGTTATATACTTACTAATATTTACTTATATTACTTTATTTAATATTTTAACTCTTATTATAATCTTTTGTGTTAGTTGCTATATCAATATTCTTATGACGTTCTAAAATCATTTTCTAGCCATTTTTTTATTTTATCTTTATAACTTTATATCTAATTATATTTTAAAGTTTTATTTTAAATTTTATTTATTAAAATTTTATCATTATATACTTTTATATTAAAAGTTTTTTCAGAAACCCCGAAAACGCCTATTTCTCTACGTTTGCCATATTTCTCAAATAACAAACTATATGTCTTAAAAATAAAAACGGCTTAAAATCGATTCTCGTGCGTCGCTTTTTTAGCCATTTTTGAGCATTTTAAATAAATGCCTAAAAATCAGCATTTCTACTTAAATCATATAATAAACACTAGCTTTTTAAATTTACACATCTGATTTTAAATATATAACTTGTTAAATAAAATATCAAAATGTCTTAAAATTGATTTTAGCGTGTCTAAAATATAAAATTATATTATGGATTTGTAATCTAAATTTATATAATAGTTATGCAAAAAATTTTATAAAGCTATAATGTAAAATTTATATACAAACATTTTTTAACAAATGTTCGTTTTTTTAAAATTATATACAAAATTAACTTTACACAAAATTTAAAAATTTTTAATTGTTTAAATTTTAAATTATAAAGATTTTTATAATTTAAAGTTTTATTTTTTCAAGTTTTATATTTTTAAAATTTTTTACATATTAAACATTGAACAAAAAAAATTATTTCGTTTAATAATTAAATTTAATATATATTTATAATTTTATTTTTAACCCCTTCTCCCTACTTTATGCTTTTCTATACAAAAAAATAACAGGTCTAGAAATCCATTAACCTCTTTTCACAATGTGTGTTAGTCCTTTTAAATATTCTTCATTTATAAGCATATCTCTTATATTACTAGGTCTTAAATCTATGTCTTTCAATTCTTCGGAAGTAGTCCATTTAAATTCTAATAATTTTTCTTCACCTTTATCAATTTCAATTTTTTCATGATTTTTCATTTGTAATTCTTGTTTAGGCTCTATTATATAATAAAATTCTATTCCGTGACATTTTTTATTATTTCTTATCCAAAAATTTTCTTGTATTGCAAATAGTTTTGCTTTTTCAACATCACAACCAATTTCTTCTTTTATTTCACGAATAACAGCTTGTTTGGAATCTTCTCCTATTTCAATATGACCACCAGGTATATGATAATATGAAGTTTTATTTACTCTCATAATCAAAAATTCATCCCCTTGCTTAATTATTCCACAGCTTCTTCCATGAAATTCTTCCTTTTCTGTTTTTATTTTTAAATCCATTTCAACACTCTCCTTTTTTAAATTCATAAATATTTTTAATCAAATTACTAATTTTTTTCAATAATATTCTTGTCTAATTTTTTTCAAAAGATGAAAAATAAATTTTAATTCTTTCATCTTTTGAAAAATTAACTGTGTTAATAAATGCATGACTAAATAAATTATTAAACAATGTGGTGTCTATTATTAAATCTAATTTTCAAAAAAATTTTATATAACTTTAGATTATTTTATCAAAATTTCATAAATCCCTATATTTCAGTATTTTGCTTAATTTTACAGACAACAAGTTATATGCCCCAAAAATAAAAACACTTTAAAATCGATTCTCGTGTGTCGTTTTTTAGCCATTTTTGAGCATTTTTAATAATTGGCAATCTAAAAATCTTTTTTTTATAAAGTAAAAAGGCTATCAAAAAGATAGCCTAAAGGTTATAATTGGTTTCTCAATGTTACTATTGTATTTCCGCCAAGATTGGATTCTTCAATAGAATAATTAGAGTAGCCAATAGCATCTAAAACAAATGATATATCTGCTATAGAATATGCTCCTTTTATAGCGAGCTTATGTGGCTTGTGATATCCTGCAATAGAACCAAAATAATGATCCATAACATCTTGAAGTATAAAAAAATAAATTGAATTTTTATCTTCTTCTTTCCATTTTCTTGCTAAATTAAAAAACCGACTTCCATTAAACATATTTTTACCTCCTTAAATAATTATTTTTTGGGTAACACTACATATTTTTAAGCTAATTACTTAATTTTTCTGTATTATATCATGTTTATACTTGAACGTGCAAGATATATTTTAAAGTTTTATTTTAAATTTTATTTATTAAAATTTTATCATTATATACTTTTATATTAAAATTTTTCCAAAATCCCGAAAACGCCTATTTCTCTATATTTGCCGTATTTTTCAAATAACAAGCTTAAAGATAAAATAAAAAAATAGCTAGAAATTGATTTTAGAACGCTGATAGTAACTAATACAAAAGATTATAATAAGAGTTAAATATTAAATAAAGTAATATAAGTGAATATTAGTAAATATGTAACAGCACATTTTTAAATAATTTATTTAAAACAATTGACTATTTGATATAAAAAAGAAGAATTAAAGGATATTCCAACTGTCGCAAAATTTGCGACAGTTCAAAAAGAAGGTGAAAGAGAAGTAACAAGAAATATAGAATATTATAATCTTGATGTGATATTAAGTGTCGGTTATAGAGTAAAATCAGATAAAGGTGTAATTTTTAGACAATGGGCAAATAAAATTTTAAAAGACTATATGTTAAAAGGATATGCGCTTAATCAAAAGAGATTAGAATATTTAGAAAAAACAATAAAATTAATAGATATCGCAAATAGAATTAAAAGAGATAAAGGATTAGAATACATTATAGGTAATATTTATCAAAGTTTTGCAGGGCAAGATATATACAAAAGTATTGAAGAAAAAGCTGCTAATTTCCTATATTTAATAGTAAAAAATCATGTATTTGCAGATGGAAACAAAAGAATAGCAGCAACATTATTTATATACTTTTTGAATTTTTATGGAATTTTATATAGAGAAAATAAGCAAGTAATTGATAATAACACTTTAACTACTCTAACTTTATTAATTGCTGAATCAAATCCAAAAGAAAAAGAAGTAATTATTGATTTGGTTATGAATTTTTTACACAATGATAGTAAAAGATATAGCAATAGTAAATAGTGATGAAATAGTAATTTTATATTAAAATTTTTTCAAAAATTCCAAAAACACCTATTTTTCTCTATATTTGCTGTATTTTTCAAACAATAAATTTATAATATAAAAATTTATTTACAAACATTTTTAACAAATGTTCGTTTCAAGAAATTTTATATACAAAATTAACTTTACACAAAATTTTTAGTATTTTAAACTTTTAGTATATCCCCCTACTTCAGTCTTTTTTCTGTAAATTAAAAAAGACGATAATTCATTTTCGAATTATCATCCACTATTTTAATTATCAGTTAGATAAATTGTAATTTGAAATCTAAACATTCCTCAAAAAAGTAAAACAATTTTATACTCTCTTTTGTGTTAAGAAAATTCCGCCGATTGATCCAATAAGGATAATCGGTGCTATCCTGATAAACAGCCATTCAAATACATGAAAAGTAACTCCTATAACAGCTTTTTCAGGGTCACTATAATTCCAACCCAAGTACGGACTATTTAATGATATTAAAGCTATGGAAGTTATTATTGTGATTGCACACAATGAGATTAGTAGCCAATGAATCATTTTTCGCCTCAAATTCTTTCTTTGTGATAGCTGCAAGTTTATTATCTCCAATTTCTCAGAAATTACTTTTAAATCATCAACTTTAGACTCAGAAATGGTTTCTCCAAGTAAAGTGCTTACAGGAGTTTCAAGTACCTCTGATATAGAAATTAACATTTCAGAATCAGGAACTGATAATCCTTGCTCCCATTTAGAAATTGTTTGTCTTACCACATTCAACTTGATACCAAGTTCTTCTTGCGAAAGTCCTTTTGCTTTTCTGATTGCTTTAATGTTTTCCTTTAACATTTTTAATACCATCCTTTCTTTCATTAATAAAACTATTGTATAATGAATAGGCCGTTGCTACAAGCAATGCATATTAACATTCAAAATATTCAGCTATGTATGGCATTAAATAATTTCATAATTGATTTTTGTATCTATATTATCGATACTTATTTCTAACATTCTCCTTCATTATATTTTACAATTCGAATAGCACCTTCTAATGTTTTTGTACAACATAATTTTCCATGAACATCAACATATATTAAATCATTTATTCCTGTTAATTTTCGTGAAATATTTATATCAGTGGACTGAGTAATTTCATTTTTAAATTTACACGAATCTATTAGAGTTCTAATATCATATCCTTCTCTGCGTGATTTAAATATTATATATTTAACATTGTCATTATTAGTATATTTCATTGCTTTTCTATATGGCATTTCCATATCAAATATTAAATAACATTCCTTACATTTTTCAATTTTATCTAAAATTATTTCTATAGCTTCTACTTCTGCAATAGCATGTTTTATATAAACTTCCCAAAATCCATCTGCTAATTTTAAGGCATTTATAAAAGCTTCATCTTCGGATATATTTTCATTCCATTCAGGATTGCATAATTTTATAAAATCTGGTGATATTTTATTTTCTAAATATTCAATTTGCATATTATCTGTTGCATCAATATATTGAATTAATTCTTTATCCATATATTCAAAAGTTTTATCTATACTTTTTACTTTTAATTTTTTTAAATATTCTTTACCAAATTTTTTCCATAATAAACCTATTGATGAATAATAAATTCCATTATCTCTTTGACCATTTCTGTTTTTTTGGTGGTGATCAAATTCTCCGTAAACCAATATCATAAACTAATTTATTATTCAAATTTAAATTATTATCTATAGTAGCAACTCTTAATAAAACAATATTTTCTTTAATTTTGCTAAGAAATATTGTAGAAATAATATCATCCACATGAAATTTACCAGAATGTGTTATACAATTCGCATCTTCAATTTGTCCGAGTTAATCGAATATTCTTATATTGACTTGTTTTCATACTTATATTCTCCCAATATATTATATTATCTCAATTTTTTATCTTTCATAATTATCATCTAGCACTATTAACTATATCATAAATATATTTTTTAAACAATTAAAAACAAAATATTAACATCATTTTTTAGAAATAATTTCAATACATGCATAATAACCCTATATATCATATATAGGGTTATCAGTTATTCAGTTTCTATTCAATTTTTAGTTTATAGCAACACCATTAACATATAATTTGTAACCATTAAAATCTATATTACTATATGCTGTATCATCCGTCTCTAAAGAAGTTACATAGCTGTCTCCTGTTAATTTTATACTTGATGTTTTATCTAATTTTAAAGTAATATTATTTGCAGTATTGTCTGCATTTATTGTTCCTTCATAATATGAATTTGTATTCATAGTCATATTTAGCTTTGATACCGAATCAATAACAATATTTCCTGTTGCTTTTTGATTGTTTAAGATTAATGTTACATCTCCACCATTTGAACCTTGATTTCCCCAAGAATCTGCTTTAGCTCTTAAAAAGTTTCCATCAGCATCATTGTTTATAATTGTATTATTAGTTAAGTTAATTATTGAGGCTGTGTTTGTAATATAAAAAGAATCTCCATTATTGGTTGTTATTATACTGTTGTTTGCTGTAAATTCTGAATTCCCAGTATCCGCGTCTCCTGACATTGATTGATATAAGAAAATATTTTTATATGTTGTTGATAGTCCATTTAATTTAGTATTACTATCAGTCAAATTACAGTTATTAATTGTTACTGAATTCTTACCCTCGATTACAATTCCTTCTGCTGTTTTTGCTAGTAATGTAGCATCATTTACTGTTATATCAGCTGTTGAATAAACTGATGGTGAGCCTGCTCCTGTTGTAGTATAAGTTCCACCATCTACAGTTACAGTTCCACCTCCTCTATCAGTTCTAATTGCAGCACTTGAAACTCCTGATGTATTAATAGTTAGATTAGAAGCATTTAATATTCCTCCACCTGTAGTCATTATTCCACCTGAATTGTCTTTTGTTGTTGTTATGTTTGAATCACTAATTGTTATAGTAGTTCCATCAGAAGATGTATTATTTGTTGTGGCACTACCACCATAACTAAGTACTCCATTTGCTCCTATTGCATTTGTTGTTACTGTTATATTTCTTAATGTTAAATTTGCTCCACTTTTAGCAATTATTCCTGAATTAGTACCATAAAAACTTGTATTATCTCCACCATCAGAATCTCCTATTTTATTTACAGTAATATTAGAAAGTGTAGATTCTATATTTCCAGAAACTAAAATTGCATTTTCATCCGATTTTTCTGATGAATATTCTCCACTTTCTATTGTAGTATCTTCTGTTATTTCTGTAACACCAGAGTATTCAATAGAACTAGAATTTCCACCCATTTGACCTGGCATATTTCCACCTTGTCCATTCGTTCCTTGATTTACCATTTGTGGCATACTATTTTGATTAATAGATTCTATCGTGAATTTTACTAATATTCCTAAAATTACTGCAAGAACTATTATAATTATAATTTGAATAATTGTGTTTTTTTCATATTCCCACCTTCTTCCTTAATTACTTGTATTGTTACTTGCTTCTTCTGGTTTTGTTGGTGGTTCTTGTCCATTATCTCCACTTGGTTTTTCTGGTGGTTCACCCATATTTCCTGATTGTCCTCCCATTTGTCCATTTCCGTTCATTTCCATCATTCCAGGTTGATTAGAATTACTTGCTACCGTTTTACTATAAATTAAAAATCCTGCTGTAGCAATAATTGCGCCTACTAAAAATCCAATTATAAATGTTAAAATTTTTCCTTTCATCTCTCTACCTCCAATTAAAATTTTTCTATTATAGATTATTATAGAAACCTTAAAGTTTTATTAAATTACATTTGCATTTTCAATCCCTCTTTTAATTGGATATACAAAAACAATTTTATCAACGATTTTATTTTCTTTCTTATTTCACCATTTCTACTAAATAACTTTTATTTACCATTCCAACAACTCTATTTATTTCTTGACCATTCTTGATTACTACAGTTGTTGGAATAGACATTACTTGATATTTTATAGCTAAATCTTGTTCATTATCAACATCTATTTTTACTACTTTAACATTTTCATTTTCTGCAGCTACAGATTCAACAATTGGCGAAAACATTTTACATGGTCCACACCAATCTGCATAAAAATCTATTAATACTGTTTTATCACTATTTAAAACCTCTTCCTTAAAATTTGCACTTGTTACTTTCATAACTTCTATTGTACTTTCCTCTTCATTACTTATTTCTACTTTATTTCTATTATTTAAAAATATACTTACTAATACTATACCTACAATAAAAAATACAATTGTTACTAAAATTAATATTTTCTTTTTCATATAACCTCCTAAAATAGTATCATGTATATTCCTGCTCCAATTAGCATAACACCAGAAATTCTTTTTATTACATCATAATGTTTTTTTATAAAATCAAAAACATTTTTTAATTTTTCTATTAAAATAGCTGATATCATAAAAGGTATTCCCAATCCTATAGAATATAATAACATCATTATTATTCCCTTTAGCATGTCCTGCTCTTTTGCTATCAATAATAACGCTGAACCTAAAAATGTTCCTATACATGGTGTCCAACTAACTGAAAATAATATTCCAAATAACATTGCTTTAAAAAATTTCAAATTTTTTGTATCTAAATTCTTCATTTTTGATTTATTCAAAAACTTTATATTTAAAAACTCCATATAATTTAAGCCAAACAAAATAATAACAATTCCAAAAAATATTTTAATATATCTAATATTGTTACTTAATATCGCTCCTAATTGGCTTGCAAAAATAGAAAGTATCAAAAATATTGTTGTAAATCCTAATACAAAACCAATCGAATTTAATATTGCTTTTTTACTATTGTTGTCATCTTCTCCTATAAAATAAGATATATAAATTGGTACCATTGGCAATAAACATGGCGATATAAAACTTGCTATTCCTTCTAAAAATGTTAATATATAATCCATCATATTCTCCTTTGCTTTTTATTTTAATATTTACAATTTTTATAATTTTATTTATATTAAAATCGACTAACAACTTACTTGTATGATTTAATTAATATCTTTTTTAGCAGTAATAATCATAGATAAACCTAATACAATAATAATTAAACTAACTCCCATTCCTGTATAACCATTTAAAGTTGAATCATACTCATTTGCATAAGTATCTAATAAAACCACTTGCGTTAATACCATAGAAGTTAAAGCATTTGCAAAGTTAGTTATCTTTATTCCCTTTATAATAGGCTCTTGACTTCTCTTATATTTTATCATTCCATATATAGCAGTTCCTATTGATGTAAACGCTATTAATGCTACTAAATAAGTTATGTATTCGTGCATATTGGTATTAGTTCCTTTATAATACATATATGAACTAACAAAAAAGTACATTATTCCTAATATTATCAACATTATTCCATTTTGTATATAATTTTTATATTCTTCTTTCTTTTGCAGTACTTTATACTTTAATGTTTTGATCATTTTATATCTTTTTATTGTTAAAAATCTACATATTGCTAATACAAAACTAAATCCTGCATTTACCAAAAACCATAACGAAGGTATTGTAAGTGCTAATACAAACTTAATTATTCCCACAATAAAATTAGCTATTGTAGAACATGATAAGAAGAAAACAAGTTGTTCTTTCTTTTCCAATGACAAGAAATCTTTTATTATTTGTTTGGTTCTATTTTCCTTCATATAAAAATTCTCCATTCCTTTGTATATATATTTGTCGTAAAATAGCAATTTTGTTTTTTAAAACAATGGAAAAAATACCTTCATAACTTCAACAATCAATTTTTTCCAACTTGCTAATCTGTTTTTTGCATCTTTAATTTCTTTTGAAATATTTATTGTGTCCATAAAATCCTTTTTCATACTTTCTATACATTCTGTTTTATACATCCATATACCACATTCAAAATGGTGTGCAAGAGAACGATAATCTAAATTTACAGTTCCACAAGTTGCAAATATATCATCACAAATAAATTGTTTTGCATGAATGAATCCAGGTGTATATTCATATATTTTAACACCATTTTTAACTAATGTTTCGTAATTAGATTGTGTCATCCAAAACACAGTTTTTTTATCAGGAATATGTGGCACGATGATTCTTACATCTACACCTTTTTTGGCAGATACACATAGTGTATTTAAAATTTCATAATCACAGATTAAATATGGTGTTGTTATATAAATATATTTTTTAGCTGAATTTATCATATTTAGATACACATATTTCGCAACATCATCTTTATAAAAATCCTCTGGTCCATCTCCATAAGGCGCAACCACACCAACAGGACCTATTTCTTTATATTCTATTTTCATAAATTGGTCAGGTTCAAGTTGTATTTTACTTTGAGTATTCCACATTTCCAAAAATAAAGCTGCTAAACTTTTTACTGCTTCTCCTTCTAATTTAATAGCTGTATCTTTCCAATGACCATGCTTTACTTTGCTATTTATATACTCATCTGCAAGGTTAATACCTCCTGTAAAGCCAACAGTACCATCAATAACTGTTATTTTTCTATGATCTCTATTGTTATGTATTCTTGATAAAACAGGTGCAAATTTATTAGTTGGATTGCAACAAATACCTTCAGCACTTAATTTTTTATAATACTTCTCATCAAGTGTTGTCATACAGCCAAAGTCATCATAAATAACATAAACTTTTACACCATTCTTAACTTTTTCTTTTAAAATTTCATAAATAGAATTCCACATTTTACCTTCTTCAATTATAAAATATTCCATAAATATAAAATCCTTTGCTTCTTTTAAAGAATTTAAAAGTTCTTTATGAAAATCTTCACCTATTTTATAATATGATATTTTAGTATTTTTATAGCAAGGTAAACCTGTTGATTTCTTAACATAATTCGCTTGTAAATAAGCATCTCTATTTTCATCTTCTAATTTTTTTATAGTTTCATCTTGTTCTAAATATGGTTTTAAACTTTCTTTATTATTTTTAAATCTTAAAATTGTTCTTTTATTTTGGTTATTACTTGTTAAAAGCATAAATACAAAAGCACCAACTACTGAAAATAACATTATAATAATTATCCATGGCAGCTTAAACTCCGGACTTTCATATTTATTAATAATATATAAAAATACACCAATATAAAAAATATGTCCTAATATAAATATTATAGTTGAGTATTCATATAACAATGTAAAAACTATCAATAATTGTATAAATTCCAATAAAATAACAAGAGCTGATATTAAAAATCTTGAACGAATAATCTTTAACAATTTCTTCATAACTATAATTTCCTCTCTTTCTAAGCAACGTAAAAGAAAATTAACATATATATGCTAATTTTCTCTTTATTGTTTATACAATTATTCTTTATTGCTTTTTATATAAGCATATACAGGATAATTAAGCACACATACCACTAACCCAACTACACCTGTTATAATTCCAACTATCATATCAGATGTACTTGCATTTCCTACTAATATTTTACTCATTCCAAATCCCATAATCAAAGATCCTACAACTCCAACTGTCCAAGTTAAAACAATTCCCCAATTTATTGGTTTATGTTCT
>JAFQQR010000002.1 GCA_017410505.1 Clostridia bacterium | reverse complement strand
TTAACTTACAATGCTAAAGAAAAAGAACCTGTTCTTACATCATCTTAACATAAAAGTGAACTGCATTCAAGCAGTTCACTATGACATAATTAAAAAATAATTTTAATATTTTTTTATGACATTTTTAAAAATTATTGACAGGCTCCCCAGCTATAAAAAATATTCTAATTTACACTATTTATAACATGCAATAAAATAATTTAAAAAGAACAAGAATTTTCTTGTTCTTTTTACTATAAAATTTTAATTTAAGCCACTCAAACTTACTGGCTTTATTTTTATTAATTCCTTATTTATTTCATAATATTTTAGAAAGTTTTTTCGTTTTATCTCTTCAAAAAAGTAAAACTCTCTATGGTTATTGAACTTTAAGACAATTGTAATTTTAGACTCTTTTTTATCTAAAATAGCAAAAAATTTTGCTAAATCTGACAGTTCAGTTTTTATAAACTTATAATACCTTTTTGGTATTTTGTTTGGCAAAACTTCCACATAACAATCTGTTGATAGTATGTTTTCTGCCAACTTACAATTTCTTTCTCTTTCCTCCTTTTCAGTATGAAATCTATTAACTTTGTTTCTTAAAATCTCTTTTATGCTTATTCTCCGCTGTTTCATTAACATTCTCCTTTTTAATTAAAATTTAATAGTTACAAATTTTTTTGGTTTCTTTACACCTCCACAAAATTTTTTCTGGATTTTATTACAAATTGCATTCGCAGAACTACTTATATATTTTATCATATTTTTCAAGCATTGTCAAAATTATGTTTACTATTCTTGTTGATGCTTTTTTGTATATTGTCCATGCCCTTTTGAATATTTTATAATAGGTGATTCTAAATTGAAAAATAAAATTAAATTTAATGTAAAAGAATTTTATAAAAATTCCAATGAAAATAATAAAAAAAACGCCATCCAAAACATACTTAATCAATTAATAAAAAACTTCTTCAGCATTAATATCTACTATTCTATTTGATATATAAAATACATAGTTTATCAGATTGGAGGCAAACAATTGAAAGTTGCTATATATTGTAGGCTTTCTCGTGAAGATGAAGATAAAGTTCATGAAAGCGATGAAAGTGAAAGTATCCAGAATCAAAAGTCTATGTTAATTAATTATGCAATTAAAGAAAACTGGGATATTTATAACATTTACTGTGATGAAGATTATTCTGGAATTGATAGTGAAAGACCTGAATTTAATAAATTATTAGAAGATGCACAAAGTCATAAATTTGACATTGTACTATGTAAAACTCAAAGTCGATTTACTCGTGATATGGTAATTGTAGAAAAATACTTACATAATAAATTTATAGAATGGAATATTAGATTTGTAAGTCTTGTAGATCATGTTGATACTTTAGATAAGGGAAATAAAAAATCAAGACAAATTAATGGTTTAGTGAATGAATGGTATTTAGAAGATTTGTCTGAAAATATAAAAAAGACATTTGATAATAAAAGAAAACAAGGATTACATATCGGAGCATTTGTATGTTATGGCTATAAAAGGGATATAAATAATAAAAATAAGCTAGTGATAGATACTGAAGTTGCCGATATTATTAAACTGATTTATAACCTTTATGAACAAGGAAATGGCGTTACAAAAATCGCTCAAATATTAAATGATAAAGGAATTTTAACTCCTACAAAATACAAGCTGTCAAAAGGCTTTAATTTTCAAAACCAAAGAAAGAATATTGAATATTGGAGTGAATCTACAATTAAAAAAATACTTAAAAATGAAGTTTATATTGGCAATATGGTACAAGGTTATAATAAAAAACTTAGTTATAAATCTAAGAAAATGGTTAATTGTCCTAAATCAGAATGGATTGTTGTAGAAAATACTCATGAACCTATTATTACAAAAGAACAATTTTTCAAGGTCCAAGAAATTTTTAAAAGAAAAACTAAGAAATGTAAAAATGGCGAAGTTCATTTATTTGCTAATAAGCTTATTTGTTTAGATTGTGGAGCAAAGCTTTACAAATGTCAGAATGACAGAGGGTACATCTATTTTTCTTGTAAATCTTCAAAAAAACTTTATGGAACTTGCACTAGACACTCTATTGGTTATGATAACCTTAAAAATCTTGTAGCTAACAAAATTAGAGAAAAGATTTTAACATATTATGATTTTGACAATGTTCCTGATGATTTGTTTGTAAAAAAAGATATGTTAAATCAAGTGAAATTATTAGAAAGCCAGAAAGATTTACTTTTTAAGGATATAGAAAGCATTAATAAAGTTCTTAAAGAATTATACTTAAATAAAGTAAATGGAAAGGTTTCAGAAGATGTATTTGAAGATTTAAACAATTCTTTCTTATTTGATAAATCAGATAAACAAAAAGAAATTTATAAAATTGAAAACATATTATCTAATTTAAGAGAAAAAGAATTAAGTAATGAATTTATAAATAAACAAAAAGAAAAAATAGTTAATCACTTTATAGAATTTAAAGAGCTGAATTATGATATTGTTAATAGCTTTATAGATTATATTGAAATTGGAGAAAGAAATAAAAAGACAAATATTCAAGATATTGTAATTCATTGGAACTTCTAGCAAAAAAGTCTTATAAAAATGAAAATTTATATATAAAAGATTTATTTTAAAATAATACTTAAAAGTTAAAGCTGGATTAGGAGATATTGCCAACCCACACCATGGTCTGTATAATATGCTCCTAATCCAGCTTTTTCAATTTCCTCTATAGATGCCCCTTTTGTTAATTGATGAACTAGGGTTCCTACCATTTCTAAATGTGCTAATTCTTCTGTACCAATATCATTTAAAATAGCTTTAGCTTTTTGGTCTGGCATAGCAAATCTCTGTGATAAATATCTCAAAGATGCTCCAAGTTCTCCATCTGGGCCTCCATATTGAGAAATAATAACTTTTGCTAATCTTGGATCTCTACATTTTATATTAATTGGATATTCTAACATTTTATTATAAGTCCACATTAGTTCATTCCCCCTTCCCAAGGCCACCCTTGGTTCATTTCGGGGGAATTATAACTCCAAACTATTAAATTTATATTTTATATTAATTTTATTGTCATCTATTATAATTTTATCTATTAATTTGAAAACTAAACTTTTATTATCTTCATTTATAGTATCAAATCCTAATAACTTTTTCATTGTTTCTTCTAACTGTTTATAACTTAATTTCAACTCTTGATTATCTTCTTTATTTTTAGGAATTGCTGATATTTGCATATCTAATTCTTTTTTTTGCTTTTCATATTTTTTAATTATCACTTTAAATGTTTCTACCGAAATAGTTCCTGATATTTTATCTTCATATAGATTAGCAATTGTTTTATTTATTTCATCTTTCTTCTTTGTTAATTTCGCTAATTCTTGATTATTATTATTTTTTTCTGGCAATATTGAAGGATATCTCAAATCTTTCATATTTAAATATTCATTTATATTTTTCTTTAATGACCCTGCAACCATTTCTATAAGCTCCACTTCTTTTAGATGAATATTAGAACAAAATTGATTTCCATATTTTTTATAACTAGAACACACACATCTAAAAACTTTTCCATGGTTTTTATTATATGTAATCCTACTTCCGCATTTACAAAAAACTAATCCTGTTAATAAATGTTTTTTTCTATTAGAATAATTCCATTCATTTGTCTGTTTATCTAACATTTTCTGAACTGTATTAAAAGTATTTCTATCTATAATTGCTTCGTGATTATTTAAAATCACAATTTGTTCATCTTTAGGAACTTTCGTAACTTTTTTTATTTTGTAATTGACTTTATTATATTTAAGTTGAACTAAATCTCCTACATAAATTTGATTTCTTAATATTTTATTTATAACTGTACTATTCCATTTATAAGTAGCATTTGAATTTGGATTATAATAATTTGTATTTTCTTGTTTATATTTTAAAGGTGTTGAAATTTCTAATTCATTCAATTTTTCAGCAATCTCTGTTTTGGTTTTTCCTGACTTATAGAAATCAAAAATTAATTTCACATTTTTTGCTACATTTTCATCTACTAATATCTTATTTTTATTTGTGACATCTTTTTTATATCCATATGGCAAAAATGCTTTTATACATTCCCCTCCTATTGCTTTTGTAAGTATGGTTGACCTTACTTTATTTGATGTATCTTTTGCATACATGTCATTTATTACCGCTTTAAATGGTGTCATATCATTATTGGAATTTTTTTTATCAAATGTGTCTACATTATCATTTACCGCAATATATCTTATGTTTTTTGAAGGAAATATTTTTTCGATATATCTTCCTGTTTCTATGTAATCTCTTCCTAATCTTGATAAATCTTTTGTTAGTACAAGATTAATTTTTCCATTATCAATATCTTCTATCATTCTTTTAAAATCTGGTCTATCAAAATTAGTCCCTGTATATCCATCATCTTTGTATATATCAACTAATATCCAACCTTTTGTGGTTACTATTGATTTCAAATATTTAATTTGATTTTCAATACTTTCTGATTGTCCTCTATATCTGTCATCTTTTTCATCTTCTCTAGATAATCTAGCATATATTGCAACTTTCCATATTTGGTCATTCATTATATTAAAATAGTTATTATATAACTCTTGCATTGCTACCTCCTATCTTAGAGTTATTTAAATAACTACTTATCTACATTGATATTTTATATCTTTTACTTCTTTATTGCAATATAAAATTGATGTATTTTCGTTTATCCATTCTTGTATTAGCTGTGTTAAGCCTTTCCCTTCTTCTGTATATGTTTCTTTTATTTTTTCTTCCATTAAAGCCACCTCTGTTCATATATATTTATGAGCAAAATAAAAAATCCACTTTGAAAGTAGATTTTTTATTTTTATATTTAGTTCAAAAAGTGTTTACAGTTTTTTGCATTGTTATTTTATAGATTTTCTTTCAGAAATCTATTTTATAGCATTATAATTTCACATTTTATTGATGTCAATGACTTTGGAAAAATTTTGATATGAACAGAATTTGCAAAAAAGTCACTATTTCTGTTCTATACATTTCTCATTTATTGTTTAATTAAATTTATTATTTACTAGTTCATAAGCCTTCTGCACATCTTGTTCATCTGTAATATTCAATCCTGTTTGTTTTACAAAATCATACATTTTTTGTTTTTCTTCTTTTATATCAGCTATTGATTTATTTTCAAAATCAATAAGACTTTCATATTCCATTAATAAACCTAAATTTTCAACATCTTGAAATGCAAATTCAACTCCATCTTTTTCTAGTACTATTACATAATATTTTACTTCTACTAATTTTTCAAATTTTAAGCATTCGAACAATTTTTGTGCTGATTGTAAATCATTACAATCAACATTTACTTTTTTCTCTGAAATTAATTTTTCATTGTCATATTCTTTATTTTTATATGTTATCTTTTTTATTTTTTCTCCACCAACAGTAAAACTTCTTAACAATACACAATTAGATAGTATGTATCTAATATTATCTTTTTTTAATTCATTTTTAATTTGTGTCATATATATATCATGTATATCACTTTCTCTATTTTTTTTAAGCCTTGCTTTTCAAGTTTATTAATCACTTCATCTAACTTTTCTTTAACTCTTACAGTTATTTCTATTTGTTTCATATTTTTTCTCCTTTTTTCCATATTATACAGCAAAAAGTGAGAGATTAAAAGCAATCTCTCACCTTTTGTTTAAATCTTTTCAATTGATAATATTGTTAGGTCCACAACCCCAGTAGTTTTCTTTTACAGTTTCTTCGATAACTTCTTTATCTTTCAAAATTGTCATCTTTTACATTATTTTTTTGTTTTGTATTATCATATTCAAGTACTTCACAATTTTTTAATTTATAATTATTATAATTTCAGTCTTTAGGTTCTCCTTCAAAATAACATCTTACATATATACTTACTCCTGCATGAGTTACAACTAATACATTTTTCCCTGCATACTTTTCTTCTAGTTCATCAAAAAACTCTGTTATTCTACCTCTAAAATCAGGTAAAGATTCTATTCCTAATTTTTGTTCATTTTCATCAGTAAAGTCAACCATATTTTCACATTCAGTTTTTAACTTTCCTTCTAACTGACCATTACATCTTTCAATTATTCTATCATCGATTTCAATTGGTTCATCTGTGATTATTTTTGCTGTTTCAAACGCTCTTTTTAATGGGCTTGAAAATACTTTTTCAAATTTAATCCCTTCTAACTTCTCTTTTGTTTTTTCTGCTTGATTTCTTCCTTTTTCATTTAACTCAATATCAATTCTACCTTGAAATCTTCCTTCAAGATTCCAATCAGTTTGTCCATGTCTAACTACATATATCATTTATTCTTCCTCTTTTTCTTTTAAAACAAATACATATAACACTATTGGTTTAAATATTCTTTTAGTTTTTTTACATATATCAATAAATCTTTTATAAAATGTTTTATAATGATAACCTGTTTCTTTAATAATTTCAGCATTACTTTTCTTAATTATTTCTCTCCATTTGTTTCTTTTCATAAATCTTTCATTGCCACTATATCTTTAAACAAATTTATTTTTATTATTTCTTGTTCAAGCCACAATTTTTCAATGGTGTCTTAAACTATAGAAAAACAACTTGTGCATTTTCCTATTTTTTAACATTTTTCTAGTTCGGCAATATGCAAAAATTTTTTCAAAAAAATCATAAAAATTTCACATTTTTTCTCTAAATTTTCTTATTATTTTTATGCAAAAATTGTAAATAAATAGTTGATTTAACCGTTTTTTATGTTACAAAATATCAATATTATTTTTTATAATTTTTATAATCTGTATAAATAAATTTTAATTTTTTAGATTGTTTTTTTAATGATTTTAAACTCTTTAATTCTATATTTCTATCTTTATTTGAAAATTTTGTATTATGTTTTATAAATCTCCAATAAAATCCTGGGTGAGTCATTACTTGAACACAATCTTTTTTATCAAATTTTAATAATTGATCTATTAATATTTTCGAATATCTAAAATATCCATACATTGTTCCTATATAATTAATATCTTTTATACAGTTTTCTATACACATATAATTATATAGATACATATCATATTTAAAAAAATAATCTAAATTGTTATTTATTGTATCTTTATCTACTTCATTTTTTAACATATAATATTTATTAAAATATTCATTGTTTTCTAATAGACTTTTATCGAATTTATTCAAATCTTCATATGGAATTCTTAAATGAATATTATATGTTTTAGAAATTTCCTCAAATATTTCCTCTACTTCTTTATTAAAAATATTACAATGATTATGTCCATCTATATGATTAGGTATAAAACCATATTCTTTCATAAATCTATCAAATTGCTCATCTATCTCTTCTTTTATTTTATTTATATTTAGTTTATTATCTATCGAATTTTTCCAAAAAACATATTTTCTTCGTTCGTATTCATAATTTATGTCGCATATTTCTTCCATATTATATTTTACTAATGGGTTATCAGTTAAATTAATATGAATTCCAATACTTGCTTTCTTTCTCATCATCCAAACTAGTATTTTTCTTATTAACCCAATTTTATCAGTTACAACAATACTGACACTAGTAACGTAACCTTTCATAACACCATAAAATATTCCAAAATCTCTATCTATATTAATTCCAA
This sequence comes from Clostridia bacterium, assembly GCA_017410505.1. GTDB lineage: Bacteria > Bacillota > Clostridia > TANB77 > CAG-508 > CAG-269. The sequence goes on along the minus strand of JAFQQR010000002.1, from coordinate 22,723 downwards.
AATCATCTGCATTTATTATTATTTTCATTTTTACTTCATCTCTATTTTTTGTTATTTTCTTTCAAATAATGGTTCTATATTATTTAACTCAATACAATCTATATTACCTATATATTCCCATTTCTTATCTTTGATAGCTAAATATCCTCTTATTTTTTCAGCTATTTTAGGCATAAGCGGTTCAATAATGTTAGAAATATTAGCAATAGTGACTGCACATGTATATATTGTATTATTAAATTCTTTCATATTTTCTTTATATTGTATCCATGGTTTTTTATCATCATAATATTTATTTGCGAAATCCAATAATTCTATTATGCTTAGTGTTGCCTTTCTAAATTCAATATTTTCTATATAATCTGATATTTCTGTATATTTCTCTTTAATATATTTTTCAACATTAACATCCATTGTTCCATTTGGAATTGTTGATAAACCTTTATATTTTAAAGTTCTATTAACAAAATTACCTAATTTATTTGTAATTTCATTATGTGTCATTTTATAATCTTCTTCTGTAAAATTTGTATCTTTAGTTTCTGGGCCATTTTTTATTAAATGAAATCTCAATGTTTCTGTATCAAACTTATCTAATGCCTCTAATATTGTTAATCCTATGCCTTTACTTTTAGAAAATTTTTGTTCATTAAAATTTAGATATTCAGTAGAAACCATTATATCCGGTAAATGTATATTATCCTTTAGTCCGATAAGCAATCCTGGTAAAATTAATGTATGAAAAACTATATTATCTTTTCCATGAACCATATAAATTTTATTGTTTTGCCCATTTTCTTTCCACCAATCTTTCCACTCAAGTTTATTACTTTCACAATATTTCATTGTTGCAGTTAAATATCCTAATACTGCATCAATCCATACATACATCTTTTTATCTTCAAATCCATTAATTGGAATATCTACACCCCAGTCTAGATTTCTTGTAACAGCTCTTTCTTTCAATCCTTCTTTTAAATATTTATTAGATTCATTCTGTGCATTCTTTCTCCATTTACATTCATTTTTACCTACATATTCTTCGATATCTAATTGTAATTTTGGTAACTCTAAATATAAATTTTTATTTTCTTTTGTTGCTGTTTCACTTCCACATTCATTGCAAATTGCTTGTTTTAAATCTTCTTTAGTGGGTACATAACCACAATCACATTGATCACCTTTTGTCTCATTACCACAACTAGGACAAATTAACTTTAACTCTCTATCCGCAACAAATTTACCACATTTTGTACAATAATTGTCTTCATCTATTTTTTCTACAATATATCCATTATCATATATTCTCTTAAATAATTCTTGTACTTTTTCTTTATGAAATTCATCTTCAGTTTTAGTATATAAATCATAAGAAAAATTCATCTTTTCAAAAACATCTTTAAATTCTTTATGATATTTTTCGGCAATTTCTTTGGCACTAATTTTTTCTTTTTTTGCTCTTTCCGTTATTGGTGTACCATGACAATCTGTTCCTGATACATATATAACATCATCCCCTTGTAGTCTATGATATCTAGCTAGAACATCTCCTGAAATTAATGCAGCTAAATGTCCTAAGTGTAAAGAACTATTAGCATATGGCCATGCCCCTCCTATAACGATTTTTTTATTCATTTTTCTCACTCCCTTAATTTTTACTTTTTATTAAAATCTTTTATAATTTCCAATATATTTTTATAAACTTTATTTATCTCTTTTGTAGCATCAACCTTATATACTTTTACATCTTTTTCAAATTCTTGTATGAAATTAATTTTATATTCTTCGCATAATTGCATATATCTTTTTTCTGTCCATATATCATTAACAATATTTTCATTTCTTTTTTTTATTCTTTCTATAGCTATTTCTATAGGTATATCAAGAAATACATATGCGTGTGGTTTAATAATAGTTTTCCCAATACTATCATTATACCACTTAAGCACCTTTTTATAAATATTTTTATCATTTTTTATAACACTCATTGCATACGCATGTGCTAGCGAAGACAGATAATATCTTTCAAATAAGACATAATCTTTCTTTGAATCTTCATATAAAATAGTTTTTAAATTTTCCAATAGTAAAAAATATTTTGTATTAGTATAATCTATGTAATTTGTCTTTTCAACGTTTTCCATCAATTTACTCATTTTTATATTTATTCCATCAATATTTTTTTCATTATTAGTAATCATTTTTATATTTGTACTTTTTCCAGCTCCAGAAATACCTTCCAAAACAATCATTTTTTTATCTTTCATTTTTTCTCCTATATTACTATATTTTCGTATTATAAATTCTTATACTTTCTTTTTATATAGGCCATGTACTCCTATATTAATAAAGTGTTCTTCAAAAAAATCCCTATACTCTTCACTTTTTGCTTGTTTAATTGTATTTTCTAAATGTTCGGCACCTATATATATTTCTTCTCCTGGATTCATTGTAGAAATATACATATATCCATTATCATTTAAGTTTTTATAAAAATATTCTAAAACTTCTATTGGATTAACAGTATGTTCTAATACATCTCTGCAAAAAACAAAATCTACTTTTTGAGATATTTCTGGTAGTTTCATATCTTCCAAAACACTATACGTTTCAATATCTAAATTTCTATCTTTAAATCTTTTTTGAGCAAATTTAAAAGTATCTATATCCAAATCAAAAGCAAATACTTTAAATCCCATCTTTGCAAATAATATCGAAAAATCTCCAACACAGCAACCATAATCCATAACTATAGACTTATCATTTAAATTTTCGTCCATAAAATCAAATATTTCTAATTGATTTTCAAATTTATTCGGTCTTCCTAATAATTGTCTTAACGAATAAAATTCTGATGCGTTATTATAGCTATTAAATATTGTTCTATTAGTGTTCATATTATTAAAAAATTTTGGATATAGAAATTCTACTTTATATTCTTGAGAATCAATCGGATATCTATTATTTATTTTTTCAATAAATTTATTATCTTTACCAAAAAAATCTAAGTATTCTTCTAATCGTTCTTCATTATATTCTTTATTTTTATTAATTTTTATCATATCTTTAATTTTATCTGAAGAAAATCTTTCTATACTACATTCTCTTTCAACTTCGTCCTCATTAAATACAATCATATAACTCATATTCATTGGACATTCTCTACAGAAATTCATCTTATTTTTTCTAAATTCATTCCACTTTTTTGAAGTCCATAATTCTTCTATATCTGTTTCTAAAACATTTCCTATTATTTTATCTCTATTATATTCTACTGCATTGCATGGTAAAACCATTCCATCTCCTTCTATGATCATAAAAGAACTTGGTATATCACATTTATTTTTTATCGTGTCATCTGGCCAATATAATCCTTCTTCAAAATTTCGTATATTATTAAATCTGGTATTAAACATATCTTTAAGTTGTTTTATATTATAGTCCTTTAGTCTATCTTCTATATCTAATTTCTTTATCTTTTCTATTAAACCAGGCACATAATTATCTTTAAAGTCATTTATTTCATCGGCATTTAATAAAAATTTTTTATTTTTTGAATCAGCTTCTATCATATCAATACTTAAAATGTCTGCTTTAATACCTCTTGCCAAATCTATCATCTCTGAGATTTCTTTATAATTGTGTTTTGATAATACCATCCTTAAGTTTAATCTAAATGGTATATTAGTTTCTTTACATTGTTTTATTTGAGTTACAGATTTATTAAATAACCCTTTTAACGCGCGTAGTCTATCATGTTCTTCCGCTATTGGTGAATCAATAGACAAATTTATACATATTACTCCTGCATCAATTAATTCATTAAATTTTTTCATATCCAGAAACCATCCATTTGTATTTAATGATGCTTTTAGTCCATTTTTAGTAATTAGCCTTATCAATTTTATAATATCTTTATAAATTAACGGTTCTCCTCCACTTATACATATTTGTTCTGTTCCCATTTCTCTTAATTTTTTTAATAATTTATCATATTGTAATAAAGATATTTCTTTATTTGTAGAAAACTTTTTGCTTCTTGGGTTACAATGTTCACAGTTTGCAATGCAATTTAATGTTGGTTTTAAAACAACTAGTTTTGGTTTTTCTTCGACATTATAAAAAGTTCCACTTTCAGTATATTTTTTTGTATAATCTGTATAATAATATTTAGATTTATAATTGATTTTCATATTAGTTCTCCTCATATATATTTTATTTTTCTTGCTTAGTTTCCACATAAATTATAGGACAAACTAAACTTTTTCCCATCTTCTTTTTTCTGTTTAACATTGGACAAGGATCTAATTCATTTTCTATATCTATCTTTTTCACTAATTTATCTATATTCTCAAATATATCATCCTTTGAATCAGATAATATATTTCCAATACAGTATTCTTTTCGTCTTAGCAAAAGTCCACATAAATATAAATCCCCATTAACATCCATATGTGGATCTGAATATTTATTAATATAATTTTTTTTATATTTTAAAATTTGGCATTTACCAAATTTATTAATTTGCTCACAATTTTTTTCATCAACATCTGTATGTTCAATACTTATATTTAATTTAGATTTTATTACTTCTTCTGGTAAATTATCTAATAATTTTGAAACATCCATATTTTCGGTGCACATACTTATATTTTCTTTTGCTCTTCCTACAGGCGTAATAATATATATTCTAACAGTTTTAGGATTTATATTATTATTAACAATCAGCTTTAACAATTTATATATTTCATCTATGCTAGTAGCAGAAACCGGTATCGTTAATTTATATTCTAATGATGTTTTAGAAAGTTTTTTTAATGTATCCATAGTTTTCTCTAGATATTCACAATACTTCTGCTCATTTAATCCAATTATATCATTTGTATATAAACTTATACTCAAACTATCTATTTTTAAATTTTCTAACGTTTTTATTTTTTCATCATCTAACATCAATCCATTCGTTAAAAAACCAATTTTTAGTTTTTTTTCTTTTGCATAACTCATATATTCAAATATATTTTTATCCATTAGCGGTTCACCACCACTAAAAGATATCTTTTTGACTCCTAATTCGTATATTTTATCAATAGCTCTATACTTTTCTTCTTTGTTCATTTCATTACTTTTTTTATTTCCAGCACATACAAAGCAATGCTTACATCTAAAATTACAACTATTGCTTACTAAAAAGGTTACTTTTTCCACTTCATTTCTCCTCAATCATATTATTCTTTATTATTATCTATATTGTTCAATCTTATCTGCCAAATAATTTAATGTATCTGATTTTTTTACTAAATTTCTACATTGTTTAATATTTTCTTTATATTTTTCTATATTCCCTAAAAATCTTTTTAAATTTTTATATGTAATTATATTAGAAGAATATCCTATATCATTTTCATTTATAAATCTCCCACAATAATTTTGATCAAATGATGGTAATGGAATTACAAATGTAGGTATATTGCAATATATTGCTTCAGAAATTAAAGTATGACCAGCTGTGCTAATTACAGCACACGCCTTACTTAATTCATTTACAAATTGATTTCTATCATTTTTCTTTATTACAACATTCACTCCCGTTTCTATTTTTTTATTATAATGCTCAGTTGAAAATATAATAAATTTATATTCTTCAAAATTATTAAATATATTTATTATATCTTCTAATTTTTGTTCTATTGGAATATTTATGAATTTTGAAAAATATACTACAATTTGTTTTTCTTTTTTTTCAGATTTAATAACTTCCTTTAAATCATTTCTAATTATAGGATATAATATTTCAACATTATCCGGTAGTATCTCTTTAGGTATATCATAAAAAGAAACAACAAATTTTCTTTCTGATTTTGGAAAAAATAATTGCAGTCTTCTTTTTTCTTCAGTACACGAACATCCATTTATACTTTCTTCTTTCATATAAATAAATTTACTATGTTGATCTACATTTATTAGTGGTTTATTTAATTTATATGCCATTTTAGCAACAACAGGTTCATAATCACTAATACATAAATCTGGTATAAATTTGTCTTTAATCAATGTATTATATATTTTTCTATTTTTTATTACTCCAGGAATAAAATTTAAAAAATTTCTTTTTATACAATCACAAATATTTATTTTCTTTCCTTTAAATAAAATTATTGGAACATATACTTCATAAGTTTTTATTTTGGTTTTTTCAAAGAATTTAACCCCTTCATTATATGTTAAAATTCTTACTTCATGTCCTCTTCTTATTAATTCTTTACTTAATTCATATTGTCTAATACAATGACCTTTTCCTATACCACATACCCCTATTAATATTTTCATACTTATTTCCTCTTTTTAATAACTTTTTATCAATATATTATAACTATTTTACATTTTTACATCCAAATTTTCGATATACCATTTGACTGTTTTTTCTAATCCGTCTTTTATACTATATTTAGGATTATAATTTAAAACATTTTTTGTTTCTTCTATATCTGCTAAAGAATTTTTTATATCTCCTTTTCTTTCTGGTCCATAGTTCACTTTTGTTTCTTTTCCTAAAAATACACTTAACAATTTATATAACTCATTTATCGATGTATTCTGTCCAAGGGCTACATTAAAAACTTGTCCAGCAGCATTTTCATTAGTTATACATGCTTTCAAATTTGCTTCAATAACATTATCAATATATGTAAAATCTCTACTCTGCTCACCATTACCATTAATAGTTATTTCATCACCATTTAAAATAGCCTTTATAAATTTAGGAATTACTGCCGAATACTCTGAATACGGATTTTGTCTTCGACCAAAAACATTAAAATATCTTAGTCCGATAGTTTTTAACCCATATAAATTATAATATAGCTTTGCTAAGTCTTCATCTGCTTTTTTACTAAATGCATATGGAGACAAAAGATTTCCCTCTTTTCCAATTTCCTTTACTCTATCATCATTATCTCCATAAACAGATGCAGATGAAGCATAAATAAATGCCTTTACATGATTTTCATAAGAAGCATGTAGCATATTATGAGTACCTAATATATTATTCTTAGTATAGTCTAATGGTTGTTTAATTGATTTCGGAACTGATCCCCATGCCGCTTCATGAAATACATAGTCAACAGAGTCACAAGCTTTATTACATAAGTCATAATCGCAAATATCTCCCTTAATAAATTCAAATCTTTCACTTTTCAATAATTCTTTAATATTTTCTTCTCTTCCATTAGAAAAGTTATCTATTCCTTTAACCTTAGATCCTAATTTCAAGCATTCTTCTGCTAAGTTTGAGCCTATAAATCCTGCTACCCCTGTTATTAAAAAAGTTGTTTCTTTGTTTAAATTTATAATCTCCATACATCAAAACCTCTCTCTAATAATTTATCTCTATCAAAAATAGCATGTATATCGAATATTATTTTACTTTTATCACTAAAAAGTTGTTCTAATTCTTCTATTTTCATATTACAATATTTTTTATGTTTTACAGCAATAACAACAACATCAACTTTAGGTATGCTATTATCTAATGATAGATTATACATCTTTTCTAATTCTGCATTATCTACATTTTCATCTTCTAAATATACTTTTATTTTACTTTTATTTAACTCTTTTATAATATCTATAATCTTTGAGTTTCTTATATCATTTATATTCTCCTTAAAAGTTAAACCTTTTATTAGAACTTTGGCATCTTCTAGCTTTATGCCTTTCTCTAATAAAATCCTTTTTATATTTTCAGCAATATATGTTCCCATAGAATCATTAATCTTTCTACCCGAAAGGATTACTTGTGGATCGAAATTTAACTCTCTTGCTTTATAAACTAAATAGTATGGGTCAACCCCTATACAATGTCCCCCTACCAAACCTGGCTTAAAATTCAAAAAATTCCATTTTGTAGATGCTGCTTTTAAAACTTCTTGTGTATCAATATTCATTATATGAAATATTTTTGATATTTCATTTATAAAAGCAATATTAATATCCCTTTGAGCATTTTCTATTATTTTCGATGCTTCAGCTACTTTTATAGATGATACTTTAATCACTTTTCCTTTTAAACATTTTTGATATAATTTTAAAATTTTGTCAGCAACTTGTTCATTAGAACCTGCTACTATTTTATTTATATTTTCAAATTTATGCTCTTTATCTCCAGGATTTATTCTTTCTGGTGAATATCCTACAAAAAAGTCCTTATTAAACTTATATCCTGATTTTTTTTCGATTATTGGTATGCATATTTCTTCTGTAGTTCCTGGATATACTGTAGATTCATATACTATTGTACTTCCTGATTTTAAATTCTGCGCAATCATTTCTGTCGCACTTATTAAAGGATTTAAATCTGGTTTATTATAATTATTAATTGGTGTCGGAACTGTAACAATTATAAAATCAGCTTTTTTTATATCTTTTGGATCATCTGTAAACCTTAGTGCTGTATGCTTTAGTTCTGCATTCCCAACTTCATTTGTACTATCAATTCCTTTTTTATATTTTTCTATTTTTTTCTTATTTATATCAAAACCATATGTATCATATTCTTTGGCAAAAGTAATCGCTATAGGCAATCCTACATATCCTAACCCGATAATTATAACTTTCAATATTATTTACCTCTATTTCTTTTTTCTTTTTTATAAAAATTCTTATACATCTTTCATTTTCTCTTTGTTTTCTATATTTGGAAAAAAATATGTTATATCATAATCTTTAATCTCTTGTTTTAAATATTTGCCCCTATCCTTTAGAAATATTTTTTTAAATAATTCTATATAAATAATTTTCATGTAATAATCAATTTCATAATATTTATCATCAAACTTTTTATCTGAATAAAATTCACTATCTTTACTAATTCTTTTTAAATCATCAAATTCTATATTTCCTACAAATAATGTTTTTAATTCTGTTGCTCCTCCGATTTTTTTTAATATTTCAGTTACATTAGATGGTAAAATATATTTTATTACTTTTTTGTGATATTCTTTATCCATATCTCCTTTTTTTACTACTTTCTTTGCCACTTTTATGAATTCTTGTCTTAAATATGGATATTGAGTGTCAACTCCCATATAATTCATCAAAATTCCATTCTTCTTTAATATTTTATATGAAGCCATTTCGTATGGATCCTTATATGGTTTATAATCGATTGATTCTAATGCCTTTTTTATGATTTTCTTTATATTATATTCAATTTTATTAATAATTAGATTTCTTTTATGGTACAATTCATAATTCAATACTTGGTCTGCACATTCTCCCAGCATAATCTCGTGTACATTATTTTCTTTCAGTAATCTAGCTAATTCATACTGTAAAAAGATTCCTGACTCATATATTGCACCTTCTAAAGCAAACACTATCTCCGGATATTTATACAAACTTACATCATTTACCATTTTATAATTAAATATAACATTTTCATAGTTTTCACATATTTTTTTTGCATCAGGCACTTCATTTCTCCCAATTTTTCCCCCTATACAAAAAGCGCTAATATGTTTATTTGTATTTTTTCGTAAAGTATATAATAAATAATTAGTATCATATCCTGATGAAATTGTTGTCACAGCTTCAGTTGGAACAGCTGACAAACATATACTTTCAAAAATATTATTATATATCTTTTTATCTATTACTCTTTTATCTCTATATTCTTTATAATGATATTTTTTCAATCTAATACTCATATTTTTTAAATCCACTTGTAAATATTTTTTACTTGGAATTTTATTAATATCTTTTACTAATGTTTCTTTCCCAATCACAAATCCTTTTTTTAAAAACTGTTTTACTGTATTATTATTAATTTTCCAATCTTGTTCATGTTGCAAAATAATCTGTTTAAGTTCATTCGTAAGATATATTTTTTTCTCATCTTTATAATAATAAATATTTTGATTGCTTCCAAAATAATCTTGGAATACAAATAATTTTTGCATTTTATAATCTATTATAATTAGCGAATATACTCCATCTAAATATCTATATATTCTTTCTCCATATACCTTATATAAATTATAAATATTTTCTAATCCACACTTTTCATAATTTCTTTTATATATATTCCCTAATAGAATTATTTCTACATTTTCTTTTTCAATTTTTTTACTATTATTTTTTATTTTTTCAACTCTATCACAATTAGTTATTTTTAAGCAAATATCATTTCCCATAATATATTTTATTTCTCCATTTATTTAAAATAAATAGCAAGTCAAAAAAAACATATTTTCTTTTGTTTTATAACTTGCCTTTGTTTTTCATTATCTCTCAATTTTATATTCAGTATTATAGCACAACCGTTTATAAATTGCAATATTTTCCAGATTTTATTTGTAAAATTTTGTCAAATAAAAAATTATTTTTCTTGTTCAAGTCACAATTTTTCAATGGTGTCTTAAACTATAGAAAAACAACTTGTCCATTTCCCTATTTTTTAACATTTTTCTAGTTCAGTAATATGCAAAAAAAATTTTCAAAAAAATCATAAAAATTTCACATTATTTCTCTAATTATCTTATTAATTTTACACAAAAATTGTAGATAAGTAGCTACTCCCAAAATAAACGAAGGCCATGGTTCTTCAAGCCATCTCCATTTATTACATGGGAAATAAATAGATAAAGGACCATAAACTTTTTGATATTTATCTTTTAATTCTTTAAATTCTTTACAATATCTTCTATGAAGACATAAAGCTTTATCATCATCAGGATGTGTATCTAAGTATAAAGCAAGCTCTATAATTGCAAAATTAAGACATTTTAATTCTTGTAACATCTCATCCCTAGCATCACAATCAATAGTATTTTCAGCCTGACACATACATTGATTTTGTGTATTACTTACATTATTATAATAGGAATTATTATAATTATCATTACAACCACAATTTCTATTTTCTTCTATTGACATTTGTTACAGCCCTCCTTTATTGTATTAGTTGCTGCTATAAAATCTATTTCACGCATAGATTGGCATGGTGTATAAGGACTAACTAATTCTGGAAATATTGTTCCCATTTTTAGACCTACACATGGTTTAAATGTTCTATCCATATATTGGAATGGCACATAACTTTGACCCAACATTGGATTTTCTGGAAATACATTATACTCTTCATCAAATCCACATTCACAACAATCAACATATTCGTTGTTTGTGCAAGGTGAATTTACATTTGAACAAGCATTTTCCATAATTTCATTTTTTAATTCGCATGAATTATCTTCATAATCATTATTCATACAATGACATCTTCTGGATCTTCTAAACATATTTTTTCCTCCTTTTAAACTTATTATATGTTTTTTTTCGACAGATGTTCCTTCTTATTTTCTATAAATTGCAAAAATATCAAAATTAAAAACGAACTTTCCAAAAATTTAAAAAATGAGACAAAATCCCAAAGATTTTATCTCATTTTTTATTTAATATTATATAAAATTATATTCTTACAATTCCACCTATAGCTTTATTTTCTGATGCATTTGGTAATATTTTAGCTCCACCTGCTAATACTACTGTATCACCTTTTTCTAGGATGTTTTCTGCTTGTAAGTTTTGTAAACCTTTTTCAATTGTTTCTTCAATTGATTTTTGGTCTTGTACTAATATTGGTGTTACATTCCATGCAACTGCTAATTGATAATATGTTGATTCATTATCTGTTATTGCAAATATTGGGCATGCTGGTCCCATTCCAGCTATTTTTCTTACAGAATCTCCTGTATTTGTATATGCAACTATTGCATCAGCATTTACATTTTTAGCTGTTACACATGTTGTGTAAGCTATATTTGTTTCTATATCTTTTGCATCTAATGCAAAATTCTTTTTATCAAATCTTTTCCAGTAGTTTACTGAACTTTCTATTGATTTTGAAATTTTAACCATTGCTTCAACACACTCTACAGGATATTTTCCCATTGCACATTCTCCTGAAAGCATTATACAACTTGTTCTATCATATACAGCATTTGCAACGTCACTTACTTCAGCTCTTGTTGGTCTTGGGTTTGATGTCATTGATTCTAACATTTGTGTTGCTGTTACAACTGGTTTTCCAACTTCATTACATCTTTTTATAAAATGTTTTTGTACAACTGGAACTCTTTCCATTGGTATTTCAACACCCATATCTCCACGAGCTACCATTATTCCATCTGTTAATTCTAATATTTCTTCAAAATTGTCAATTCCTTCTTGACTTTCGATTTTAGATATTATTTTAACATGTTTTCCACCATTATTGTCTAATAATTCTCTTATTTCTCTAACATCTGATGCTCTTCTTACAAATGATGCAGCTATGAAATCAAATCCTGCTTTTATACCATTTGTTATATCATCAATATCTTTTTGAGCTAATGCTGGTAAATTTAATTTTAATCCAGGTACATTCATTGTTTTTCTACTTCCTAATCTACCTGCATTTAATGCTTTACATTTAATATCTTTACCGTTTATTTCTAAAACTTCAAATTCAATAGCTCCATCATCAACTAATAATGTTGCTCCTGGTTTTACATCTTGGTATAAGTTTTTGTAACTTACTGATGTTTTTGTGTTATTTCCTATTATATCTTCATTTACAAATGTAAATTCTTGTCCTTCTTCTATTAATACTTTTTCATCACCAGATTCTAATTTTCCTGTTCTTATTTCTGGTCCTTTTGTATCTAACATTAATGCAACTGATTTATTTAGGTTTTTTCTAACTCTTTTTATTGTTTCGATTTTAACTGCATTTTCTTCATATCCACCATGTGAAAAGTTGATTCTTGCTACATTTAATCCAGTTTTTACTAGTTTTGTAAACATTTCCTCACTTTCACTTGCAGGTCCTATTGTTCCGATAATGTTAGTTTTTCTCATAACTTCTTTCATTTAAATTCCTCCCTTATTTTAAAAACCGGTTCTTATTATATCACACCTTTATGCCATTTTTCAACATTTTTCAAAAAATTTATTATTAATGCTTATTCAAGAACAACAACAGCATGCACTTTACTCTCATCCTCACTACATATATTCACAACATGCCTACCATCCTCAAAAGTATACCTACACTTTATAACATCCCCCAATTTAACTTCCCTCTTATACTGAATTCTAACACTATCAAAAGGTCTCTTTTCATAAACATCCTCAGGCAACACCTCATAAGCCAAATCCAAATAATACAAATTATGCATATGTCCATTTAAATCTATATCTCTTCTAGCAACCTTATACTTCATTTCGGCACTATATACCTCAGGTATTTTTAGTTTATCCAATTCCTCTATATTAAATACATTTTTATCTTCAAATTCATATTTTTCTGCTATTTCTTCACCAATACTTGTAATTCTACCAGTTTCAACATTTAGTAACACCCATTTTGAAGTTCCGATTACACATAAATTATCTTGCTCATCATACATTTCAAAATCTCTATAAGTATAATACTTTTTTGTAGGTTTTCCCCAAGTATCAATTCTTAAAATTTGCCCATATTTAGGTCTTTTTAACACCTCTAATTTCCAATCCAACAATACCCATGCTACACCAGTTTCATTAATATCATTAGGACCATACCCTGCCAAATCTGAATGATATGTTCCTATATTTTCAAACATCTCTAATATTGCCCTATTTTTTATATAATTTTCTTTTCCTATATCTTTTAATTGCATCTTAAATTCTTCTTTAAATATCATCTTTCATTCCTTCTCTTACAAACCAAAAAACTAAGTTCATTTATTACAATTCAGCCTCAAACACACAGAGTAGTTCTAAATGTTGATATATTAAAATTTAAAATACGTTTCGACCTACTGTTTCAAACATTCTCTCCAGAATGGTTACCGTAGCAATAAACTCCCTTATTCCTCTCGGCATTGCGTTTGGAGAAATGAATTTTAAATTTTAATATATCAACATTTAGAACGGTCAATTTTTATGCTAAACTGAATCGCCACATTCCTTTTGACAAAATCTTAATATCCTGGTTTCTTCAATAATTTAAACATATTTTTCTTATATTCCTCAACACCCGGCTGATTAAACGGATTCACCCCCAAAATCATACCAGATACTGCACAAGCTTTTTCAAAGAAATATATTAATTCTCCAACATTTTCTTCATCCAATTTTTCTACATTTATTAAAATATTAGGTACATCTCCCGAAACATGTGCCTGCATAGTTCCCTCCATAGCTTTCTTATTCACATAGTCCAAAGTTTTTCCAGATAAATAATTCAATCCATCTAAATTATCTTCATCTTTATTAATAGTTATATCTGATTCAGAATTTTCTATTGAAATAACTGTCTCAAATAAATTTCTTCTTCCTTCTTGTATGTATTGCCCCATTGAATGTAAATCTGTTGTAAAATCAACTCCTGCTGGAAAAATTCCTTTCTGTTCTTTTCCCTCACTCTCTCCATATAGCTGTTTCCACCATTCAGTAAAATAATGCATTTTAGGTTCATAATTTACTAATATTTCAATATCTTTATTTGAATTATATAATATATTTCTTGCAACTGCATATTTATAACATTCATTATATTTTAAATTTGAATCATCATATCTTTCTTGTGCATTTCGAGCACCTTCCATTAATTTATCTATATCTATTCCTGCTGTTGCTATTGGTAATAACCCTACTGCTGTTAATACAGAAAATCTTCCTCCAACATTGTCTGGAATAATAAATTTTTCATATCCTTCATTATCAGCTAATACTTTTAAGGCTCCTCTTTCTTTGTCTGTTGTAACATATATTCTACTTCTTGCCTCTTCTATTCCATATTTATTTTCTAATATTTCTCTAAATATTCTAAATGCTATTGCTGGCTCTGTTGTTGTTCCTGATTTTGATATTACATTTACTGAAAAATCTTTATCTCCTATATATTCAATTAATTCATTTATATAGTTTGGACTTAAATTATTTCCTACAAATACTATTTGTGTATATTTTCTTTGTTCTTCTGTAAGCATATTGTTAAATGTGCTAGTTAAAGCTTCAATTACTGCTCTTGCTCCTAGGTATGAGCCTCCTATACCTATAACAACTAATATATCTGATTCTTTATTTATTTTCTTTGCTGCTTTTTTTATTCTTGAAAATTCTTCTTTATCATAATTTGTTGGTAATTCCATCCAACCAACAAAATCTTTTTCATCATTTTTTCTTTTATTTAGATCTTTATGTATGTTTTCTACTTGCTCTTTATATTCTAATATTGATTTTAATTCAATCCCTGTATTTTTCAAATCCAATTTTATCCCAGACATTTTAATACCTTCTTTCGTTATATATTTTTATTGATTATAAACAACTTTCTCCAATTATATATAATTTAAATATTAAATTCAAGACTTTTAAATTTTTTTGTAACCAAATTTTCCCTTTTTCATAATATGTATTATACAAAGGAACAACAAAAAACACACAAAAAAAGATGATAGTTTTTTCTTGGAAAGGGGGTCTAGACTATGCCAGAAAACAGAGGATGTGGTGGTTTCGGATTTGGTGATGACTGCTGCTTTATAATCATTCTTATATTAATATTATGCTGCTGCTGTGGTGGTGGTAGAGGAGGATGCTGCTAATCCTTCCTAAGACATATTGCTAAAATCTAGGATTTTAACAAAAAAGTATTAGCAAATTAATTTGCTAATACTTTTTTTATTGTCAATAAAATAGTAGCACATGGGAATGACTATTAGAAAAAATCCATGCACTGCCAACAGGGAAAGTATATTTTTTATCCTAAATTTTCACCTAAATCTTGAAACTTCAATCAAATTATGTTAATCTAATAATATATTTTTAAAATTCCTGTTCTAATATAATTAGACAGTTCAATATATAACTTATAAACAAAATAATATTAGAGAGCAAAATTGCAAGGAGGAAAAAAATGAAGATTATATGTATAGTATTATTCATAGTAATACTTGTTGTTTTAATATGTTTAGTTATCAACCATATTAAAACAGAGAGAGGAAATAAAATTCTCCCTAAAAGTGGAGCTTTTCGGCAAGGACCTGACTGTAGACATCCAAGAGAATATCTATGCATCAAGTGTGGTGAATGTGGTAGACAGTTCATTAAATAATCTAGTAAAAGAGAGCTCTAAAATATGAGCTCTCTAAATTAATTATACTAGTTTTTGTAATTTCAATTGTGTACTTTTTCTGGATACCATATTTATATTACTAATACATTAATCACATTATATATTAAGGTAGTACACATACATAAAACTATTCCACAAACTGTAGGAATAGCAAATGCAACCCCAGTCCACTTCCAACTACCTGTTTCTTTTTTTATTGTCAATAAAGTAGTAGCACATGGAAAATGTAAAATTGTAAATAACATAACATTGATTGCAGTGAGCATATTCCATCCATTACTAATTAATATCTGCCCTATTTGCATTGTATCCTCTATATTTACTAAAGTTCCACCTTTTAAATAGCACATTAGTATTATAGGTAAAACAATTTCATTTGCTGGTATACCTAAAATAAATGCTGTTAAAATATATCCATCTAGCCCCATCATTTTTGCAAATGGATTTAAAAAATTAGCAATTATTGAAAGTAAGCTTTCTCCATCAATACCTATATTTGCTAACAACCATATTACAAGACCTGCAGGAGCTGCAACTGATATTGCTCTACCTAATACAAATAGTGTTCTATCAAATATAGAACGTACTAATATTTTTCCAAATTGTGGTTTTCTGTATGGTGGTAATTCTAATACCATTGATGATGGCATTCCTTTTAAGATTGTGTTTGATAGTATTTTTGATATTATCAATGTTAGAAATATTCCAAATATTATAACTATTATTACTGCTATAGTTGATAATATTGATGATAATATTGATGATAATACTCCATTTCTTCCAGCATATGCTCCTGCTATAAATATTGTTGCTATTGATATTAAAAATGGGAATCTTCCGTTACAAGGTACTAAATTATTTGTTAGTATTGCTATTAGTCTTTCTCTTGGAGAATCTATTATTCTACATCCTGTTACTCCACATGCATTACAACCAAATCCCATGCACATAGTAATCATCTGCTTCCCACTGCAACACGCCTTTTTAAAAAATCCATCCATATTAAAAGCAATCCTAGGTAAATATCCTAGATCCTCTAAAATTGTAAACAAAGGAAAGAAAATCGCCATAGGTGGCAACATTACTGCCACAATCCACGTTAATGTCTGATATATTCCATATATTAGCATATTAGAAAGCCAGACTGGACAATGAACAAATTCCGCAAAAAGCACTAATTTATCTTGAATCCAATTGAACATACTAAATAAAACTTGAGAAGGATAATTTGCTCCAACTATTGTTATCCAAAATATAATTCCTAAAAACAAAATCATTATAGGAATTCCAAATTTTCTTGAAGTTAAAATTTTATCAATTTTTCTATCTCTTGCCCCATAATCCTTATTCTCAAATGTACAAACTTCTTTCGAAACTTCTTCTGCCCTTTTCATTATATCTGATACTATTTTGTCTTTAAAATTATTTGATGTTATATTCTCTTTTTCCAAATTTTGCTTTATGTATGATAAACATTCTTGAATTTGATTATTTTTTAAATCTATATTTAAATTATTTTGTATTGATTTTAAAATTTTCTCTTCCCCATCAATCAGTTTAAGAGATATCCATCTATATAATTTTCTAGAGATTTTTTCACTTTCAATTATTGTGTCAATCGCTCTATTTTCTATATGGATATCTACTTCATTAACATCTGTTAATTTCTGTTCTAATAAATTTATATTTTCTTCAATTTTGGGATTATATTTTACTTCATTTGGACAAGATATAACCTCCTCTTTGCAAACTTTATATATCGTGTTTTTCAGATTTTCTAATGTATGTTTATCTCTAGCTATTGTGCCTACTACAGGAACTCCTAATAATTGTTCCAATCCTTTTAAATTAATTTTTATTTTTTTCTTTTTAGCTTCATCTAATAAATTTACACAAACTATTATGTTATCTGTTATTTCCATTATTTGAAAAACTAAATTCAGATTTCTTTCTAGACATGTACTATCTAAAACAATTACTGTTACATCAGGATTTCCAAAACATATATAATCTCGTGCAATTTCTTCTTCTTCTGAACTGGACATTATAGAATATGTACCTGGTATATCTACAAATAAAAATTCTGCATCTTTTATAATAGATGTACCTGTTGCATTTGCAACAGTTTTACCTGTCCAATTTCCTGTATGCTGATGCATTCCTGTTAAATTGTTGAATATAGTTGATTTTCCTACATTCGGATTTCCAGCTAATGCAACTGTATACGTATTTTTCACAATATCACCACCTTAAATTTTATTATTAAAATATATGTTTTTTATTTAAGATGATGACATTATAAAATTCATTTTATGTTTTATAAATATTTAATTTCTTTTCCTAAATATACTGAGTATATATAAATTTGATCAACTTTTTTATCTAACGCTTGCTCTAATGCTTCTTTATACAATTCTAATTGTTTCTTGTATTTTTCTATCAGCTCCGCTTCTTTTCCTTTTTCTACATAATCAGTTTTGTAATCTAATAAAACTAAGTTATCTTCTTTGTCTATATAATATAAATCTATAATACCTTGTACTAATATATTTTCATTTATTTGTTCATCATAAATTTCTTTTGCTGGTATATTTATATAAAAAGGTCTTTCTTGATAGAATTCTTTTGCATTTTTTAGTTGTTCCCATATGTTAGATTTAGTAAATTCTAGTATTTTATATGGATTTATTGCATCCGCTTCTTTTTCTGTTATAATTTGTTTTAATTCTAAATTATTAATTAATTCTTTAATTTTTTGTAAGTCATATTCTTCTTTTGGATTTAATTTTTGCATACATAAATGTATTAATGTACCCTTTTGAGCTGATGTTATTTTTATGTCTTTTTCTTCTTGTAAAAACTTAGGTTTTTCAAAAGTTATTTCTTTTTTTTCTGTTACTTCAGAATCTTCTAAATTTTCAAAATCAACCCCTACTGTTTTTTCTTTCATTTGTTTTATTTTTGTAACTGAGCTTTTTGTAGGTATAGTAGTTGCTAATTTATTTTCATATTCATATTCTATTTTGTTTTTTATTTTATTTAATAAATCTTTTTCATGGACTTTTGAATCTAATATTTTAATTATTTTTTTAGAGTCATTCTCTTCTTCTTGCTTTATATTTTTATCAACTATATTTCTAGGATTAATTCTATTTAATTCAAGTAGATTGTCTGTATTATTTTTCACATAAAGGTAAACCAATAAAATCCAATCCAAATATGTTTTATATTTTTTTACTAAAATAGGATTAATCTTTCCATTTTTCCTTGGATAGATACTTACTTGTTTCTCGATATCTTCTATCTGTTTCGTAAAATCTTTTGCTATACCTGTTATTATTAGTTTTTCTTTAGCTCTTGTTAATGCAACATACAGAATTCTCATTTCTTCTGAAATACTTTCATTTCTAATAACATTTTTTATAGCTTCTCTTGTTAATGTATCATATTGAACCTGTGCATTATAATTTATATATTTAGCTCCAATCCCCATCTCTTGATGTAATAATACTGGATTTTTTCTTATATCTTGTTCATTAAATTGCTTATTTGAATTTACTAAAAATACAACTGGAAATTCTAGACCTTTACTTTTGTGGATACTCATTATCCTAATTACATCATCATTTTCACCAATAATTTTAGCAGCACTTAAATCTCCTGAATTTGTTTTCAATTTCTCTATAAAGTTTATAAAATTATACAATCCTTTAAAACTTGCTGTTTCATATTTTTTAGCTCTTTCAAATAACATTTTTAGATTTGCTTGCCTTAAATTACCATTTGGCATTAATCCTACATAATTGTAATATCCTGTGTCAGAATAAATTTTCCAAATTAATTCATCTAAAGATAAATATTCTTGTTCTTTTCTCCATGTTTTTATATTCTCTATAAATTTTTCAATTTTTTGTTTCAACTCTGGTTTTACATCTACTTTTGCCTTTAGCATACAATTATAGAAATTATCATATTTATCTGATAATCTAATTTCCACTAATTCATTATCTGTAAAACCACCTATATTTGACCTCAAAATTGTTACAAGGGGAATATCTTGCATTGGATTATCAATTACTTTCAACAGGCTCATTATTGTTTGAATTTCAATTGAATCCAAATATTCTTGATTGCTATCTGAAAATACCGGCATTCCCAAATTCATCATTTCTTGTTCATATATGCTTGCCTTATCTTTTGTTGACCTTAATAAAATTGCTATGTCTTTATACGTTATATCTCTAAAACACTCATTTTTTCTATCATAGACTTGATATTTATTATCTATTAAATCTTTTATTTTTTTAGCAACATATTTTGCTTCTAATTCAATATTTTCTATATGTTCCAACTCTTCTGAATCTGCATCTACATCATTATCATAATTTTCATAATTATTTTCTAAATAAGATTCCGTATTTTCGCTATCTTCATCTTTTTTTGTATCTATTATATCAATCTCTGTCTTCAAATTTTGACCAATTTTTTTATAATCCTCAGCACCAAAATTCAAATATTCCTTTTCATCATACTCTACTTCTCCTAAAGTATGGCTCATAATATTTTTAAAAATCAAATTTGTAAAATCCAGTATGTTATCCCTACTTCTAAAGTTCTTAAATAACTGTATTTTCCTTCCAGTGAGACACTTTTGGATTGTCCCAACTGTCTCAACATTAGAAAATTCTTCATATTTATCTAGAAATAGCTTTGGCATTGCTTGTCTGAATCTATAAATACTTTGCTTTACATCTCCTACCATAAACATATTATTTCCTCTAGATATTGATGAAAGTATAAATTCTTGCACTAAGTTACTGTCTTGGTATTCATCTATTGCTATTTCTTCAAACTTTTCAGTATATTTTTTAGCTACTTCTGTCTTTATTATGTTTTCTCTTTTTTCTCCATTTTCGTCAATTACTGTTTCTACATCTTTTACTAAAATATTTAATGCAAAGTGTTCTATATCTGTAAAATCTACTATATTTTTATCTCTTTTTCTTTTTGAAAATATATCATCAAATTCTATAATTAAATTTTCTAATTTTTTTAATATTTCATACATATCATATATGTCTTGATTTGATTGTTTAGAGTCTGATACAAATATTTTGTCTATTTTTTTATTAAATTTCTTTTTTACATTATCTCTTATTGATTTAGCTTCATCTTTTATTTCTGATTCTACTTTTTTTCTTGGCCATGTTACAAATTTAAGATTTTGTGCTATTTCATATGATTTGTCCCAATTGTCTAAACTTTGTCTTAATATATTTAATTGTTTAACATCTGTTTCTATTGTTTGTTTAAAATCTTCTAATTCTTTGTCATATTCTAAACTTTCTAATACATCTGTAAGTATTGCAATATCATCTATTAACTCTTCATCCATTTCTTGTAATAAAGACTTTCCCCATGGGGTATTACTAAAATCTTCGTCTATTTGTTTTTCTATATTAAACATTTCGATTTTTTCGTTTAACCATTTTCTAGGATATGGACTTGAACTTATATAATTATATATGTTTGTAATTAACTCTTTTAGCGGTGTGTCGTCTCTATAACTTGTATATGTATTTATTAATTTTGTGAAATCTTTATCTTCTGAAAGATATTTATTTTCAAATAATTCATCTAGTATTTCTTGTTTTAATAGTTCTATCTCTGGTGTATCCGCTATTCTAAAATTTGGTGATACATTTTCTAATTCATAGAAGTTATTTTTTACGACTTCTAAACAAAATGAATCTATTGTACATATACTTGCCATATTTAGTAATGTTATTTGTTTTTGTAGATTTTCATTTTCTGGGTCTTCGTCTAATTTTTTGTATATTGCGTCTAATACCCTTTCTCTCATTTCAGATGCTGCTGCATTTGTAAATGTAACTACTAGTAATTTATCTATATCTATGTTTTCATTTATTGCTTTGTTTATTATTCTTTCTACTAGTACTGCTGTTTTTCCGACTTCCTGCTGCAGCTGCAACTAGTAGGTTTGAATTTTTTTCGTATATTGCTTGTTTTTGTTCTTTTGTCCAGTTTGGCATTTTTTCCTCCTTTGTCCGTTCGGGTATCCTTTTAGTGACGTTTCTCAAATAAACATTTTTGTCCATTTTGGAATACCTCTCTATTTTTCTTTTTTATTCTATCAAATTTACTTATTAAATACAATAAAAGATGACAACAAAAATGTTTGTTGTATGTGTCAAGTAAATGTAGGCAATTTTTTTATCTTTTATTTTTAATCCTCAAATGCCTTTGGTTTCAACCTTTATTTATTTCTTTGTTCTCTTAATAAAACATAGCCTTTTTCTTTTTAAAAACTACATCTCATCTCCGAAAATTCTCTCATTTTCATTATCTCCTTCATAAATTTTGAATTTATTATTACATTTTTTATGTTATTATTTTCTTCTGTTTCTTTTCGATTTACCCTATGTTGTTTATTTCTTTTTACATTCTCTTCAATTTCTTTTATCCAATCATCAATACTTGTATCTACTGGTATTGGTGTTTCTATATCTTCTAATTTGAATTTCTCACTTAATACACATACTT
>JAFQQR010000036.1 GCA_017410505.1 Clostridia bacterium | reverse complement strand
CATTAATTGTTATTGTTTTTTCATCTTCATCTGCTTTATATCCTTCTATCTCTTTTGCCTTCTCTGTTACTGATGTTTGATATGTTTGTTTATCTACTGTCTTAGCTTCTGCTAATACCACATTTGTACCTTCTTCTAGGTAATTTACTGTATAACTTAAATCTGCACGTTTTGTATAATAGAAGTTTATTACATTATCTTTTACATTGATTGTTATTGTTTTTTCATCTTCATCTGCTTTATATCCTTCTATTTCTTTTGCTTTTTCTGTTACTGATGTTTGATATGTTTGTTTATCTACTGTCTTAGCTTCTGCTAACACTGCATTTGTACCTTCTTCTAAGTAATTTACTACATAATCATATTTATCATTTACTTCAACATTTTTTGTATCTCTAACAGTTACATTATTGTCTGGATTTTCTTCATCTGTATATATTGCAGCAGCAGTATTATAAATATATGTTATTTTTCCTGCTTCTACTTTTATATCTGTAGCTACTACTTCATGATCAAATTTAAGAGCTTCTAGATTTGTTTCACCTGCTTCTAAAGTTATTGTACTTTCTTCATTCATTGTTTCATCAACAATTCTTAATCCCTCTAATTTAACATTTCCATTGTTAGTTACTGATACTGTATAATGGATTATATCTCCAACTTCTGCTATATTTTTATACTCTTCTTTATTATTTGTTGATGATTTTTCTAATTCTGCTTTTTTATCAATACTAATATCTATTGTATTTGTTGTTTTTTCAACTTTATTATTATTATCTGTTCTTTCTTCATCTTGAACTTTTGCAATATTTACTATTGCTCCATTAACTGATGTTACTTCAACTTTTACTTCTTTAGAAACTGATTTTCCAGCTCCAATTTTAACATTGCTAAATGTTGTTTGAGTTAAAGCTTTTAAGTTTTGAGGTAATTCATCAGTAATTGTAGCTTTGTTTACAACTGTACTTCCTACATTTGTAACTTTAATTGTATATGTAAGAATATCTCCTTCTTTTACTGGCAAATCTTTATTAATTTCCACTTTATCTCTTTGTATTTTTGTTAATTCTTTTTCAATCTCTAATCCATAAGTATCAATTATTGCTTCTGGTTGTAATTCACCAATTGACACTATATTTTTAATAGCTCCATTTACATTTACTACTTTTGCAGTAAAACTTAATGTTCCTTCACCATTAGCTGGAACATCTACTGTAGTTCCTTCTATTAATTTATTTGCAATTTCTTGTGATGCCTCATCTATTTCTAATATTTTATTATCTATTAGATTCTTTAATTCTGTATCCTTTACATTAGCTGTTCCTTCAATATCACCTGTGTTTTTTACAGTTATTGTATATGTTATTTTGTCTCCTACTTTAGCAGATTCTCCTTGTTCTTTTCCTTCTATTACAGCTGTCTTTGAAGCTTCTATAATAGAATTTTTAACTGGTTCTGTTTCTTCTCCATGTGCTAAAGCCACATTTGTAATTACTCCTGTTGCCCCATCTTTTACTGTAACTTTAAAACTTACAGTTTTTTCTTCTCCAGCTTTTAAATCTACTTTCCAAACTAATCCTATAACACTTTTATTTTTCATTACTTTTTCAACTGCATCTCCAGCTGAATTTTCTACATATTTAGTATTTTCCGGAATTCTATCTTTTACTTCTAAAGCTGTAACATCTTTAATCCCATCATTTTTAACTGTTATGTCATATGTTATTTCTTCACCTTTTGTTACTAAATTGTCCCCAGATTTTGTAGTTGCTTTTTTTGTGATTTTTATATCATTTTTATTTGTTACATTTATTTGACTAGATGCACTAATATTTGTTAGTTCCATTGATGACCAACCTACATAATGACCTTCTGATACCTTTTGTTCTGGTATTTCTTCTGTTTCTACTCTTTCTATTGTTGTTTCTTGAATATTATCTGTTCTTACTGTTCCTGAATTTTGATTTATTGTAGTAGTTGCATCATCTGTAGCTGTTTGTATTTCTCCTGTTTGTTCATCTGTCACTTGTGCTTGTTCTTGATTTTGCTCTTCTGTTTGCCCTTCTTGTACTGGAGCATTTTCTTCTGTTTGCCCTTGATTTTGCTCTGAACCTGAAGATTGTTGTTGCTCTACTACAGATTTATCTTGTTGACTAAATTCTTCTAAATCTGCAGCTTCTGTTCTACCTCTATCTTTTAAGAATGCAACTGTACCAGTTACAGCAATAACCAAAAGTAATATAATCGCTACAACTATTGCTATAGTTGTTTTCTTATTCGGCATTTTGAAATTTGTTGCCATTAAAATTTCCTCCTTTTCTTTTATGCTACTTCTTTCGCTTTTAATATAAGCCTTTGTTTATTTCCATTTGTACATGTAATTAAAGTTACTTCTCTTACATCTTTATTTGTAGTTTGTAATATAGTAATATCATTTGGATCTGTTACAAAAATATCATCAATAGCATATTTTATAGTTTGATTATTTAAATCTGTTAATTGAACAATATCTCCTTTTTCTAAGTATTTAGCCTTTCCAAACATTGTTCCATTATAATTATTATGTCCTGCTATTGATAAATTTCCAAAATCATTTACGTTTTCTCCCCAATATTTTACAATTGAAGTTTTCATTGGCTCTTTAGTTTCTTCTGGATTATATGTATCTATATCTAATATTGGATATTCTATTTCTATTTTAGGAATTTTTACTATTCCAATTACTTTGTAACCATTCATTTTTATTTCTTCATTTTCATTATCAGCAGCCACTTCTCTTGAAAATGTTTCAATCGCTTCTTTGTTCTCCATTTCTATCAAATTACTATTATGATATTTAATAACAATGAAAGTTATAGTTATACATGCTAAAATAAGTAATATTGCAAAAAATATTTTATATAATTTTAACTTCATCTTTTACCTTCTATCTACCTGTTTTGGCATTTTGTAATTTTTTCATTCTTATAAAAACAATAACTGCTACAATTACAATAACTGCCAATATTACAAATAAAATTATACTATCACCTGTAATTGGTAATTTAGTTGTTTCTTTCACAATCTTACTTTCTGTTCTTCCCGGTATTTTTTCTTCTTCATCTTCTCTATATGATGTCATAAATTTTACATCAACTGTTTCATTTTGATTTTCATCTACTTCTTTTATATATACAACATATTGATCACCTTTTTTTGCATCATTTGGTTGTAAAATTGTATAATTATCTACTTTTTTCCAATCTTGTTCATCTGCTAAATCACTATACAAACTATAAAATTGTTTTGATAGATCTATTTTTGAATACATATCACTCTTTTCATAGTCAGTATTAATTTTATCTGCTAATTCTTTTAGAGTATCATACCTTTCTGATGGCAACTTAGTTATTGCATAATAATAATTAGAGTTTTCTTTTGCATTAATTTTTAATCCTCCAACTGTTATTTTTACTTTCACTCCATTTATTTCTTCATCTTTTTCTGTAATATCTGTTATTAATTGTGTCTCAATTTTTTTTGATGTCAATTCAACTTGTTCCATATTTTGTGTTGTAAAAACTTGATTAAAATCTAATTTTATGCCTTCAATTATTAATTTTCCATCTTTTTTTACAAATAAATAATTATTTTGTCCACTTATTTCTTCATATTTTTCTTTAGAAATAAGTACAACATGATTTCCATTATCATCTTCAGCTGATTGATAATTTCTATCCATTTCTTCTGTATCTAAACTTTGTGTAATCGCAAATTCAAATGATGTATTTTGTAATTCTTTAATGTAAATAATGTAATCTTCATTATTTGTTTTTATCATTTGCATTTCTTCATTTGTACCAAAAACTTGTATTGGTAATAAAAACAACATAGCCAATATCGCTATCATGGTAATTACAAGTTTTACTTGAATTTTCTTCATATTAAGACCCCTTTCTTTTTTGCAAAAAATAATAAACCATATCAATTACATTACATGTAATCAATAAGGTTTAATCATGTTAAAAATAAAATTATTTTATAGTTAAATAAATATATATATTTTTATTATATTCTTTCACTACATATTTAAGTACATATTTTCTTACGGCTATAATGGTCGTGGCATTTTATGCACAAATAAAAATTCATATTATATATATTTTTTTCAAACATATAATATTTTATCCTATTTATCTTACCCATAATCGCAATGGTTTTCTCTTATATACTTTTCTATGATTCATTTTATCTTATATATCCTACCCGCATCATCACACTTATATTGCAAATTCCTACGGCTATAACGGTTTTATCCTATTTTTATCATGATTATTATTTTTTTGTTACTTTTTATACATTTTCCAAATTTGCTTAGGCATATTGCATTTTCAGAAGATGTATTAACTTTTCCTGTCACATTATAATATATCTTTTTTTTAATGTAAATACCCTAATTAATTTTTTTTATAAAAAATTATTACATTTCAGTTTTAAACACATAGAGTAATTCTAAATATTAATCTATCAACATTTAAAACAGTTAATTTCTATGCTCAACTGAATTGTAAGCAAAAAGAAAACAATACCACAAGGCACTGTTTTCCTTTTATAATACTCTTATTTGTTAAATTTTTCTATATCCATGATAGAAATTTCATACAACTCTCTTTCTTCTTGACCTAATTTTGTAATATACATCCTGCTCTGAATCCTTCCTATAAGTTGGATTCTATCACCTACTTCCAATCGTTCTGCATAATAAGCCATTCTTCCCCATGCAATAGCTGGAATATAATCAGACTTATTATATTCTCTATTTACAGCAACAAATATGTCTGAAATTATTTTTCCTGAAGGAGTCTTTCTTAAAACGGTAGGCTTACAAACATAACCATCAAGAAAAATTACATTTTTAAAAATAATACCTTCATTATCAAAAACTTTTATTGATTTTACAAACAGAAAATGTTCCAATCTGTTTTTAATTTTTTCTTTATTAATATGCGACCGTAATTGGCCAGATATTTCTACCAATACACCTTCTGATAGCTTTTTTAAATCAATTTCTCTTTCTGATATGATAAGTGGTACATAGTCAGCTACACCACTATCCCGTTTTACTGCTACTCGCGATTTGTAGAATTTTTCACCACAAACCTCATGACTAAATTCAAGGTTATCTTCGATAACACCTTTAATGCAGACCTTATTAGAATCTGATGGTTTTACCTCTTTGCTCTTTACCTTTAAAATTTCTTTTCCCTTTGCCAAATTTAACATTTTTATTCTCCTTTGTTCTTTTCACTACAAATTTACAGTTGCTAGTTTCTAAATTGTTCTCTCCTTTCTTAAATTTGACTTAAATTTTCAATAGTATAATTAGAATAATTAACAAAATAAAATTGTAAATTTCTTCTAATATAAAATAACTACTTTGGAATTTCCAAGATGTACATATTATATCATAGCTTTACATAATTTTCAAGTAGTTTTAAATTTTTCTATCGACTAATATTACGGTTTTGATTCAAACGCATAGAGTAACTCTAAATTTTAATATATCAACATTTAGAAAAAGTAATTTTTATTCTGAACTATAACCGAATATTTGTAACTACATAAACTTTAGTACCTTTATTAACTTTAATTCCTTCCATTGGCATTTGCTCAGAAATTATTGTGTTTTCTTTATCTAAATTTTCTATATTATTTTCTATATTAAGTTCCAATCCTAATTCTTTAACTATTTTTTCTGCATCCTTAATGGTCAATCCTTCTATATTAGGAACCTCTACTTGTTCAACTTGCTCTATTTCATCTTGATTTCCCTGGCTCACTTCTAAATATGGTAAAATCTCACTAAAAATTTGCCCACCTACAGGTGCTGCTACACCACCTCCTTGGTGTCCTCCCTCACCAGTAGGATTATACAAAGTAACAAGCACAACAACCTCTGGATTTTCAATTGGAGCAACACCTAAAAAAGAAGTTACATATTTATTAGTATTAACACCATCTTCTGAAGTTCCAGTTTTTCCACCAATTCTATAACCTGCAACTTTAGCATTTTTTCCAGTCCCCTCAGAAACAACTGATTCCATCATACTTAAAACTTTCTCAGAAGTCTCCTTAGATATAGTTTGTGCTTTTACCTTAGTCTCAACATCAGTCCTTTCAGCTGTTTCACTGTCAATAACCGCTTTTACTACTCTAGGTTGAACTAAATTACCCCCATTTGCAATTGATGAAACAGCTGTAACAAGTTGAATAGGCGTTATTTCAAATCTTTGACCAAAACTTATTGTTGCAAGTTCAACTGGTCCAGCCTTATTTTCTGCTAAAAATATACTCCCTGCTTCTCCTGGTAAATCTATTCCTGTTTTTTCTAATAATCCAAATTTTTGTAAATAACTATAATAAGTATGTACACCCATCTTTTGTCCTAATCCTATAAATACTGGATTACACGAATTCATCAATGCTTGCCTTAAACTCTCAGAACCATGTGGTCTATAATATCTCCAACATTTTATTCTTACACCTGCAACCTCAATTCCTCCTGTACATGAAAATTCACCTTCTTTATCAATATCTGTTACTAACCCTTCTTCCAAAGCTGCAGATGATGTAATTGTTTTAAAAGTAGAACCTGGCTCATATGTATCAGTAATTGCCCTATTTCTCCAAACTGCTTGTAAACTTTTTGTTTTTTCTGCCTGCTCTTGAGTATCCCAAATTCCTTTTAGCTCATCTGTATATGCTGCATATGGATCATTTAAATTATAATCTGGATATGTAGCCATAGCTAAAATATCTCCATTTTGAGGATTCATTACAATAATATTACCACCATCTGTACAACTATTATCTATACAAGCCTCTTCTAAATATTTTTCAACTATTGACTGTATATTTATATCAATTGTAAGAACTAAATCATCACCGTCTGTAGCTGCTACATATGTTTCTCCTTCTTCTCCAATTTCCCCACCCTTAGCATCTGTATGTCTCTTAATTGCACCTTTAGTTCCTGACAGAATTTTATCATATTTCGCTTCAATCCCATCTAAACCTTGATTATCACTTCCACAAAATCCTAAAACCTGAGATGCCAAATTATTATTTGGATAATATCTTTTTGTATCTTCATCAATATTTATTCCACTTGTTATATTATTTTCTTCCATCCATTTTCTAAGTTCATCTGTTTTTTCTTTATCTACTTTTTTTGCAATCGTTTCTATTGAACTTCTCTTTGACACTTTTTTCAATATTTTTTCATAATCCAGCTCAAAAATTTCTGAAAGTTTTTTAGCTACTTTTTCTTTATCTTCTTTATTAATATTTCCAGGATTAACAGTTACAGTTTCAACAGTACTACTTTGAGCTAAAACCTGACCTGTTGCATCATAAATTGTCCCTCTTTTGGGATTTATACTCCTATCTAAAGTCTGCTGCTCATATGCCATTTCGCCTAACCTTTTTCCATCTATTAATTGAATATAACCTAACCTCCCAATTAATAATGCTATTATTAAAAAAACTATAAATAATATTGTTCTCATTCTTTTCTTAGTTGATAAATTTATCTTTACCATAAAAACACCTCTAATAAATATTATTAGAGGTATATAAATTTATTCTTATTAAATTTTTTAGAAATTTAAAATTTTGTCAGTCAATTCTTCCCACCAACTTTTTTCTTCTTCTATAACAACTTTTTCAGAAGCTGATTCAACATAATCTTTTTTAGGCAATGTTACATATACTGTTTGCTTACTAGTCAATTTTTGCATACCTAACTCTTCTTTTGCAACCTTTTCTACATTATTTAAATTTAAACTATTTTCTATACTCACTTTTAACTGTTCATTTTCTTTTTGTAATGCAGCAAGTTGTTTTTTTTGCTCCTGAATCTGCGTAAATTGTTTATCAATTTGAGAGTTTCTACAACTTATGGTTAGCAACAATAAAAATATTCCAGCAACAGTAAATGTCATTTTTAATTGTATCTTTCTCTGCTCTTTAGATACTTTTACTTGTTGTCTTGGCACATCTTCAACAACTTTTAACTGTCTTTTCTTTGTAGCACTTTTAGTTCTTGTATTATAATCAGATTCTATCTTTCTAGGACTTGTACCATATTGATAGTCTTGTACCATAAGTTATTTCACCTCTCTTTCTTTCGTTTTTTACATTTTTTCAAAAATTCTAAGTTTAGCACTTTTACTTCTAGAATTTTCTTCTTGTTCTTCTCTTGTTGCTATTATTGGTTTCTTAGTAATTATCTTTCCAAGAGATTTTGACCCACACACACAATATGGCAAATCACTTGGACAACTACATTTTCCCTTTGCATCTAACATCGCATTTTTTACTGCTCTATCTTCCAAAGAATGAAAAGTTATTATACATAACCTCCCTTGTTGATTTAAGCAATCTATGCAATCTTTAACAGTATTATATAATGGTTTTATTTCATTATTCACTTCTATTCTTATTGCCTGAAACGTTCTTTTTGCCGGATGACCATCATTTTGCTTAGACTTTGGAATTGATTTTTCTATAATTTCAACTAACTGCTTAGTAGTTTGTATCTCTTGACTTTTCCTATACTCACAAATATTTCTTGCAATTTGTCTCGAAAATCTCTCTTCTCCGTACTCATATATAATATTAGCCAAGTCACTTTCAGCATATGTATTTACAATCTCTTTAGCAGTCAAACTTTGAGCTTTATCCATTCTCATATCAAGCTCATTTTCTCCCAAATAGCTAAAACCTCTATTTCTTTCATCCAATTGATATGAAGATACACCTAAATCCAGTAAAATTCCATCTACCTTTTCTATTCCCATATCTTCTAAAATTTGTTTTATATTATCATGGTTATCCTTCACAAATTTCACATTTTGGAATTCCTTCAAATTCTCTTTTGCAGCATGTAACGCATCTTCATCCCTATCAATTCCAATTAACAAACCTTGCTCAGATAACTTCTTTACTATTTCTTTACTATGACCAGCGCCTCCCAAAGTACCATCTATATATACCCCATCTGGTTTTATATTTAGCCCTTCAATACATTCATTAAGCATTACTGGTTTATGTTTAAATTCCAATTTCGCACCTCTTAAAATTACCAACATTAAAAATTTCCATTCTAATGTCAACAATCAAATATTAAAAAATAACTACTATTCATATAATTTATAAATTCAAAACAGCTGGCAAAACTACCAGCTGTTACTAATTTCCTGTTTTTTCTTTTGGTATTCTACTAATCCATTTGTAATTCTTTCTTTAGAAACTTGATCTTTTGTATTTTTAAGACTTTTGTTCATCTCATTACTTTTCATTAGTTAACTATCTTTTGTGCCTTAATTATTTATCTTTTGTACTTTTTTCTTTAGAATTTTTATCTTTTGTACACTTATCCTTCGTAAAATTATCTTTTGTAATTTTGTCTTTTGTATTTTCTTCTTTGGTACCTATATAAACTTTTTCAAGTTATATACCAAGCATCGTCATATTTTCAGCAATTTCATCTACTGATATATTCTCATCACATTTTTGCCAATCTTCTTTATTCCATATTTCTAATCTAGTTCCTACTCCAATTATTACTACTTCTTTTTCCAAATTTGCTGTTAATCTTAAATTATTTGGTATTAAAAATCTACCCTGCTTGTCTATCTCACATTCTGTCGCACCTGATAAGAAAAACCTTACAAAATTTCTTGCATTCCTATCAGACAGTGGAAGTGATTTTAATTTTGTCTCAAAGTTCAACCATTCTTCTTGCGAAAAAGCAAATAAACATCCGTCTAACCCTTTAGTTATTACGAATTTCTCTCCAATGTCCTGTCTCAACTTAGCTGGCATTATTAATCTACCCTTGGCATCTAGAGAATGCTCATATTCACCCATTAGCAATTGAACTTCACCTCTTTTATTTTTCTACCACTTTGTACCACTTTTCTCCACTTCAAGTAAATTGTAATATAACTTTTCAAATTTTGCAATAGTTTTTTCAAATTTTTTTACTTTTTTTAGTGCTATTAGTTACTATTTATAATTAAGCATCTAGAGTCGATGTTAAGGGTGGGGTTATATAATAAATTTATTTCATTCCTCGGCTTCCTACATAAGCAAAGAAATTCTAAATTAATTTTATGGCACCCTTCCACTCCGCTGCGTTGCGTGAACTCTTTCCATAAAATTAATTTAGAATTTCTAAGCTTATTCCAGTCACATTCGTCATTACATAAATTTATTATATAACCCCACCCTTAACATCGACTCTAGATGCTTAATTATAAATAGTAACTAATAGCACTAATTTTTATAACACATTTAATATCATTTTAAAGAATTTTCACACTAACAATTCATTTTATTTTCCAACCCACACTGTTATACTCAACTTAAAATAAGATATTTGGAGGTTTATATGACAGAGAACGAAAAAATTTTAAGAAAAAATATTGGAAAAAAAATCAAACTAGCAAGATCAAAAACTAATTACACCCAAGAAGCACTCGCAGAAAAAACAGCACTATCTCCCAGATATATCAGTCAACTAGAACGAGGAATCGCATTTGGAAGTGCCAGCACAATAGTCAACCTATGCAAAGCATTAAACATTTCATCAGACTTCCTATTCAATGACCTAATACAATCAGACTCATCCGAATTCATCAATCTAATTGACAACAAATTTTTAGAAAACTACTCTCAACTAAACGAATACAACAAAAAAATAATAAACCAACTAACAAACGACCTAATAAAACTACAACTAGAAGAAAACTTCAAACAAAAACAAATAAAATAAACAAAAAAACAAAGAAAACAAAGAACTAAAAAGAAAAAAACGCACTCAAAATCACACTAGAAATTCTAAAAGAAAAGCAAATGAACCTTTTTATGATAAATTGCTACTGTAGGCTTCAATGGGGATAAGTGTTGTTACTTTTTTAGTAATACCTGAACGTTCCCAAAGACCCGCGTCAGGCTTCAAAAGCGATAACAGGCTTCCATGTGAGGGACCGAAGCTTTTGAAATCGACCCTGCTATTGAAGGTCTTACTAAAAAAGTAACAACACTTATCCCCATTGAAGCCTACAGTAGCAATTTATCATAAAAAGGCTCATTTGCTCTTCTTTTAGAATTTCTATCTTAAAATTTAATTGCTAATCTTCTCACCTTATGCTATTATATTATTCAGAAAACTGGAAATACTATAAACAATAATAGGAGGTAAAAATATGGAATTCAAAGAATGGAACACATTCCACCCAGGAAACTGGAAACACGAAATAAACGTAAGAGACTTCATCCAAAAAAACTACACACCCTATGAAGGAAACTCAAACTTTCTAACAACAAGCACAGAAAAAACAAAAAAACTATGGAATGAAGTACTAGAACTATACAAAAAAGAAAAAGAATCCAATGGAGGAGTCCTAGACATAGATACAAAAACAATATCAACAATAACATCCCACAACGCAGGCTACATCAACAAAGAACTAGAACAAATAGTAGGACTACAAACCGACAGCCCACTAAAAAGAGCAATAATGCCATTTGGTGGAATACGCATTGTAGAAAAATCATGTGAAGCATATGGACAAAAAGTAGACCCAAACATTTCCAAAATCTTTCACACTATAAGAAAAACCCACAATGATGGTGTATTTAGCGTATACACCCCAGATATAAGACTTGCCAGAAGCAGTCACCTAATAACAGGACTTCCTGACGGCTATGGGCGCGGAAGAATCATAGGAGATTACAGAAGAGTAGCACTTTACGGAGTAGATATTCTAATAGAAGAAAAGAAAAAAGACTTAGAAATTTTAGACACAGATGATTTCACTCAAGAAATAATTCGTGAAAGAGAAGAAATAAAAGAACAAATAGACAGCTTAGAACAATTAAAAACAATGGCATCAAAATACGGATTTGACATATCAAAACCCGCATCAAATGCAAAGGAAGCTGTACAATGGCTATACTTCGGATATCTAGGAGCCATAAAAGACCAAAACGGAGCAGCAATGAGTATTGGTAGAACCTCAACATTCTTAGATATTT
This sequence comes from Clostridia bacterium, assembly GCA_017410505.1. GTDB lineage: Bacteria > Bacillota > Clostridia > TANB77 > CAG-508 > CAG-269. The sequence goes on along the minus strand of JAFQQR010000036.1, from coordinate 13,437 downwards.
ATTTTGAAAGAGATTTACAAAATGGAACTTTAACAGAAGAACAAGCTCAAGAAATAATGGACCATTTTGTAATGAAATTAAGATTAGTCAGATTTTTAAGAACTCCAGAATACAATGAACTCTTCAGTGGAGACCCTGTCTGGGTAACTGAAAGCATTGGTGGCATGGGAATTGACGGAAGAACTCTAGTAACAAAAAACTCATTTAGAATATTACACACACTAGAAAATTTAGGACCTGCACCAGAACCAAATTTAACAGTTCTATGGTCTACAAGACTTCCAGAAGGATTTAAAAAATACACATCAGACCTATCAATAAAAACATCATCAATTCAATATGAAAATGATGACTTAATGAGAATCACTCTAGGAGATGACTATGGAATAGCATGTTGTGTATCACCAATGAAAATAGGAAAACAAATGCAATTCTTTGGAGCAAGAGCTAATTTAGCAAAAACATTATTATATGCAATAAATGGTGGTAGAGACGAATTGACAGGAAAACAAATTACTCCAAAATATGAACCTATCACATCTGAATACCTAGACTATAATGAAGTAATGGAAAAATTTAACCAAATGATGGACTATGTTGCAAAAATTTATATAAAAGCATTAAATGCTATACACTATATGCATGACAAATACTCATATGAAGCAATAGAAATGGCCTTACACGACAAAAATGTTATAAGAACAATGGCTTGTGGAATCGCAGGGCTTTCAGTTGTAGCAGATTCTTTATCTGCAATAAAATATGCAAAAGTAAAAGTAATTAGAGATGAAACAGGTTTAGCTATTGATTATAAAATTGAAGGCGATTTTCCAAAATTCGGAAATGATGATGATACTGTAGATGAAATTGCTATAGATATAGTAAAAAGATTTTTAAGAAAATTGCAACAACATCAAACATACAGAAATTCAAAACACACATTATCAATATTAACAATAACATCAAATGTTGTATATGGTAAAAATACTGGAAACACTCCAGATGGAAGAAAAGCAGGCTCACCTTTTGGACCAGGAGCAAATCCTCTACATGGAAGAGATACAAATGGAGCATTATCAGTTATGAATTCAATTGCAAAACTTCCATTTGAAGAAGCAGAAGACGGTATTTCATACACTTTCTCTATTACTCCAGGAACTCTTGGAAAAACTGAAGAAGAAAGAATTACAAATTTAGTTAATATGCTAGATGGATATTTTAAACAAACAGGTCATCACATGAATGTAAATGTTTTTGATAGAAGCTTACTTGAAGATGCTATGGAACATCCTGAAAAATATCCTCAACTTACAATACGTGTTTCTGGTTATGCTGTTAACTTTACTAAATTAACTAGAGAACAACAATTAGATGTAATAAATAGAACAATTCATGAAAGAATTTAAGGAGCACTAAATGGACAAAAAAGATTTAGATTTAAGATATTATGCTAAAGTACATTCAATAGAATCATTTGGAACAGTAGATGGTCCTGGAATAAGATTTGTACTCTTTCTACAAGGATGTCATCTAAAATGCAAATATTGTCACAATCGTGATACATGGGATATAAATGGTGGAAAATATAAATCATTAGAAGATATCTTTGAAAAAATAATTAAATATAAAAACTACATTTATCCTAATGGTGGTGTAACTGTTACCGGCGGTGAACCTTTACTTCAAGTAAAATTCTTAATTGAATTATTTGAAAAACTAAAAAAAGAAAATATTCATACTTGTATAGATACTTCTGGTATGGTCACTTTAACAGATGAAATTAAATATTTACTTTCCCTTACAGACTTAGTATTACTAGATATAAAGCATATAAATACTGAAAAATGTAAGGATTTAGTTGGATTCAATAATGAAAAAGAATTAAATTTTGCAAAATATTTAAGTGATAATAACATTCATATGTGGATAAGACAAGTTCTAATCCCCGACTATACTGATGACGAAAAAGATTTATTAAAATTAAAAAACTTTATATCCACTTTAAAAACTGTTGACAAAATTGAAATTCTTCCATACCATGATATTGGAAAATATAAATGGAAACAATTAGGCATTAATTATGAATTAGAAAATGTTAGACCAGCTAACAACGATGATATAAATAAAGCAAAAAAAATTCTAGGTATTTCCTAGAATTTTTTATTTATTCATTACAGTTCAGCGCAAATATATATGTATCTGCATTTGTGCTGAACTGCAACATTTATCCAATAAGTTTAAGCTCAACATTTTCCATCTTATATTTACCTTCAACTAACTTAAACTCAACTAAAGTATTAGCCAATGTTTCTTGGTTTTGTCTTAAATCAGTAGTAAATAAAAATTTAATTTGTGGTATTTCTAATTTATTTGTTATCATTTCTTTAAAACATTCTGCCATATGTTTTTCATCTTCACAAACAAAAATCAATTGTGGTATACCTGCAAATCCTGAATCTCCTGGCACAAAGTTTTCGTAAAAATCTTTATATAAATTCATTTTTTCAACTAATTTCTTTTGCCAATCTGATTCTCTTCTAAAAACTTCAAATAAAAATTGTATAGATTTATTATTTTTTGTAAGTTTTACAGAACCTCCTGTTGCTTTAAATATCTTACCTAATGTTTTTGCTGTAATTGCTGGTTTAACCACATAATTTTCAAATGCTTTTACTTTTCTTAAATATGCTATTAATACTTGATTTCCAGCTAATCTTTTCTTAATCATTGAAACAGGTTTTGTATTGTCTGATGGTTGCCATTTACATTCTATTTCTTTAGAAGTTAATAGATATTTTCCCATTTTTTCTAGACAATATATTCTATAAATACCTTTTCCTTCATCAGATGTAAAATAATATCTTGTTAATATTTTAGATTTTACTAATGCATCTAATTTATTATTCAATTTATCCTGTGATTTAGCATCAATTCCTTTTATTTCTAACATTTGATATAATTGTCTTGATGTTATAAATTCAAATTCATTTACTAAATCTAATATAGCAAAATGAATATCTGTAATATGTCCTATATTTATCTTATGTACAATTTGGTTCATAGAAACATAACCATCTTTTCCATCAAAAGTTTTAATTTCACCTTCTCTTATTGCAAATGGTGATACTTGTGCTTTGATTTCATTATCTTCAACCATCTTCATTCCTCCTTATTACAATATAATTAATTTTATTTTTTTCTTATCATAATCTATTTTTTTGATTACTATATCAATCTGTTCCCCATAATTTAAACCTTCAGTATATTCAGCCATACCTACTAAATTTGGAGTAAGTTCTATAAAAACTCCATTTTTATTTTTTTCAGTTTCTCTGACAATTCCCTTGGTCTGCATCCCTACCTCGAAATTTTGAGCATTCTCTTCCCAATTTCCTAAAGTTGCTTTATATGATAAATTAACTCTTCCTGTCTCTCTGTCTATATATTTTACCATAATATTTAATTTTTGTCCAATCTTCACTCTTTCGTATGGTGTTTTTATTCTTGCAACAGATAAATCTTCGATATGAACTAATCCAACAACTCCTCCGCCTATATCTACAAATGCCCCATATGGAGTAATATTTTTTACTATTCCTTTTATTACCTGTCCTTCTTGCAAATCACTTTTGATACAGTCCAATACTTCTTCTTGCACATCTTTTCTAGAAAGTACTAAATTATTCCCTTCTTTTCCTTTAACTTTAAATTGTACATATTTATTAACTTTTCCAACACATAAATTTGTTTTTGGTAATCCTTTTTCATCTGTATTAATAGCATCAACTTCTTCTCTAGGTATGATTCCTTCACTTCCATTGTCCAATTTTACATGTAAATTGTAATTTTCATCACATTTATCAACTATTCCTTGTAATATATCATTTTTTTCTATCAAACTTTCATTCTTCCATCCTTCTGGAAAAAATTTAAATGTATTCATTTTTTTCTCCTTTGTTTACTTTAATAATTTTTCTATTTCGTAATCCTTCAAATATCTCCAATTTCCAATCTTTAAATCTTTTACTCCAAGCTCTCCAATCTTACTTCTATGTAGAGCAATAACTTTACTTCCAACAGCTTCACACATTTTTCTTACTTGTCTATTTTTTCCTTCATGTATTGTTATTTCTAATCGTGATATATCTTTTTCTTTATCTGTTTTTAATATTTTTACTTTAGCAGGTCTTGTAACATAATCGTCAATTTTCACACCATCTCTTAAGTTTTCCACTGCCTGATTTCCAATTATACCTTTTAATGTTACTGTATATGTTTTTGTTATTTCATGTTTTGGATGTGTAATTTTGTAAACAAAATCTCCATCATTTGTTAATATTAGAGCACCTGAAGTATACATGTCAAGTCTTCCTACTGGAACTATTCTTTCTTTTATCTTTACTAAATCTAAAACTGTATCTCTGTTAAACTGATCTTTTGCTGTTGTAACATATCCAATTGGTTTATTTAATAAAATATATACCATTTTTTCTGTATTCTGTATACTTTTTCCACAATATGTCACCTTATCCACACCAGGTAATATCTTTGTTCCCAACTCTTGTACAACATTTCCATTTACAGAAATTTTACCTTCTAAAATTAGTTCTTCACACTTTCTTCTAGAAGCAACTCCACTATTTGCTAAATATTTTTGCAACCTAATTTTTTCGTCTTCCATTTTTTCATCCTTTCAAAAGAAAATTTTTATAGGGAAAATTAACACGTCCCCAATTCCTCAATTATTTTTTTAAAATATTCTGGCAATGGTGCCTCTATAAACATTTCCTCTCCTGTAATAGGATGTTTAAATTTCAATGATTTTGCATGAAGACATTGTCCTTGTATATTCCACTCATTTTTACCATTTGAATATACAGTGTCTCCTACAATAGGATATCCTATTTCTGTTAAATGTACTCTAATTTGGTGTGTTCGTCCTGTTTCTATTTTTACTTCTAAAAGAGTATATTTATTATATCTTTCTATAACTTTAAAATGAGTAATAGCATTTTTCCCATTTTTATTTACTGCCATTTTTTTTCTATCTCTTGTACTTCTTCCGAATTGGCATGTTTATTGTTGCTTCATTTTCTTTAACAAATCCTCTAACTAAAGCAATATATGTTTTTTCTACTTCGTGATTTTTTATTTGCTCACTCATATTTATATGAGCTTTATCATTTTTTGCAACTATTATAACTCCTGAAGTATCTTTATCTAATCTATGTACTATACCTGGTCTTATTTCTCCACCAATTCCAGATAAAGAATCTTTACAAATAGCCATTACTGCATTTACTAAAGTCCCATCTGGATTACCATTTGCTGGATGTACCACCATTCCTTTAGGTTTATTGACTACTATTATATCATTGTCTTCATATAAAATATCAATTGGTATATTTTGCGCTTCTAATGAAATTTCCTTTGGTTCATCATTTTGTATACTAATTTCATCATTTTCTTGTATTTTATATGATACTTTAGGTTTCTTTCCATTTACTAATATTTTTTCATTTTCAACTAGTCTTTGAATATTTGCTCTAGAAAATTCTGTTTTTTCTGCTAAATATGCATCTATCCTTTTCCCAGAATCTATACTGTCAACTTTTATTATTTCCAAAATTATCATTCCTTTTTCATTTTTTTCTGTTTTTTATTTCTTTTGCTGTGAATGCTGCAAATATTGCAACCATTGATATCCATCCTATCAATATGTATATATCTGCTAAGTTAAAAATTGGTAATTTTATAAAATCTGTAAAATCTATAAATTCTACAACATATCCTCTAAAAATTCTGTCTATGGTATTACTGATTCCTCCTGCTATTATTAAGGATAAAAATACTTTAGTTTTTCTATCAACAAACTGATTTTGAGTTGTTATAAATTTAAAAGCTACTGCTATTATAACTAAATTTGTTAATACATACATTATTGTTGAATTATTATTTACTCCATAAGTTCCATTTTCATTTTGATAAATACCTATTTTTAAAATCCCATTAATTAATACCAAATTATTATTTTTTAAAGCTATAAACTTTAATATTTGATCTATTATAATTAATAATAAAATACTTAATAATAATATTTTATTTTCTTTTTTCATTTTACTCATTTACATTTAACCTTTCATATATAACAAAATTATCATCTGAATATAATTTTTTATAATTTTCATCTTCTGTTTTTGTTATTATCATATTTGTTTTTGAACTTTTGTAACATATTATGTGTGTTATATTATATTTTTCAAATGTATCTTCATAAAATTTTGATATACCAGAAGTATTTATAAAATCTGTAAATACATCTTCATCTTCATTTCCACTAAATTCTGGTGAATATAAGTCAGCTCTTGAATCTATAAATACTGGTATCCCTCTAAATAACATATAACTTCCATAATTATATTCATTATAAAATCTTGCATTCTGATAATCTATATTTTCTAATATATAATCACATGCAGAAACTGGATATGTCTCTGAATCTACATATTCATCATCGAGTTTTGGTTTTATATTATCATAACTTAATAACATCACTAATATTGATAGCGTTATTACTACTCCTATATGTTTTGTAACTTTTTCTGCTTCTTCTATTCCATTTTTGGTATATCTTTTTATTAAATCTACTAATAATCTTACTAATACTACTGAACCAATTAATACAAACATTGATAATTGTCTTCTTGTAGATAACATTAAATAGCATAGTCCTGTAATCATAAATAAATCAGACAATTTTATTTTTGCCTTTGTAAAAATTAATATTGATAAAAATATTATTAACATACACATTGTATTTGTGTCATTTGCAAGAGTCATTGGTAAATGCTCACTAATATTTTGAGTAGTATTACCTTGCATTGTTTTATATAAATATGTATATGGTGTATCTCCAAGTGGAGTTAATATCCCTGTAAATATACATATAATCAGTATAATAATTAAAAATTTTACATTTGATTTTCTTTTAATTATAATTTTGTAAGGATTTCTATTTTCCTTTTCTCTTTTTATTTTTACTTTTGAAATTCTATTTTCTAATGTTTTTAATTTATTTTTTAATATTTCTTTTTTATCTGATTGACCTACTTTCTTATCTAAAATCTTTATTCTCTTCTTTAATATATAAATTGTAATCTTTTTATAAATTATAGTATCTGCTATTATTGATATTAAAAATTCTGCTATATATGGTAAAAACAATACAAAGAAAAATGGCCATGTAGCTACATGTAAATTAGCAATTAATATAGAAATAATTATAAGTCCAATGGCATATCCTATTTTCTTATTTTCTATAAATTTTTCTATGCAAAACAATTCCCATATAAACAAAATAAATGTTACTAATTGCGCTCTTGCTGTAATATAATCTTGAATCATATATAAAGCTGCTAATGTTATGATAAATGATATTGATTTATTTTTAGTCAATTTTGAATTTACCAAAAATATTGAAATTCCCAATACTACTGATAAAATACATGTTGTTATATATATACCTTTAAATCCCGATATAGAGTATATCAAATAAGTAACGAAATCATATAACCAGTGTGGATATGTATAACTTAAGTTTTCATGCCACGAAAAATGGTCCATCATATCTATTCCGTAATTTTTTATATACTCTCCTATTTTTATTGTATAATATGTATCATTCTGAAATGTAACTGGTGTTAAACATATGCAAAAGATTCCTATTAATATAATAGCAATAATTGTAAAATTTACATTTATTGTTTTTTTATCTTTTTTACTTTTTTCTTTATCCATAAAATGTTTTTTCCCTTTCTCATTAACTTTATGAAATTATATCAAATAAAAATAAAAAAAGCTACTTATTGAATAAAAAAAGCTAAAAAAGAAAAGGATTTCTCCTTTCCTTTTTTATTTATACAGCTTCTTGATTTTCCTCTTCTTTACCATCTGTTATATCATTTTCTTCAACTACTTCTAAACTTCCTATAGAAACTTCATAAGCTACTCTATTTTCTACTGTTCCATCTTCATATTTTTTCTCGTACATTCTTGATTGAACTCTACCTACTAATTTTACTTTAGTTCCTACTTCTAAATTTTGACAAAATCTTGCATTTCTTCCCCATGCTATTGTAGGAATATAGTCTGATTTATTATATGCTCTATTAACTGCTAATAATATGTCTGCTATTTCTCTTCCAAAAGGTGTTTGTCTATATATAGGTTTTTTACATATAAAACCTACTAAAACAACTTCGTTTGTTACCATATCTTTTTTTACAATTTCGTTTTCTTCTTCTTGATTATTTTCTTCTACTTCGATAATATCTTTAGCAAAAACTGTTAATATTAATCTGTTTTTTTCATTGTCATAACTATTATATGATCTAAATTGCCCTTTTACTAATAAATTTTTACCTTGTGTTAACATTTCGTCTGTTATTAATCTTTCTGATACTGTTATTGGTATAATATCTGCGTTTCCACTTAATCTTGCTATTTCTAAGTTAAATACATAGAATCTTTCTCCATAAATTTCATGACTGAATTGTTTTTCCCCTGTAACCTTTCCAACTAATGTTAAATAGTTGTTTTCTAAATAATTTGTATCCAATTTTTTCTTCCTCCTTATTTTTTTATCGGTATACAAAATCACTTTGTAATTTTGTATAAGTTATCTGTAGCTCTCATTACATTATACAGCTAACTTAATTGTATATTTATCTTTTTGCTCTCTTCACTACATAACCTATTATACACTATTTTTTTGGTTTTGTCTACATAAAAAGTTAAAATTATTTAAAAATTGTAGTTTTTACCATTATTTCATAAATTATTTTTATGTATATTATATACTTTATGGAAATTTTTATACATTAATTTCCAATTTTCTAATACATAACTTGCATGCCTGTAGAATCTATTTTATAATTTTCTTTATATATTAAATCAGAAATTGGTACAACATTATAACCTTTTTGTTTTATATTTTTTAGTAACATACCTAACGAATCTGCTGTATGCTTAGTTCCATTATGTGTCAAAATTATATCTCCTGATGATATTTTTGAATTTAGTCTATTCCACATTTCCTCTCCTGTTAGTCCTGTATAATCTAATGTATCTAAACTCCATTGAATTGTATAATATCCTTTATCATTTGCAGCTTTTATAACTGTATTGTTATATTCTCCATAAGGTGCTCTGTATAAATTAGTTCTTTTTCCTATTAATTGTTCAATTTTATCATTGCTTAATTCTATTTCTTTAATATTTTCCTCATAATTCAAATTGTTAACATGTGGATGCGTATTGCTATGGCTTCCGTATTTCATGCCCACTTTCTGATATCTTTTTTACATATTCAGGGAATTTATCTATCCAGTCTCCCACCATAAAGAATGTTATTTTTACATCATTTTGCTCTAATATTTCTAATATTTTGTCTATATCGTCTGCATTCCACGCACAATTCATTGTTAAAGCTACATTTTTTTCTTCTGTTTTTACTTTATATATTGGCAATAATTTTTCCGAATTTGTTGATGTTTCTACTGTCTCCCCTGTCACTAGATTTACATTACTTGCAGCACAGAATAACAATATAACTGTTAATATTGATATTAAATATGTACATATCTTTTGTTTATTAAATACTAAAAACATATTATCACCTTAAAAATATATATTCTATTTTTTAAAATTTATACATTATTTCTTATTATTTTTTCTGTCCTGTCAAAAAGTCCTGTTGATTCTACCTTTTTACCTATCTCTTCCTGTTTATTATATAGTTTTTAATTAAAAAACAAATAAAAACCATATAAATTAATATATGGTTTCTAAATAATATTCATATTGCAAAATCCCAATCTTTTAATACATATTAAAAGTTCCTTCTCCTTTTTGGATAGTTATTGTATATCCAAATGAATCATAATCTATTGTCATTATAATTATTTTTCCAGAATCATTAGATGGTTTAGCTAATTCTACTACAGATGGAATCTCTTCTAAATCCATATCTTTAGTTAAAGTAAAATCACCCTCATCTCTAAGGTATTGAGTATATTCTAATAAGTCTTCTTGTACATTATCTGACTTATACTCTATTTCCTTTGTTGTAACTCCGTTGTTTACTTTTGTAGATACAGAAGTCACTTCTCTTTTTTCTACTACTGCTTTTACCGATTTTATTGTATCATTTCCTAATTTATATTCTTCAGCATTAGCAGTATTTCCAATAGCAACAAATGAAATTATTCCTGCCAAAAGTATTAATGCAACTATACAAGCTATTATAATTAATACTATTTTCAAAGTTTTATTCACATAATCACCCCCTCTTCATAATAAATATTACATATTTTAAAATATCTATAAAATGTTTATCATATTTATATCTTAACATAATCTGTACATTTTTTCAATTATTTTGTTTTTATTAATATTTTTTCTATGTTACAATTCATCATTTATTTTATGAATCGGAATTTCTTTTGATTTCAATACATCTTTTATACATACTGGTAAAAATAAATTCTACTTTATGAACAAACCTTATCTCATGATACAAAGAGAGAACTTAATTAAAAAAGTTCTCTCTTCTATAGTTTATAACAGTGGACAGTTTACTTTTTAAGTTCAAGCAAACCGACAGTATTATTATCCTTAAAGTTAGAATTTCTAATACGAAAAACATCAGCCGCGGGATGTTCTTTACCATCATCGTAACAATCACCTCCAACAACTGAGAAGCCAAACTTTGAATTTGGGTCTCCAAGCATTTTCCAAGTATTCCCTATCAGTCCATACAATCCTCCAAATTCTCTTTGCCCAGTTAATTCAACATCATGTTTAGCATTTTCCGAATCCCTATAATGTCCAATGTCTTTTGAATCATCGGCCAATTGCTCTAATGTAACAATTCCTTCTTTCAACCATCTTAATTGCAATAAAAAATATGTGTGTATCGAACATTTTCCACTCTCATTCTCTGGTGAATATTCCGTCATTAGTTTTTGCCACTTATAACAATCAAAACCTACTTTTGGTTTTTCACCACGAACAAACTGCAATCCTCCTTTTCCATCAGCTGATGGTTCAAAAACAGGTAACCAACGATAACCTTCTTTTGGTTTATTTTCCAGCGCTCTAAGAGCATTTTCTAAAAATTCCTGTTCTTCATTAGTAACAAAGTGTCTTTTTTCCCGTTTTAGAATCAAAATACAAATCTTCTTCTACTAAATCTTCTGTATAAAGATGCATAAATTCATCTCTTCCATTCTTGATTTTACAGTACCAATATGGTACTCCTTCCTTTTGATATACTTCTGTTCCTCCTAGCAATCGCTCTGGCTTTGGTATACCGTCCTCTGTTATTGCTACCTTCCGATATTTATCATCCTCAGGTAATTTAACATACAAAACTTTTTCTTCCATAAATTAGTCCTCCTTTTAATTTGTTCTGTGAAAAAGTTATACTTCTACTTTAAAAATTTTACATAAATATTATAGCATGCAATATCTTATTTTACAATATTTTACACCTTTAAGTTTCAGATTTCTCCACATTTTTTAATTTTATTCATTAAAATACTCTATAACTCCATTAAAAATTCCCCAAGCAAGTCTATTTTGATACTCATCTTCCAATAACTGCTGCTCCTCCTCAGGGTTAGACAAAAAACCACACTCAACTATAGATATTGGAATTTCAACATGTTTCATAATATAAACAGTATCTAATTTCATAGCTACCCTTTTATTTTCCTTTTGAATAGACTCATTCAAATTTGATTGAATTTTCTTTGCAAGCTCACTACTCTGTTCATTTTTTGAATTATAAAAACATTGCCATCCCCAATACTGTTGCTGAGGTATCTTATTTAAATGAATACTTATAAATATATCAGCAGAAGAATTATTTCCTATTTTTACCCTATTCCTAATATCTGATATCTTCTTTTCTCTTAAAGTATTTTTATCTAAATCATAAATAGCATTTTCATCAGAACGAGTCAAAATAACAGTACACCCACTCTGCTCTAACAAGTTCTGAAGTTTTAAAGCTATTTTTAAATTCGTTTCCGCTTCTGTTGTTCCTCTACTACTTTCTGCTCCGCTCATCAGGAATCCCATGTCCGGCATCTACAACAATTACTTTCCCTGAAACAGGAGTAGAAGTTACCTGCACTGTTTCCTGTTCTAAATTAATTTTTGTGCCTTCATATGAATATGCAAATATTGCCAATAGCAGACATACTAAAATCAAACTAATCCTTTTTCTACTAATTACAAACATTTCTTTACATTCTCCTCACAAAAAAACTCTTAATATAAAATATTAAGAGTTAAAAAATTTATTCTTATTTTAATGATTTTTTCTTCTATCAACTGAATAACTACTTCCCATTACTGATTTAGCCAAATGTTTAACTTGAGCACCAATCTCTCCTATTTCTAGCACATTACTAAATCTGCCTTTATCTGCTTCAACTACACCAATTGAAATTGATGTAAGTGCAAACTGTTCTATTACACCTTTTCTATTTGCTACTTCTATGTATCCTTTTTCTGCATCTTCTTCAGTAAAAAATTTAATCACTTGTGAATCAAAATTTGCTATTATACTTTCACAAACCTCTTCACAATGTATCATTGGAATAATAGCTATAAAATCATCTCCACCAATATGTCCTACAAAACTTCCATTTTGTATATACTGATGAACACATTTCATTATTGTATCTGCAGTAAATTTTATAATTTCATCACCTTTTAAAAATCCATAAACATCATTATATGCTTTAAAGTTGTCTAAATCTAGATATAATACAGAAAATTCTTCCTTATTAGATATTCTTTTCTTTAATTCTGCATGTATTTGAACATTTCCTGGCAATCCTGTAAGAGGACTTATTCTTCTATTTATAGTTAGCAATCTACTTAAATTCTTTATAGTAAAATAAAGGTAATCTACATTTACAGGTTTTTTTATATAATATTCTACAGATTCTTTTAATATTTTTACTCTATGCTCTTTTTCAGAATTTGATGAAACTACAATTATTGGTGTTATACTATTATCTTCATCTTTTCTTATTCTTCTACACAAATCTATTACATTAACTTCTACTGCATCTTCATTTATGATTATTATAGATGGTATATTTTTTAAAGCTATATCTATTTTATCTGATGTTACACTTATAAATTTATATTCTAAATCATTTTTAAATAATTCTCTAAATACTAATATTGAAGATTCATCGTCATCTATTATATAAATTTCTTGTATCATTTCTCCTCCTTAGTTTTATTTATTGCACCTATTCCATATATAGGAGAAAACGGGCCATATAGAAACTCTGTATTTATAAGTTTCCTTTCTCGAAAACTTCTATACACACTTTCTAAGGCCCATCCCGCAAT
>JAFQQR010000035.1 GCA_017410505.1 Clostridia bacterium | reverse complement strand
CATTTAAATTACGGAACTTACATAATGCAAGTTTTTATTTCATCTTGGAGTGTTAATGCACAATACGGAGAATATTTATCAGGAGTAGTAGCTTGGAGTAATCAAACAACAAATTCAGGAAATGCTGATGAAATACCATTATCTAAAGCAGGACATGCAAGAAACGATCATAATATAAGATTTAGGATCCTTAGGCAATTTGGAAGTAATGATTATATAAAACTTCAAATATGTGATAGTAGAGCATGGAGTGGAGCCGGAGATATAAATATAAGATTTAGAAAAATAATTTAGGAGAATCGTATGTCAAAGTCAATAAAGTTTAAAAATAACACATATTTAGATAGTTCCAGTATAACTCATAACAGAGAATTATTAAGTAATATTCTAAGTCAGACAAAAGTAGACTATGTAAGCAGTTACGGTGGTATGTTGATAAAGCTCCCTAATGCAGGTTTTTATAAAATGATAATGATAAAAATAATTGGTAATGGCTATGGTGGAAATCCAATAGATACGATAATACAGGCATATCATTATGAAAGCTTAGGATACTTTATAAATTGTAAGCAACATAATAATTCAGGAAGTTTGCCAACATGCAAATTTATGATAATAGATAATGTGATTGGGTTATGGATCCCAACACCAGGAATATATACAAGTTTGGTAGTAGAAGCATATGAATCAATTCCAACTAATAGCAAGTTAAATATAACAGCAATATTATTAGGAGGAGAACCAGAAGGAAGTTATAAAACAAATTGTTCAATAGTATAAAAGGAGGAAAAAGGAAATGAAAGCAACAATTAACTATATTGTAAGTACAATATTAACAACAATAGTGTACTATTTAGGAGGTCTGGATACAGCAATGAAAACATTATTAATTCTGATGGTATTAGATTATGCCACAGGAATATGCAAATCAATAGTAAACAAAAAAATAAATAGCATCATAGGTGCTAAAGGAATAATCAAAAAGGTAGGGTACTTAATAGTCGTAGCTCTATCTTTTTTGTTGGATGGAATTGTAGGAGATACCGGAGCAATCAGAAACCTGGTTGTTTATTTCTTTGTAGCTAATGAAGGGATATCAATCATAGAGAATTGGGGAGCAATGGGATTACCATTACCGGCAAAAATATTAGAAGTTTTAGAACAATTAAAACATGAAAATGGAGGAAAAGAAAATGGAAAATAAAGAAGAAATATTAGTGGAAGAAATTGAAAAAGATGAAGCAATCTCTATTGCTGAAGATTGTGAAGGATTTAACGAGGAGGAATAATTATGGGATATACATTAAATAATATTAAAAAAAGCCCATTTAAGGGCTTGAAATCATCATGGATAAGCTCTGACTTTGGAAACAGAAGATTCTGGAATAATGTTACAGGAAAATATGTAGAAGACTTTCATAGTGGAATAGATATGACATCAGGAACAGAAATAACAGCTACAGCCAGAGGAAAAGTCACAGCATGTAGGAATACCGTTAAAGGTTATACAGAAAGCCAAGCTTCAGGAAACTATGTAACTTTATATCACGGCAATAATGTTTATACTACATATTGTCATATGAAATATGGAAGTGTTAAAGTTAAAGTTGGAGATATAGTAGAAGCTGGATCTGTAATAGGAACCAAAGGAACTACAGGATTCTCAACAGGGGAACATCTTCACTATGGTGTAAAAGTAAATGGAAGCTGGGTAGATCCAAAACCTTACTTGCTAGGTACAAAAGATTTGCCACAATATGGTGGTACAACACCAACACCAGCACCAACAGGTAATTTAAAGTATAAAGCTGGAGATGAAGTTATATTCACCGGAACTTTATATAGAGATAGTTATGGAAATGGTGCAGGACAAAGCAGAAGTAATTTAAGAGCTAAAATATATTTAGTAAATAAAAATGGAAGCCATCCATACAATATTAATAACGGATTAGGTTGGGTTAAAGAATCAGACTTAACACCAATTAATACTACACCAGGGAACTACTATACAGTAGTAAGGGGAGATACACTATGGGCAATTGCACAGAAGTTCTACGGAAATGGTAGTAGATATCCAGAAATAGCAAAAGCTAATAACATCTCAAATCCAGATCTAATTCATGCAGGACAAAAACTATTGATACCATAATAAAAACCTAGCCAAGTGCTAGGTCTTTTTTAATTGCCTTTTAATTTTTGATAGAAATCATGTTGAAACATAACTTCGTCACCATAATCCTTATAGGCATTCATCAATTGTGTTTCTAAATCGTCCAATTCTTCTTCCCATTTTTTATGAGCTTTTTTAAATATTTTCATTGGTTCTTCGTCTTCTTTAAAAGCAATTTGTTGTTGTAAAAACTCAATTTTATGATTTAAAATTTTTAAATCGAGTTCATCTGTTTTATTGATGTAATCTAAAGAAGCCTTAAAAATTTCAACAAATGCTTCGTCAGAACTTAACTTTTTACTACTTCCTTTTTTTGCCATAAAGTCAACCTCCGGTTATATTATACCATAAGTTAGCCAAAAACTAACGGAAACTTCACTTATTTTTTAGCAATAATTTGCAATAATAATATGTGGAGTGGTATTTATGCTAAGACAATATGACTTCGATCCTAACATCAGAGAAACCATTTGTAAGAATATAAAGAAATATCGAAAAGAGAAAAATGTCAGACTTATGGATTTAGCAGAAGCCGTTGATGTCTGCCCTGATTACTTAAGAAGAATGGAATCAGAAACAGGCATTAAAAACATTTCCTTAATAACTTTATATAAAATATCAAAAGTTCTAGATGTAAGGATAGACAAATTTTTTGAAGAATAGGAAGGGTTCAGCTGTCACTGAATCTTTTCTATTCTAATTGGATTTTCACTTGTGATTCTTAGAGAATATTTTTCTTTAAGAATTTTTTTAATTCTTTTTAAGTCAAGTTTTTTGTAACCTGGAGCTTTAGAAACACGAAGATAGTCAAGAGCATCAATATACTCAAACTCAAGAGTGCTATCTTCCCAGATACAATCTTTGTTGAAAGCATCGGCTAGTACAAAAGCAAAGAAGTCATAAATCAAATCTGTACCAATATAGTCGAATACTGCTTGTTCATGTGGTCTTAATATTTTGGCAATTTCGTTGTCCGATAGAGCAGTCTCACTACGAGCTTTTCTAATCAT
>JAFQQR010000034.1 GCA_017410505.1 Clostridia bacterium | reverse complement strand
TTATTATTATTATTATTATTTATATTAGTATCTTTCACAGTATTATTTTTATTATTCTTATTTTTATCATCCAAATTGTCATCTAAATCTTCCTTTGTAGTCATATCAAAAGAATTTACTGTTGTATTTTGTTTAGTTTTATTAGTATTATTTTCCTTTTTTGTACTTTCAATATGTGTTTTACATGTATCTGGTGTTGTTCCAAATAGGAAATACTCTTCATAAGTATTAGCACATCCTGAATTAGCTTTTTTGCCAGTTTCAGAACAAATAGTTACTTTTGACACAGTTGCAGGCTTTTGGAATTCAGCGTCTAATAAATTTGTATGTATTCTAGACATTATATTAGCCCACAATATACCAGCAGGATTTTTCTTTCCATTATAAGAAATAGTTTCATTTTGGTCAAAACCATACCAAGTAACACCTGTATAATATGGAGTAAATCCACATAACCATCTATCATAATTTTCATCTGTTGTACCTGTTTTAGCAGCCACATCCATTCCTGAAATAGAACAATATGTAGCAGTTCCATTAGTTCCTGTAACAGGTTCTGTTAACAATTCCTTTATTATATATGCAACTTCTTTCGAAAATACTCTTTTTTTCTTCTGTTTTACTTCAATTATTGTTTTATTATTAAAATTTACAATTTTTGTATAAAATGTAGGTTCTATATAAGTACCATCATTTGCTATTGTAGCATAAGCTCCAGCCATTTCAAGAGGGCTACTGCCTTGGTCTAATCCACCTAAGGATAATGCTAAATTATTATCTTTTTCTGTAAGAGTTGATATTCCCATTTTTTCTAAATATTTTATAGAAGTTTTTGGTGTTATTTCCTGCATCATTTTTACAAATGGGATATTTTGAGAAGATTCTAAAGCCCTACGTACAGTAATATCTCCTAAATAATCACTATAATCTTCTGGACTATATCCATCTGCAAATTCTGTTTTTTCATCAGAAAATATTGTCGCACCTGTAAAAGTTTTTTTAGATATTCCTGGCACTAATACTGCTAATGGTTTTATTGCAGAACCTGTTTGTCTAACAGATTGTGTTGCACGGTTAAATCCACGAGATGTTGTCTTTTCACCTAATCCACCAACACATCCTATAACTTGCCCTGTTTTATGATCCATTATTACCATAGCAGCTTGTGAATGTTCTCCACCTGTTTTTGACTCTAGCTGATATTTGCTTTTTTCAAATTCTGTTTCAATTTCATTTTGAATTTTACCATTTTGAGTACTATAAATTGTAAGTCCTGACATATTTATATAATTAGTTGCAAATGTTGTGGATATGTGTTTTTTATTTGATATATCCTCAATAACTTGAGTAAGTAATGCATCTGTATGATAAGAATAAACATTATTTACTGAATCAATATTTCCTTTTTTAAAATTAAGACCTTGATCTACTTTTGAAATAGCATTATTACATTCATCTTCAGTTATATATTTTTGTTCTAACATTTTATTAAGAACCGTTTTTGTTCTTTTATTAATTTTTTCAATATTATTATTGTCTGTAAATGGATTATAAGAATTTGGTGAATTATTAATTCCAGCTAAAAAAGCAGATTCTTCCAAACTTAAGTCTTTAGCTGATTTGCTAAAATAATATTCTGAACCAGATTCAACACCATATACATTTGGTCCTACATAAATAATATTTAAATATAATTCTAATATTTCATCTTTACTCATAAAAGATTCAACTATAAGTGCGTTTTTCCATTCTTTTACTTTTCTCGAAATTTTGCTAGACGAATCACCAGTTAGATTTTTTACTAATTGTTGTGTTATAGAACTACCTCCATAAGATGAAGAACCTCCATGAAAAACGTATGATGCTATAGCTGAAGCTGTCCTTTTTATATCTACACCATTATGTTTATAAAATCTCTGGTCTTCTATAGCTACATAAGCATTTTTTAGGTTATCTGGAATTTCTGCAGATGATATTTGCTTTTGGGATTTTTCACCGCCAATTTCTGCTATAATATTTCCATCAGAATCTTTTATAACCGATTTTTGATTTGTAGCCATGTCATTTATTAAACTTTTAAAATTATTTACCGAAATCGCTGTATAAATACCAAAAATCAATATCAATAATATAACCAATACTAATATAATAATTTTTCGCTTTTTTGATTTCTGAATTTGTTCTGGTGTTTTTTCTTTTTTGTTTTTTACTCTTTTGTTTCCTACTTTTTTAAACTCACTTTTATCAATTGTCTCTCTTATTTTCTTTTTCGCATGCTTAGCATTTTTTTTATTTATCAATTTTTATTCCTTCTTTTTTTAAAATTTATTGAATTATATCATATGGTAGAAAATACTGCAAATAAAATGAAACTTTAATTATTTAATAAATTATATTATAATTACTACCAAAATATCTAAAACAAGCTTGTATAGAATATTAACTGCTAATACATGAAATAAGAGGAGAAATCTCCCCTCTTATTTCGTAATTGCAAATTTTAATAACAACAAAAAATTTTCATTTTTAATTTCCTTTTATTCAAATTTATTATATAATATACAAAAAATAATGGAGTGTGAAACATATGATAAATCATGAAAATAACCCAGATTATTTAAATTCATTTTTAGACTACACAATTACAATACTAAATAAATCACCAAATACAGTAAAAGAATATAACTATGACCTAGCCATGTTCTTAAAATTTATAAAAATAAGATTTAATATAACAAAAGAAGAAGATTTTTCAGAAATAACAATTAAAGACATTTCTTTAGATACAATTAAAAAAATCAAATTAGATGACATTCATGCTTTTTTAAGCTATTTAACAAATACATATCATAGCAAAGCAGCTACACGTGCTAGAAAAGCTTCTAGCATTAGAGTATTTTTTAATTATTTAAGCCAAAAAGCTAATCTAATAGAATTTAATCCAGCTCAAAATTTAGAAACTCCTAAACTTGATAGAAGACTTCCTAAATATCTTAGTTTAGATGACAGTAAAAAACTTCTAAATGCTGCTGCAAATAAAGATAATAGAAATAGCCAAAGAGATTATGCTATAATTACTTTATTTTTAAATTGCGGTATGCGTCTATCTGAATTAGTTGGAATCAATCTTAAAGATATTAATTTTAGCGATTGCAAAATGACTGTTATAGGTAAAGGAAATAAAGAAAGAACTATCTATTTAAATAAAGCATGTATGAAAGCTATTAAAGATTATTTAGAAGTACGACCAAAAGAGGGTATTAAAACAGATAGATTAAATTCTAAAAATGCTTTATTTTTAAGTGAAAGAAAAGAGCGTATTTCCAAAAGAACAGTTCAGTATATTGTAGATAAAGAACTTTCTGCTGCGGGTTTAGATAGTAGTAAATATTCTGTCCACAAATTAAGACATACGGCGGCAACTTTAATGTATCAATATGGAAATGTAGATATTAGAGCTCTTCAAGAAGTTTTAGGACATGAAAGTATTTCAACTACTGAAATTTATACCCATGTTGCAAATGTTCAAGCTCGTGAAGCTATTGAAAATAATCCTTTAGCCGATATATAAAAAAGCCCTATTAATTAATAGAGCTTTTTTATTATGCATTTATCTTCTGTTAATGATGGATAATATTATATATAATTTCCAATCAGTAACTTTAGGATTTGTGCATAAAAATTTAAATTCATCAGGATTTTTTTTGTCCTCTAAATAAATGATAGTAAAACTGCCCATATTTAGAGCATCTCTGAATTCAAATTTGGGTTCAGGAGTTGTTTTAGAAACTTTTAAATAAATCTTATTCAAGATTTTTAAAATTTGATATTTTGAAAATTCTTTAGGATAAATAAAATCAAATGAATATTTGCCATTGTTTTCAAAAATTTCAACTGTAATCATAATCGATTGATTATACTTATTAGCATACTTCCGATTATTTTTTTGTTGTTTATAGTCATTTAAGTTAATAATTTTATTCCCCTCTTTCATGAGTATCACACTCCTTCTAAAAAAACTTTTTAGTTTATTGTTTAAAGCTATTTTACTATAATTAAATATAAATTTCAATTAAAATATAATAATTATTTAAAATTATTTCATTTATAAATTGGAATGATTATTTTTTGTCCCTCTACTACATTAGTATTTTTTAAATTGTTTGTTTTTTTTATAATATTTACAACTTCTCTAATATCTTTGTTTTCAAAATATTTATTATTATTTAATTCATTTTGTGATATTTTCCATAAAGTATCTCCTGAAGAAATAAAAATTTCCTTATTTCCTATTTCAACATTAGAATATGTATTACTAGAAAAAATAATACATATAAATAATGTTATTAATATTATACTCATTGTTCTTATAAATTTTGTTTTATTTACTATTTTCATTACAATTACCTCCATTTTTACAATTACAGAATATTCGTTCGCCTTGTGAGATAATTATAAACGAACATTTATTCTTTGTCAATACTTTTTAAAATATTTTCAAAAAAATGTTCGTTAAACTTAGTATTTAAATTTATCCGTTCAAATTATGCTGCATCTTAGTAATATCAATCTTTCTAGGTTCATGTATTTTTAAATAATATGGCTGTATATCTTTTAAAAAACTATCTATATAGACTATATTACCATCTACATCCTGAACCTTTATATTTGGAAATGTTCGTATCATTTTTCTATTTCCCCAATACTTATAAATAAAATTAGAAACCGCTTCATTACTATATATTTTATCATATTCTTCAATAACCACTTCTTTGTTTGGCACATTTATATCATTTTGAGCTATCATCCTTATTAAAAATAACTCCATAGCCACACCAGTTAACACACAATCAATAAATAAAATTATAGTAGTTACCAACGTAAGTATTTTTAACCTTTTTAAGCTAAACTTGCTTTTAATCCAATCAATTAATTTATCTATTTTAGGATTTAAAGATGCAAGTAAATATATCGCTAGAAAGCCCCAAAAAAATGAAAAATAAACACAAATCCTTCCATTTATATTAAGAGGCATATTAGAATAATCCCACCACTTAACATGCAAAATAATTTCACCAATCAAACTAACTAAATATTCTACAACTGAACCTACTATAAAACCACCTAAGAATAGGCTGTTATATTTTTTAGAATACCTATGCAAAAACATAACCATTATTGTAGCACCTACTCCATATATACCACAAAAAGGTCCATATAAAAAGCTCTGTCTACTTTCCCAAACACCCTTTGTAGCTATACCGAACAATGTTTCTACTATATATCCTACTACACTATATATAATAAAATATGCTAATATTCTCCATATAGAAAGCCCCATAATTGTTAATGTTTTCTTTTTATTTTTTACTTCTTTTTCCGCTTCTAATGAATCTTTTTTTATTACATTTTCTGATATTTCCTCTGCCATATAACTTCCTCCTTATATTTACAACATAACATTCCCTTAAATTAATTCTTTTAGTTCCTCTATCTTATCATTATAAAATTTAATAGTTTTATTATATGTCTCTATATCCTCTAAATCTATATCAACCATTTTTAGCAAATCAATAGATTTTTTACTACACCCTTGTTTTAACATCTCAATATATTTTTCTACAAAACCTTCCTCTTTATTCAAAATTTTCGTAGCAATTACTATTGCTGCAGAAATACCAGTTGCATACTTATATACATAAAAGTCACTATAAAAATGAGGAATTCTAGCCCATTCATATTTTATTGGCTCATCAATTTCAACACCTGTTCCAAAATACTTTTTATTCAAACTATAATAAATATCATTCAAGTCATCTGAAGCAAGTACTATATTACTCTCAATCTTCTCATGTACTATTTTTTCAAATTCAGCAAACATAGCTTGCCTGAAAAAAGTAGCTCTAATCATTTCTAATAACTCATACAATAATTCAGCCTTTTTACTATTATCTTTTTCATGTCTTATCTGATAATCACTTAATAATATCTCATTAACAGTTGAAGCAACTTCTGCAACCATAATAGTATAATTTGCATCTATTACCCCCTGCTCCCTATTAGAATAATACGAATGCATACTATGACCTAATTCATGAGCAATAGTACTTACATCTCTCTTACTATTAACAAAATTAGTGAGCACAAAAGGATGTACCCCATATACTCCCATACTATATGCTCCACCTCTTTTATTAGGTTTTGCATATACATCTATCCAATTATTATCAAAAGCTTCTTTCAACTTATCTGTATATTCTTTTCCTAGTACCCCTAAAGCATTTAACACCTCTTGCTTAGCTTCTTCAAATGTTATCTCATCTTTACCTTCTTCGCAAGGATTCACATACAAATCATACATATGCATCTCTGGCAACTTTAACATTTTCTTTTTTAACTCTAAAAATTTATAATTTACATCAATATTCTTATTTATTGAATCTATTAAAGAATTATAAACATCTAAACTTGCATCATCATTTATAACAGCACTTTCCAAACTAGAATCATACTTTCTTAACTTAGCAGTTGTAGTCTTAACTTTTACATTAGACACATATAATTCAGAAATTGTATTTATAAACTCACTATATTTATTATACATCAAATTAAATGCCTGTTTTCTCACATCCCTATTCTGACTTTTCAAATATAATGTATATGTACTATCTGTAAGTTCAACCTCTTCTCCATTTTCATTAACCAAAGTTCCAAATTTAAATTCGGCATTTGTTAAAACATCGAAAGTATTCTCTGGAGAAGCAAAAACTTCAGAATAATTTGCAAGTAAATTCTCTTCCTCCTTACTCAATATATGTTTTTTCTTCTCTAATATATCATTAATATCTCTTCTATACTTTTTAAAAATATCTTCACTTATATACGCTCTTATCTTATCCTCATCAGCATAAGTTATCTCTGGAGTAATAAAAGCAGTAGCAACACCAAATTCCGTTCCCAATGCCTCCACATCCTTAAACAATTTTATCCCATCCTGATTTGCCATATCCAAATGATATTTTAACATACCATAAGCATAAACTCTTTCAAACTTCTCCAAAGCCTGTTCATATAAAAAATAACAATTATACAGATTTTCCGCTGACTCACACAACACTCCCTTATATTCCTGTATCTTTAACAAAACATCCTTTATTTCATTCTTCGCATCCTCAAACTCTCCAACACTCTTAAAAATATCTTCTAAGTTCCACTCATATTTTTGTCTCTTCACATTCTCCATAAAAAACTCATCTCTCCTTTCCAAAAATCCTTCATCATTCTATCACACTAACAAAAAAAAGGCTACAATTTTATATCAATATTTGTAACGACCAATTTAAAAAAAATCAAATCAAATTTTTTAGTTTCCACATACAATATATAGATGTCGAAAGAAAGGAGATGATGTAAAACTTGGACATAAAAAACAAAAAAATAGGATTCATCCTAACAGGCTCATTCTGCACATTCAGCAAAACCATCCCAAAAATAAAAGAACTTAAAAACAAAGGTGCAGAAATAATCCCAATAATGTCATTCAACAGCTACACCATGGATACCAAATTCGGAAAAGCTAAAGACTTCATAAACGAAATTCAAGAAATAGCAGGAAAAAAAATAATACACACAATACAAGACGCAGAACCAATCGGTCCAAAAAGATTAACAGACATAATAGTAGTAGCGCCATGTTCAGGAAACACAATATCTAAACTTACCTATGACATAATAGATACTCCTGCAACTATGGCGGTAAAATCACACTTAAGAAATAATTTACCTGTTGTTATAGCACCCTCAACCAACAATGGCCTAAGCCGGAAATGCTAAAAATATAGGAACCTTACTTAATAGAAAAAATTACTATTTTGTTCCTTTTAGACAAGATAATCCTATAACAAAGCCACGCTCTATAGTATTTGATCCAGAATATATTCTAAAAACAATAGAAGTGGCTTTAGATGGAGAACAAATTCAACCTATATTACTCTAATTTTATATTTTTATATGAAAATTATTATATAAAAAAGTTGTTGTCCATGCTGGGCACACATAAATTAAGGACTATTCAAATCAGAATAGCCCTCTTTTTAAAATAATTAAATTTTATCTTTCAATTTCTCTTCAATAAGTGGAATATGCTCAGGTAAATCAACACCAATTGTACTATGTCCAGTCCGAATTAATTTGATTAGTTTTTAGACCTCTTGTAAAGTAATTCCTTCACTTAATAAATATTCTGCATAAGTTCGATGCGTTTTTTCAAAAGCACTTATTCCATATGCAAATTTAAAGTGAATTTTACTACTTTTTACCATTTTTATTAAACTACTAGTATAACTATTGACTTTTTTTACAAAAATTTAATAAAATAAATTAAATTTATTTTAAGGAGTGTTTTTATATGGGAGATATAGAATTAAAAACAGATACACAAAAATTTAAATATAGAGTTAATGGAATTATTATTCAAAATGGAAAAATTTTAACAATCAAAATGAAAAATAATATTTCTTATTGTTTACCTGGTGGACATGTTGAACTATTTGAAGATAGTAAAACTGCAATGATAAGAGAAATGCTTGAAGAAACTGAAACACCAGTTACAATTGATAAAGAATTAGCCGTTGTTGAAAATTTTTATTTAGATAAAAATAATCTTCAAACTCATGAAATTAGTTTCTATTATATTGTAAAACCAGAAAATTTTGACAAAATTCCTTTACAAAATTATTCAAAAACTGAAAATGATAAAGGAGAAATAAAAAATCACAATTTTGAATGGTTAGATATATCTTCATTGAAAAATTTTGACTTTAGACCAACATTTATAAAAGAGAAATTAACTTCTAAAAACCTTGATTTTGAACATATCATAATAAAACAATAATATTATTTTAAAAAATTTATTTTACTTAAAAATCGTGTAAAAAGGTAATTAAGATGTAATCACATCCTAATTACCTTTTGCTAAAAATCTTTATATAGCTTTTTAATGATAACTCATACGAATTGTAATTTATCGTTCAAGTTATTCACTTATTCTTTTTGCATGTAATACTACTCTATATTTATTATTATCATCACAAGTAGATAAAGTCAATATTCTGTCCTCTTTTGACACTTCAACATTAAAATCTTTAATACTCCTATTTTTTAATGTCTTAATAAATTTGACAAACTCGTTATTTTTAAACTCTGTATCTATATAATAATCTTCATTTTTTATCCTATACACAGAAAAAACCTGATATTTGTGTGTATATTCTTCTGTAATAAAATCTATTATATAATTTTCTTCGTTATTATACCATTCTTCTTTTAATATGTTTTTTAAGCTCCCAAACATAGAATTATCTTTCATATTATGTCCGTATACAACGATATTTTTATCTGTTTCATCTAATTTGTTTTTATAATCAACAAAGATCCACCCACCTATATTATATTGTTTTTCAAAATTTTTTTTCAAATAATAACTATTGTCTTTTCCTTGAACTATTGGATATTCTATACTTGTACCTTTTACTTTTAACCAGGCTACAACCTGGTTATTTGTTTCTTTCAATTTTTCAAAATCTATTTTATATTCGTTTGTAATATTGTTTTCTATATCTTCTACAATTATTGCCTCTGAAACCTTTTCTTCTAACATTTCATTTCGTTTGCTGTCAATATACCATTTTACAACATAAATGATAGAAATAATTAGAATAATAAAAAACATTAGTCTTAATATAGCCAAAGTTATCATTTTCTTATTTTTCCTTTTGGTATGTTTTCCCATATATTCTCCTTTTATTAAAATAGACTAGCTTAATAAATGCTAGTCTATTTTCAAATCACAAATCATTTGGTTTTATAATAGTTTATGAATTTGGTTGTTACTGTTATACCAATTACTGCTATGAACAACATTCCCACAAAAAATAATATATTATCACTCGTTTGTGGATTATTTCCAGTATTGTTATCATTATTATCTGGTTGTTCCTCTCCTTCTGGTATTCCTGGTTCAACTTCACTTAAATCTTCTTCCCATTGAGCATAAAAAGTCATATCACTATCAATTCCTGATTCATTTAAAATCATCTCAAATTTTGTTCCACCAGTTTTTTCAGTATAATATCCTTTAAATATATATCCTTCTCTCGTTGGAGTAGTTAAAGTATCGTATAGACTAGCAACCCACCCATCTATTGTGTAAGTAGTTTTATCTCCAAATAAACCACCATTTGCATCAAAGCTAACTTTGATTAATTTTTCTCCAATAGCCTCGATTTCAATATCTCCTATTATTGCAGTATCAAATATCACAATATTACCATTAGTTCTGTCATAAGTATAATGTTTTTCTTCTTCTAATTCTGTGTTATTAATTATAATTTTTATATTTCCTGGTAATTTATATCCTGAATTCGCTTTTAATGTTGTTGTATAATTAATACCAATATTTTCATTACTGGCTGTAATATTATTTAATCTATTAGTTACTGTATACTTAGGCTCAAAATTAATATTATTATTTGTAGCAAAAGTTTTTTCTAAAGAATTTGGATAGCCTGAAATTGTTAAAGATGTGCAATATGAAAATGCAGACATTCCAGTAGATTCTAAAGCTTCAGGTATTGTTATACTTTTTAATGATATACAATTAAAAAATGCCTGAGTACCTATTTCTTTTAAATTTTTAGGTAATATTACACTTTCCAATGAAGTACATTGATAAAATGTACCTGACTCAATCGCTTGAACACCATCTGGTATTGCTATACTCGTTAAAGAGCTACAAGTATTAAAGGCACTTACTCCTATTGTTTCTACATTATTAGGTATTGTTATATCTGTTAAGTTTTTAGCTCGGTAAAAAGCATACTTATCTATTGTTTTTACTGAATTTGGTATAATATATGTTGTTCCTTCTTTAGCTTCAGGATACCTAATTATTGTAGTCTTATCTTTATTAAATAAAATTCCACCCACACTACAATAATTTTCATTTAAATTATCTACTTCTATGCTTGTTAAATTTATACAATTATTAAAAGCTCCATTTCCTATTGTTGTTATAGTTTCTGGTATTTTTATTTTTGTCATAGATAAATTTTCAAATGCATCTACTTTTATAGATGTAACAGTATATTTAATCCCCTCACTCTCGATCTCACTTGGTATTTCTAATTCCGAATCACTCCCATAATAATCCTCGACTTTTGCTGTATGAGTACTTTCATTTAAAGAATACTCAATTCCATCAATCACTGGATATTTATCAATTGCATCCACAGTATTAGGAATAAATACTAATGCTATTATTATAAATATTGATAGAAATATTGATTTTTTAATTTTCAATTTTTATTCCTCCTTTATCTTTTGAATTTTTTTATAACTATCTTATTATGTTTATATCATACTTTCTTTTTATTTACAATAACTTTATAAAATTTCCAAATAATTCTATATCTACAAAAAGTAGATAATTCAATAAACTATCTGCTTAACAAATTACTATTTTAGTTTATATATAATAAAAAACAGATAAATTCAACCAATCATCTGCCTTTAAAATATGGTACTAAAAAATCTGACACCTTATAATTGGGAATATAATTCATTTTAATTCCCCCTTTCCTTTGTTTTATACAATTTAATTATATATTTTTATATTTTATATGTCCATATAATTAAGATAAGTGGGCTTATTTTTAGATAAACAGTCAAAAAATATGAGCAAGTACCTCTTACTCATATTTTTATAAAATTATTATTTTTTCTTAATCGGAATCCATACTTCACAATAATATTTTTCATCCTCAGTACCTTTTTTATAATCTTTTGGATTTGAATACATTTCAATATTATATCCTGCTGCTATTTCATAATCATTTGAATTAGGTAACCATTCTTTGAATATCTTTTCATTTGTTTCTTTGATGCTTTTATTTACTGGACCAATACAAGTGAAAATTACCCAAGTAAATTTAGGAATTTCTACAATTTCAAAATCTTTTGGTATTTTTAATTCATTGTTATAATCATCCCCAATAACATAATCAAATGAATCACGACCCATATTAGTATCAATATTAATACCATATTTTGCATTTATTTTACTAAATGCACTTTTCATAAAAAATTTCTTCCATATCTTTGGTACTTCTTGATATGCTGTTTCGTATTTGAAACTATCTTTTAACCCGATAACTTTAAATGATTCTTTTTCCTCAATTCTATACTCCATAGTATAACCACCTTTCAATATTAAATTTATTTTTAATGGAGCAAATTCTTTTATTGTTGCGCCATTACGGACTGCCGTTGGAGTAGAACCATGAAATCTAGTGAATGCTTTTGTAAAACTATCTGGTGAATCATAGCCATATTTTAATGCAATATCAATTATTTTGTTATCAGTATGTAGCAATTCATAACCTGCTAAAGATAATCTTCTGTTTCTAATATATTCACTTATTGAGTAACCACATAACATAGAAAATCCTTTTTGAAAATAAAATGATGATATATATGAATAATTTGAAATGTCCTCAATAGTTATATCGTTTGTTAAATTTTTTTCTATATACTCAATAGCTCTACTAATAGATTCACTCCAATTCATAACTTTTTCTCCTTTCAGCTTACAAATAAATTTTAACTTAAAAAAGATTGTTATACCCGATATTTTTTGTTAATATTTGTCCATATAATTATAAATTATTAAAAATATAGATTAGTATATTCAAACTAATCTATACCTGCAATTTGTTATTTTGTCATTACTTTTTTTGCCCATGTTCTTTTATTACATTTTGGACATTTCAAATGTCTAATTGTTCCCATATGTGCAGCCCAAAAAACTTCTTTGTATTTTGGAATAAATTTATTATGACAATTTTTACATTCATAATATCCTGCATCTACCTCAAATTTTAATGAAATAAAGCCTGCAATTAAAAATATTATTGTGGAAACTACTATTATAGTACCAAGCATAATTCCTTCTGGAATAAATTTAGTAGCTATAATCAATATTCCAATATAAAATACAATGCTAGTAATTAGTATAGTCCACATAGAAAACATTAGCTTTTTATTTTTTATTTCGTCTTGTTTAGCAAGTTCTAATAAAAGTTGTTCTGTTTTTTTATCATAATCTTTCATATCAATCATCTCCCCACTTAATAATTCATTTACACTAATTTTAAGCTCATTGCATAAATCGAGCATTATTGATGAATCAGGCATTGCTTTTCCATTTTCCCATTTTGATATTGCTCTATCAGTAATATTTAATTTTTCTGCTAATTGCATTTGAGTTAATTTATTCTTTTTTCTGCATTCAGCAATAAATTTTCCAATTTTAATCTGATCCATGATATAATTACCTCCTTCGATTTAAGTGTAATAATTTTTTATACAAAAGTCTACATACCATTGGTTGAGTGGGGAAAATTTTAATATCAACTAATGGTTGAGCAATGATATTTTTCTAATAAATTGTAATTTGTATTTATGTTTATACAAAATAAAATTTTATATTTTTCTTGACTTTATTACTAAAATTAGCGTATAATAAAAATAGGAAATGACAATTCCGTTAGATACGGTTTTGCCAGAGAATGTTTTAATAAACCATTTACCCTGTCAAAAGTAGAATGGTTTATTTTTTATTTATGTAGTTGCTTATCTACTCAGTTCTTATACAGAACTGACATCAAGGCAACGTTTAATGTTAAAGATAACATCAATGATATTACAAAAATAGTATCACTTTAATCATAAACACCACCCGCCTTTCCTACGATGAATCGTATAATATTGGGTGGCAAAACCGTTCCACTAATCATCAATTTCCTATGTTTATTATTCTACAATATTATTTTAATTCTGTCTATAATATTTATAAAATTTTCATCATATTTCTTGCAATTTATCTTTCTGTTTCTTCTTTATTTTTTTAATCTAAACTCATATATTTTATATAATGATTCTGATATTTTTCCACAATATAAATTATCAAATATAAACTTTGTCATACCTTTTAAGTTGTTTTCTTTGTGCCTAATAAGGTATTCTTTTACAAATTCAAAATTATGGTTCAATTTATTAAAATCTTCTGGATTATTCATTCCCCATTTTATACTCGCATTCATTTGATTTACAGGATTTTTTATTTTAGAACCTTTTACTGCTTGTCTTGAATAAGCATCAAAAACAATAGTTGTATTACCAAATCTATCATTTATTCCTTTTAATATTTGCTGTAATTCTTGTTCTGACAAATACATTGTTAATCCCTCTGCAACAATTAAAATATTTTGATTATCTGAATTTATTTCATCAAGCCAACTTAAATCAGTTATAGATTTTCCTATCATTTTATACTTTTCATTTTCCATATAGAATTGTTTTCTTAATTCTATTACACTTTCAAAATCTATATCATACCAACTAATATTATTTTTATTTATTCTTAAACATCTTGAATCTAGTCCACACCCCAAATGAATAACTGTTGTATTAGGATTTTGAGTTATATATCTATTACATATTTCATCTATTATATTTGCTCTTAATGCCATATACATTGATAAGTATTTAGGTTGTTTTAATCTGCTAAAATCAAAATCCACTTTACTTATTATCTCTTCTGCTTTTGGATCATTTATAAATAAATTATTTTTGCTCATTATAGCTTTTCCGATATAATGGTATAAACAGTGTTTTACTTTCGTTATTTAATTTCATAATCAAACTCTCTTTCATATTATATTTCTATCTCTCTGATTTTTTAGTCTAAAATTTCAATTATTTCCTTGATAGGAATTTCAGTTTTATCTTCAAGTACAAGTAATTGTTTGCATTCATCTATTTTCTTAAGATTTCCTATTTTAGTTTTATATTCTCCTCCAGTTTTTCTTAAATCTGGAATAAAATATGTAATAGTAACTTTTGGTTTATTAGAAATTTTATTTATTAGCTTTTGTAATATATTATCTATTTTTAATTTTTCCTCATCATCTAGTTCAATTCTATTTTCAGTAATTCTCGATATTTCATTTATTGCATCTCCAAAACCTGTAAGTGCGGCAAATGGTGCAAATTGTGCAGCTCTTTGCTCCATACTTAGCCTTGGATGTTTTTTTGATACATGATGTGGTAAATTAATAATATCATCATATTTTTCCATACCTATCTCCTATTCTTTATGACCACCTATTTGTGTATTTCTCTCTATTGTTGTTCCATCTTTTTCAAGATTCATTCCTTTTAAAATTGCATTTTTTCCATATTTCTTTTTTATATCTAAAATTGCATGTTGTAAATTATTTTCTTCTTTTCTTTTTTCATGTTCAATTTTTTTCTCTTTTTTTTGCTTTTCATAATCAATAAATAAACTTATTTGTTCTTCATTATTATCCTTTGCTATCTCTGATTCTTTAACTACATTATTGGCAACAATATTTATTCTTCTAACTAATAAATTTTTATTTATAATTCTATCATACAATCCATCTACTGCTTCCATTATAAGTTTAGTGGAAGATGTTTTTTCTTTTAAATTTATAGTTCCATGTGCATGTTTAGGAATTTCTCTACCATATCTATCAGTTGTAATCTCTCCATTATATGAATTCCTTATATCTGAAATAATTAGGTTATCTATATCATATCCTATTGTTAATACAATTTGATTTGTTACTAAATTTTTTTCTACTAAATCAAGTACAAGTAAATCCGTCATTTCTTTTACAATAAGTTTTGTTTGCTCATAATTATATGGACAATGTAGAACTTGTCCTGAACTCAAACTATTTGTTGTTGGCTTAAAGGATTTTACATCTTTCATTGTACATGGTTCATATCCCCAACTATGGTCAATTAAAAATTCTGCATTAATTCCAAACAATTTATATAATAGTTCTTCATTTTTTATCGAACATCTTGCTACATCTCCCATTGTGAACATATTATTGGCTTCAAGTTTTTTTGCATATCCTTTTCCTACTCTCCAGAAATCTGTAATAGGTCTATGATTCCATAATAGTTTTCTATAGCTCATTTCATCTAGTTCTGCAATCCTTACTCCATTTGCATCTGCTTTAACATGTTTGGCACCAATATCCATTGCAATTTTTGCAAGATACATATTTGTTCCTATTCCACCTGTTGCTGTTATACCTGTCGTTTTATATACATCTTGTATCATTGTTGTTACTAATTGTTTTGGTGTCATTTTAAGTGTATTTAGATAGTCTGTTATATCACAAAATACCTCATCTATTGAGTATGTATAAATATCTTCTGGAGCAACATATTTTAAATATGTATTATATATTGTTGTACTATATTTCATATAAAGTGACATTCTTGGTGGAGCTGCAATATAATCAAGTTCTAAATTTAGATTTTTCTTTAATTCAATATTATCAAATGATTTCCCTTCTAATTTATGATTTGGTGCTTTATATCTTCTTTCATAATTTATTTCTTTTACTTTTTGTACTACTTCGAATAATCTTGCTCTTCCTGGTATTCCATAAGCTTTTAATGAAGGACTTACTGCAAGGCATATTGTTTTATCTGTTCTTGATTTATCTGCTACAACTAAATTTGTTTGTAAAGGATTAAGATTTCTTTCTATACATTCTACAGATGCATAAAAACTTTTTAAATCTATACAACAATATATTCTCATTTACAATCTACCTCCATTTCTTTTTTATTATACAACTATTTTTCATTCTTGTAAACAGCTGTTTGTATACGCTTTTAAAAAATCAACTCTACATCAAGTAGAGTCTTTCCCTTTAAAAATTACTATTTAATTTTCTTAATTGCTTAATTTGCTACTCCTAATTTATATATTATTTACTATAAAATCAATAACATCATCTTTTTTACAGTTTTCTTTATTTTTGTTCTTATCTTCTTCAGTTAACTCAACAAAGTATTTGTTAGATTCTGGCATAATTGACATTGAATCTAATGGATAACCCGGATTTCTTTTTTTACAAGGTTTATTTACAAAATAGAAATGACTTTTATTCCAACTATATTCTTTTGGTTCTTTTCCATCATATATAACCATTCCATATACCCATTTGGCTGTTAATTTTCCTCCATACTCATTAACTAGATTACAATAATACTCAATCATTTCATCATCATTTAATTCTTTTCCGTTTACTCTCCTAACATGAGTTCCTGGTTGTTTTTCCTCTGGTAATTCTTCTATATACAAATTATTATCCATCCCAATTGTTGTTATTTTTGTAGCATCATAATATGCTTTTGCTTTTATATACGCATTTTCAATTGCATTTTTCCCTGTTTCTTCTGGTTTAAGATTAATTCCTAAATCTTTTATTGTTACTACTTCAATATTTCTTTCTTTTAATTTGTCCGCATATCTTTTTATTTTTGCTGGATTTGTTGTTGCAAATAATACTTTCATTACTTAACCTCCTTAAAACCGTTTCTACTCCATAACTCTAAAGGAGTATATATATCACTATTTATCTAATACTATCATAATCATCAAAAATTTTCTACAATTAGTACAAAAAAAATGAATTTCAGTATTTCATCTTTTTCGTTTAAATTATTTAAAATATAATTTGATTTACATTTTCCCTTTTATTTATCATTAATTATTTTGATTATTTTTAGCTATCACTTGAAGAAAACTCTATAGCCACAGAATATTCGTTATTTATATATTATCTTATCCCTCTTCTTTAATCGCAAAATGGCCTAAGCCAGCAATGCTAAAAATATAGTAACCTTACTTAATAGGAAAAATTACTATTTTGTTCCTTTTAGACAAGATAATCTTATAACAAAGCCACGCTCTATAGTATTTGATCCAGAATATATTATAAAAACGATAGAAGCGGCTTTAGACAGAAAACAAATTCAACCTATCTTGCTTTTATTATATATAATAAAAAACTCTACTTAAAAATACTAAGTAGAGTTTTTGCTATAAAATAAATCTGTATTCCTTGTTTTTTGTTTTTTCTTTTGTTCAATTAGTTTAATTTTGTTTAAAATGTACTTATCTTGTGAGGAATACTCAATCTATCTTATAGCATATACTAATTGAACTAACCAAATTATACCAAAATTTATGAATTATGTCAAGTATAATCTTCAACTATCAGAAAAAACTATGTAAAAATAAAAAACTCTACTTAAAAGTACTAAGTAGAGTTTAGCTATAAATTAAATCTTGTATCCCACCATATATATCATTTTTTCATTCTATCCTTTTAGTTTATGCCTTCCTTGTCCAATTAGTTTTTCTTTTGTGTGTTGTTGTTGAAACTTAATTTTTATTGTGATTGTGGAGTGAATGGGATACGAGATTTACCTAAATATAAATCTCCTTCTTATCTACATTTAGTTTTTGAATAGCTTTAAACTAACTGAACTGTTATAATTATAGCATTGTTTACTTATTATGTCAAGCATTTTTTAAAATTATTTTCATTTCTTCATTTCTTTTAACTTTTTTAGTAGTAGTTTTAATTAATTCTTTATCAGTTAAAATCATATTAACAATGTGCTTATATCTTGGGACAGTAGCATTAACTTCGTTTTTAATTCTATCCCAAATAATATTTCTAATCTCATCTTCTGAAATATCTCCATATTTTTCTTGAACTTCATCTTTATTATAAACTACCTTAACTGAAAGCTTAATATCATTTTTGTCAATTTTATCTGGCATACCAAACACCATAGACTCTTCTATTAAATCTATTCTATTTACTAAAGTTTCTAATTCTTCAGGGAATACTTTCTTACCATTTTTAAGAACAATCATGTCTTTTTGTCTTCCTGTAATAAATATAAAACCGTCTTTATCCATATAACCTAAATCACCTGTATAGAACCATCCATCTTTTAAAACTCTTGCTGTTTCTTCCTCATTTTCATAGTATCCTAACATCACATTAGGTCCTTTTGCCCTTAATTCTCCTATTCCATTTTCATCTTTGTTAACTATTTCAACAGTAACATTATCCAAAGGAACCCCTATAGAACCTGTTCTTGTTTTAAAATCATTTTCTGCACAAATAACTGGAGATGTCTCAGTAAGACCATATCCTTGAACCATTCTAATTCCTAAGTCATTAAATCCTCTTTGTACTCGTGGATCTAATGGGGCTCCTCCTGAAATGACAAATCTCATTTTTCCACCTAATTGGTCTATTACTTGTTTGAATATTTTTCTTCTTATATCTATATGTAATTTTAATAATCCGTTACTTATTGTTGTTGCTGTATTTATAAGTTTAGTTTTTCCTTGCTTTTCTATTTCTTTTTCAACTTTATTATAGATTGCTTCTATAAGAAGCGGAACACCTACAAAAATAGATACTTCATATTCTTTTAAATTTTGAGCTACATATCTTAATCCATCCGGAAAAGATGTTCGTACTCCACATGCTAGCATTACAATTAGAGCTGTTGAACCAAATATATGATGAAATGGTAAAAATGCTAAATTAGAATCTGTGTCATATATTCCTTCAACCCTTTGCATTGCACATACATTTGAAGCAATATTTTTTTGTGATAGCATTACTGCTTTTGATTTTGATGTTGTACCTGATGTAAATAATAGTATATTCATTTCATTATCATTTATTTTTGCAGAAACATATTCTTTATTTCCCGCTTCTAATAATTTATTTCCTTCTTCTTTTAAAGTGTTAATATCTTTATATCCTGCTAATTTAGACATACAAATATATTCTATTAAATTTGTATTGTTTCTACTTTTAATTTCTTCTATTTTCTCTACCTGTTTTTCATCAAATACAATAGCATCTGCTTTACTTCTAATTAATGAATTTTCTAATTCATCAATTGGTAAATCCTTGTCTAAAGGAATTGATATAATTCCACCCAAAAGATTTGTTAAATGAGCTAATGCCCATTCATATCTATTTCGTCCGACAATAGCTATTCTTTTATTTTTAAATCCCATATCATATAATTTTGTACCTAATGAATTAATTTGTTCTAAAAATGATTTATATGTTATGTTTTCATATGTTTTACTTTTTCCATCTTGATGTTTTACTATAAATGCTATGTGATCAGCATATTTTTTTGCTGAATTGTAAATCATTTCTTTGATATTTTCAAGCTCTTTTACATCTCTGATTTTTTTCATATACACATCTCCTATAATATAATAAAATGGCCATATACACTATGACCATTTTATTATATATCAATCTTTTTAAAAATTCATTAGTCTATATGGTCAGTTTCTTCTACCATTTTGCAAATTAAGTCCGCTGATTTTTCTACTCCTAATGTATCACTATTTATACAGATATCATAATTAGAAGGATTTTTCCATTCATTTTCTGTGTAATGTTTATAGTGATTAGCTCTTAATTTATCAATTCTTGTTATTTCTTTTTTAGCTTTTTCTTTATCAAAACCATATATCTCTGTTGCTCTTTTTATTTTATCTTCCATATCACTATAAATAAATACTTTTATAACATTTTCTCTGTCTTTTAAAATAAAATCTGCACATCTACCAATAATAACACAAGACTCTTTATTTGCCACTTCTTTTATTAATTCAGATTCTTTTAAGAATAATTCATCACTATTACTTAATCCTACATAATAACCATTATTTAAACTAGCTAAGACATCTCTTTTTTGTTCGTTGTTTTCAATATATTCTTCAGATAAACCTGTTTCTTCAGCTAATTTTTGAATAAATTCTTTATCATATAACTTAATTCCTAACTTATCAGCAATTAATTTTCCTACATATCTTCCACCTGAACCATATTCTCTTGATACTGTAATTATTATATGTTTGTTTAATTTACTATGTATATTTGTATTATCATTTATTGCTTGACTTTTTATTCTTGCTTTTCCTAGATTTTTAATTTCTAAAATCAGTAATATTGATGCTATTGAAAAGGCAAGTCCATCTGCAAATGGTCCAGCATATAATACTCCATTTATTCCAAATAAACTACTAAAAATAACCATAGCTGGTATTAAAAATAGAATTTGTCTTGATAAAGATAATATTGCACTTTTTACGCTTTTTCCAATAGCTTGGAAGAATATTCCTGATGGAATTTGAATACCATTACAAATACATAACATTAAATATGTTCTAAATGCTAAACAAGCAAATTCCATATAATTTTCATCCCCACTACCAAAGATTGAAATTAGTTTATCTGGTATTGTTTGGAATAATATAAATGCAATAGTACTAATAATTACGCTTGAAGTTAATACTATTTTTAATGTTTGTTTTACTCTATCATATTTTCCTGCACCATAGTTGTATCCTAATATTGGTTGCGCTCCTGATGCTATTCCTATTATAATACTGTTTAATATTTGGTTTATTTTCATAACAATTCCTAATACTGTAATTGGTATTTCTGAACCAAATTTTGTTTGTCCTCCATATTTACCAAGTAAATTGTTTTCAACTGCTATAACGACAACAATGCTCATTTGTGTAATAAAACTACTAATTCCAAGTGTTGATACTTTTCTTGCTACATTTCCTTTTAATTTGAATTTATCTTTATTTAATATAATTGATTTGAATTTTTTGATATATAAAATATTAATGATAAATGTTACTATTTGACTTATAACAGTAGCTATAGCTGCTCCTTCTACTCCCATATTAAATACAAATATAAATACTGGGTCTAATATAACATTTAAAATTGCTCCTGCTACCATAGATGTCATTGCATATTTTGGATTTCCATCTGCTCTTATTATAGAATTTAATGTTGTACCTATCATCATAAAAGGTAATCCTATAGCTATTATTCCTCCATAGCTTAATGCATAATCTCTTAATGTGTCTGTACATCCAAATAAATTTAGTAATTGTGGTAAAAATACTAATGTTATAACACATAAAAGTATTGATATGCATATAGATAATGTTATTCCATTTCCTACTCCTTTAGCCGCTTCTTCTTTTTTCTTTTCTCCTAATTTTAAACTTAAATATGCTGATGCTCCATCACCAAACATTAATGCGAACGCTAAACATATCATTGTTAGTGGGAATACTACGTTTGTTGCTCCATTTCCTAAATATCCTACTCCCCAACCTATAAATATTTGGTCTAATATGTTGTATAGGGAATTTACTAGTAATGATATAATGCATGGTATTGAGAATTTTTTAATTAATTTTCCTATTTTTTCATTTCCTAATATATTTTCTTCGTTTTCCATTTTTTCTCCTTTCTTTTTTGTGTTTGTTTGTTCTTTAATAGTTTTTAAATGAGCAAAAAAATACAACACTGAATCTATAATGAATCTGTGTTGTTCGTTAGTCATTATTTTAAAAATAATGTGTCGTTTCCAATATTACCGATATCTTTTATTACTTGCTTATTTTAACATAACGAAAAGTTTTTGTCAAATTTCTTAATGGCCTCTCTTAATTGGTGCTATTTTTCTATAAAATTTAATTTTTCTATTGTTTCTTTTCCTAATATTTCATTTGCTAATTCTACCAACTCATTCCATAACAATATTTGACCTCTACGATGAGCATCTATACCGTATAATACTTTAATATTATATTTTGTAACAATCTCCCAGAATCCTTTACAAGGATATGCTATGTTTATTAATTTTTCTTTTTGTTCTTCAATTGGTGCATTGTTTAATATTCTATTTTCATAATATGTCTTTGAAAATACATTATTTAGATTTATTTCTAAAGGTATATTATATTTTTCAGCAGCTTTACAAATTATATTGGCAACTTTACTTTCTATTTCTCCAAAATCTTTTCTTCTTAGCATATATATGTCAGGATGAGCAATTATATTTGGAATATTAAGTTCCATTGCTTTTTCAATATATTCTGCATATCTTATTAATTCCTCATCTGTAAAATCTTCTTTTCCAAAAATTTTTAATTTATTGTTATTATCATAAATGAAATGTTGCCCTAATATTATTTTGTCTGTTTCATTTTTTAATTCCATTAAATTTGCTTCTTCTCCTGGTAAATATTCTGCTTCATAACCGACTTCTATTTCTATTTTATCTGCATATTTTTCTTTTAATTTTTTTATGCTATTTAAATATTCGTTTTTTTCAGTATATTTCATTCTCATATTTGTTCTTTTATCTATTTCATTCTTTTCTGGACAGTGATCTGTAAAAGCTATTTTCTCAAATTTCATTTTTATATATTCTTGTATATATTCTTCGTCTTTCATGTCTAACTCTGCATGTTTACATCTATATGTGTGCGAATGATAGTTGAATTTTTGCATATTCATTCCTCCTTTTACTATATAGTTATATAATATTTCGATAGTTTTTTCAATCTAAATATACAATTTATTTAGATTTTAATATTTTAGAGAACAAATGTGTTGCTTTTTATATAAAAATGTAGTATATTGCTATATAAGCTACAATATTTATTATTAGGAGGTATTAATTTGAACATATATTCTCAAAATATTTATGAGGTTATTGAAAATGGCAATAAAAAACATATTTTAATCATTTATAATATTTCTAGAAATCATTATGTTGGATTAACAGTTTATAATACAGCATCAACTAATCTTACTTATATAAGTTCTATTAATAGATTTGTCGATATTAATGATTTGCAAGAATACAATAAGAAAAATATTAAACGGATTAGTGTATTTAAAGGGTAAATTCCTAAAAATAAATAATAAAGAATTCTCTACTATATTAAAATTATTGAAGGAATCACTAATACAAAAATTAGATGAAAAAATCGATTATAAAAATATTGAAGATATTAAATATTTGAAATGGTGTTATGATAAATTATTATTAAACTCTAGAACCATAAATATTTCTACTTTAAAAACAAGTTCTATCTGTTGGGTAGATTTTGGACAAAATGTTGGATCAGAATTGCGAAAATTACGCCCAGCAATTTTATGGCGTTCTTCTTCTGATAAAAAGATGTGGACAGTAATCCCTTTAAGTAGTAAATGTTATAATGATAAGTATTATTTTCATTGCGATATAATGGGATTACCTTGTAGCACTGCAAAATTAGAATCCATGGCAAACTTTAGTTATAAAAGGATAAGAGAACCTTTCTTTTATAATAAAAAAATAGCTCATTTATCCAAAGATGATTATACAAACATTTTATTATCTCTAAAGAAATATTATACTTTTGAAGAATAAATTTAGCAAAAATATTGACTCTTTTATAAAAATAAATTAT
Organism: Clostridia bacterium; assembly: GCA_017410505.1. GTDB lineage: Bacteria > Bacillota > Clostridia > TANB77 > CAG-508 > CAG-269. The sequence goes on along the minus strand of JAFQQR010000034.1, from coordinate 77,840 downwards.
AATATAATTACATTTAATTGTTGCACATCTTACGATGTGGAAGTTGTTCTTCAAAGACTAGGTTAGCCTAGTCTTTGCTTTTTGTAATAATATTTTTTTATTTACATATACTATAATTACATTTAATGTTGCACATTTAAATGTGGTTAATTCGTTTATAAACGCAAAAGTCCTCTTGACAGAGGACTTTTAATTTTTCATATGTTTTGTACAAAAATTAAATACAATACAATTTTTATTATTAAGTTTTTCATAAATTTTATCAATCCATAATACCTTTTAAAAGGTGAATTATTTTGAGAAAAAAAAGTAAATTATTTTTAATAAATGGCACTATTTTAACAGTAACCAGCTTATTAATGAAGTTTGCATCTCTTGTTTTTAACATATACATATCTAATCAAATTGGTTCAGAAGCGGTTGGTGTATTTAGCCTGGTCATGGCTGTATACTTATTCTTTATAACAGTTTCCACATCTGGGTTAAATATTGCAGTTACAGTAATTGTTTCTGAAAAATTTGCAGTAAACAAAGATAAAATAGCTATAAAGGCAATTAGAACATGTATATTTTTCAGCTTATTATTAGGTATTTTAGCAGGTTCTTTAATCTTAGTTTCTTCTAACTTTATAACTGATAAATTTTTGCATAACATGGTATCTTCAAAACCATTATTTTATATAGCCATTGGACTTCCATTTATTGCAATGTCATCTTGTATTAGTAGCTATTTTACATCAATTAGAAAAGCTTATAAAAATGCAATTACTCAAGTCTTTGAATTTATTATAAAAATTATTGCTACAGTTATTTTATTAAAAATCAATATTTCAAATGGTGTTGAATATATATGTATTTCTTTGATTTTGGCTGACGTAATTTCTGAGGTATGTTCTTTTAGTTTGATTTTTATTTTATATATTATTGATATTAAATTTAAAAAATTAGACAGTGTTCGTTCTTTTGGACAAAGAATTAATATAGTAAAAATAGCTTTTCCTGTAGCTATTACATCTTATGTACGTTCAGGGCTTTCTACATTAAAACAATTAATTATTCCTACACAACTTGAAAAGTCAGGCCTTTCTTGTAATAATGCTCTTTCTAAATATGGAATTATTAATGGTATGGTAATGCCTGTAATAACATTTCCTACTGTTTTAATAAATTCTTATAGCATGCTTTTAATACCTGAGTTTTCAACCTATGTAGCTCAGAAAAATTATACAGCTATTAATTATATAAGTAATAAGATATTCAAATTCACATGTGCCTTTTCTGTTTGTATTTGTAGCATTTTTTTGTTTTTTTCTAATGAATTAGGTCTGGTTATATATAATAATTTAGAAACTGGATATTTTTTTAAAATGCTTGCTCCTTTAATCTTTTTTATGTATATGGATAATATTATAGATTGTATTTTAAAAGGCTTGAATAAGCAATTTGGTGTTATGTGCTGTAATATTTTAGATTTGAGTGTTACTACTTGTTTTATTTATTTTTTGCTTCCTTTTTGGGGAATTGATGGATATATAGTCTCTATTTTTATTAGTGAATTGTTGAATTTTAGTGTTAGTCTTTTTCAGATGATTAAATATTCTAAATTAAAACTTAATTTTGTTGATTGGTTATTGGGTCCTTTATTTTGTAGTTTTGTTTCATATTTTGTTATATGCATTTTTAATTTTAGTTTTGTTAATTTAACATTTAATTTGATAGCTAATATTTGTTTATTTGTAGTTGTATATCTATTTACTTTTTGTATATTTAATAAATTATTAATAAGAAAATAAATATAATAAAGTAGCTAGAAATATTTCTAGCTACTTTTGTTACTATAACTTACTGAAAAATCGTTTTCGTTTTACTTTAAAATTCTCTTTAAATTTACGAATATATGTTTTATCTTTAGTATTAACGACTGCTTCCCATAATTTATTTATATCAGCATTTTTTACATCTTTTGCAAAACGATAAATATATTCAGCATCTTCACTTGCTATAAGTGCATCTTCAAGATTTGTAATATCAGTTCCTTTTATATCTCTTGCAAAATAATAAATGTATTGGACATTTCCACTTGTTATAACTGCATCTTCAATTTTCGTAATATCAGCATTCTTTACCTCTTTTGCAAAACTATAAATATAACAAGCATATCCACTTGCTATAACTGCATCTTCAAGCTTTGTAATATCAGCTCCTTTTACATATCTTGCAAAACGATAAATGTAACAAGCATATCCACTTGCTATAACTGTATCTTCAAGTTTTGCAATATCAGCATTCTTTACATTTTCTGCAAAATTACAAATGTAACAAAGATTTTTGCTTGCAATAACTGCATCTTGAAACTTTGTAATATCAGCTCCTTTTACATATCTTGCAAAACGATAAATGTAATTAACATTTTCACTTGCAACAACTGCATCTTCAAGCTCTTTAATGCAACTTAATTTTGAAGATATCGTAAATTCATAAATTTGTTCGACATCTTTTGATTTAATAATTACATCTATAAACTTTTTTAGCTGTTGCTCAGATAAATTTCTTTGATTTTTAACAAACCAATTAATAAACTGAGCATCTCCCAATTCTACAAGTGCATCAACGATTTCATCAATAGTATCTCCATATACATACTTCCGATATCCATTTTCACATGGCTTACTAATACTTATTAATTTTTTTGATTCATCTTTTTGCTGCATACTTATTCCTCCTTAAAAAATACTTATTTTTTTGGATTTACTTACATACTAGAATTTTCTAGTTGTTTTAAATTCTATCATTTCAAAAAAAGAGTGTCAATATCTTATACAGATTTTAACACTCTATACTTATAATATTTTTATTTTAACCACTCTGGATTTGCCAAATACCAATCAATAGTTTTAACAATACCATCTTCAAACTTAGTTTTTGGATACCATCCAAGTTCATTCTTAATTTTAGTTGGGTCTATAGCATATCTATAATCATGACCTTTTCTATCCTCAACATGTTCAATTAAATCTTCAGATTTTCCTAGTCTTTGTAATATTAATTTAACAATTTCAATATTTCTTCTTTCATTGTGCCCACCAATATTATATCTTTCTCCTGATACTCCTTTATGGAATACTAAATCAATTGCTTCACAATGGTCTTCTACATATAACCAATCTCTTATATTTAATCCTTCACCATAAACTGGTAATTTTTCATCATTCAAAGCTAGTTTTATCATATGAGGTATTAATTTTTCATTGTGTTGATATGGTCCATAGTTATTTGAACAGTTTGTTACATTTACATTCATTTTAAAAGTTTCTTTGTAGGCTAAAGCTACTAAATCTGAACTTGCTTTAGATGCAGAATATGGGCTGCTTGGTTTTATTGGAGATGTTTCTGTAAAATATCCATCTTCTTTAAGAGAACCAAATACTTCATCTGTTGAAATATGTACAAATTTATTTGGACTTCCTTCTCCCCATACTTGTTTAGCCGCTTCTAATAATGTATGTGTTCCTATTACATTTGTATGTGTAAATATAAATGGATTTTTTATACTGTTGTCAACATGTGATTCTGCCGCAAAATGTATTACTCCATTTATATCATGTTTTTTGAATAAATCTAATACAAAATCAAAATCACAAATATCTCCTTGTACAAATGTTATTTTATCCATTACTTTTTTTAGATTATCCATATTTCCTGCATATGTTAATTTATCTAATACTATTACATTATAATCAGGATGTTTGTTTACAAAATATTCTGCAAAATTTGCTCCTATAAATCCTGCTGCTCCTGTTACTAATACATTATTACTCATTTTTTGTTTTCTTCCTTCCTTTTTACTTTAATTTTTTTCTATTTTTATTTGAATTCCTTCCAATCTTAAGCTTTGACCTGTTGTTCCCGCTAGCTCACCATTTGCTTTCCAATCTGTCCATCCTATATTTTGTACATGGACTCTATATTTTATATTATATCCTTCAGCACCTTCTAGTTCAATTTTTATAGCTTCTAATCTTTTGCTTTGTCCTTCTGTTCCTGACAATTCTCCATCATATTTCCAATCTTGCCATCCAATGTCTTGAATGTGTGTACTGTATTTTATATGTGAATTTTCTAATTTGTTTTTTAAATTTATTTTTATCCCTTCTAGTCTCAAACTTTGTCCTGTTGTTCCTGATAATTCACCGTTTATAACATTTGATTGCCATCCAACATTTTGAACATGAGTAGTATATGTTACTGTGTTTTCAGGTATTTCTATTAACCTAATTTGTATTGCTTCAATTCTTAAACTTCTTCCTATTGTTCCTGCTATTTCTCCATCACTTATCCAATTAGTCCATCCTATATCTTGTACATGAACTCTATATTGTACTGAATAATTTTGAGCATTTTCCAATTGAATTTTAATAGCTTCTATTCTTTTGTTTTGTCCTTCTGTTCCCGCCATTGCTCCATTTTGTTTCCAATTCATCCAGCCATAATCTTGTACATGTACCTGATACTTAATATTGGTATTTTCTAATAATTGATTATTAAAAGTATCAAAATTTATTCTTATAGCTTCTAATCTTTTACTTTGTCCTTCTGTTCCAGATAGCTCTCCATTTTTATAATAACGATTATCCCAACCATAATCTTCTACATGAGAAGTGTATTTTATGTTGCAAATAGATGATTCACTTCCATATCTTTTGTCAATATATTCTACTCTCTTATTAACCCAATCAGATAAATATTTAACTTCTTCAGTATATGTATCTTTTATTTTATGCCCTCTATATGAACCAAATGCATTATCTTTTCCTAATGTTTCCCATCTTATAAAATTCATATTTGAAGATATTGTTAATTGGCTTTCGTAATTACTGATTTTTTGTGTTGCTGTAGATAATACGCTCTTGATTTCATTATTATATATTTTTGCAACTTCTTGTCTGAATTCGGGAATTGTAAATAATTGTGTATACCAATCTACAGAAGATTCCATGTATTCTTTTATATTCATTATATAATCATACTCTGGATTTCCTCCCCAATTATCTTTATCACAATTTGCTAATGCTAAATCAAAATCCCAAACAGGTCCCATATGTAATACATCATTTGCTCCATCTTTATACATAAATACGCTTGTCCTTGCACCATCTGCATTTTCAGTAAATTCTTGTATAAAGTAATATTTTACAAAAGATTCAACATCTATCATTGAGCTAATTTCATTCCAATCTTTATTTTCACTATATAATAATTTTTCTAATTTATTAATGTAGTTTTTAAATTCTGTAAATGCTGTCTCATAATATATACTATCAAGATCTTTATCTTCTGCAACTGAATCATGAAGAACAAAATGAGAACCACTTATATCGCTCTTAAAGTAATAGTCTTCGTTTGCATAATAATTATTATCCATTTCAACAACTACGCCATAATTATCTTCAAGTTCTACTCTATTTGTGTTAACTTGGACCTTTTCTACAAGCAAATAATTTCCTTGATATTCACCATCTACCCATAAATCTATCCATTGTGAATTTTGAGTATATGGCATTCCAATTTCATCTGCTAAGTCATATGTTAATTTATTTCTCATTAATGAATTATCGCCATAATTTGCTATTAATAGCCATGTCTTAGATTTTCCCATTCCTAATACATTGACTTTTGAAGATAATTTAAATTGATAGCATTTTTTAGGAAGGGTCCATGAAAAGTTCCCTCTACCTTTTATTTCTACATCTGGATCTGTAAAGTCATATTTTGTTGTAGATGCTGTTTTTAAAATTAAAGAATTCCCTTTATATTTAGTATCTTTACTTCCGCTATTTATTTGGTTTAGTGTAACACCATTCAAAGAAATTGATACACTTGGTAAATCTGTTTGTAATACTGTTACTGTATAAGCATTATCATTGGCTGTTATTGTTATTGTGTTGCTTTTAGTAAAATTATTAGTAATTGTTTTATTTTCTGTATCTATTGTTCCTGAAGATATTTGTGTTATTTTTCCTGTATAATTTATTATTAGATTACTAATATCTACTCCCTGAGGCATAAATAAATAATGTATATTATTACTTAAATATGAATTTATTCTATATCCAGATACATCTACATTTATTGAAAATTCTTCATTTCCTTCATTACCTTCAGTATCTTCTTCTAAATTATAAGATTCAACAAGTTCATTTTCTATCTCTAGTTCATTTTTGCTATCTAATGTATTTTCATTGTTCAGATTACTTTCATTTTGTGATGTATTATTATTTTCATCATATAGTACATTCTCGTTGTCAAGTAAATCTTCTTCGCTTTCATTATACAAAGTATTTTCATTATCAAGTTCACTTTCAAATTCATTTTCATAATTCGCATATTGGCTTTCCTCATTATTTAAAGTATATGCATAAACCACAGGTGATAATAAATTGATATATAATATAATTATAGATATAGTTGCAAAAATTTTAATAACTTTATTTTTATAGTTTAACATTACTTCACCTCCTAAATTTTATTTTCAATGGTTTTAAAAATAACTTTTGATGGTGTCTAAAGCTTATAAATTTTTAAACAAATTTGTTTCTTTTAATTCCTTCAATGAAGGCCATTTCCCATCTTTTTCAGATGTTAACAAATCTTCTGGTTTTAAATCACCCATTGGCCAGTCAATTGCAACATCTGGGTCATTCCATTTAAGTCCACCTTCAGCTTCATGATTATAAATATCATCACATTTATATGCAAATTCTGCAGTTTCTGATAATACTAAAAATCCATGTGCAAATCCCCTTGGTATCATAAACATTTTTTTATTTTCTTCTGTAAGTATTACACCTTCCCATTTTCCATATGTTTTACTTCCAGGTCTTAAGTCTACTGCAACATCGAATACTTCTCCTTTAATACATCTAACTAATTTTGCTTGAGTATTTTCTTTTTGAAAATGAAGTCCTCTTAAAACTCCTTTTTTAGATTTTGATTGATTGTCTTGTACAAAATCATAATTTAATCCTATTTCCTCAAAATCTGCTTTACTATATGTTTCCATGAAATATCCTCTGTTATCTCCAAAAACTGTTGGTTCTATTATACAAACACCTTCTATAGAAGTATCAATTTTTTTGAATTTCCCCATTATATATTCTCCTCCTTATCTTTTTATTTATTTTATATTTTTGTTAATTATTTTTTAGAAAACAAATAGTTAATTTTATTATCCATTTTATTCTCCTTTGTTGTTTGTTGCTAGTTCTTTTAAATATTTTCCATAATCTGTTTTCATATATTGTTCTGCTAATTTTAATAATTGCTCTACTGTTATCCAACCTTTTTGATAAGCGATTTCTTCTGGACAGCAAACTTGCATCCCTTGCCTTTTTTCTATTGTTTGTACAAAGCTAGCCGTCTCTAATAATGCGTCATGTGTTCCTGTGTCAAACCATGTCATTCCTCTTCCAAATGTTTCCACATATAATTTATTTTTTTTCATATATTCTTCATTTACTGATGTGATTTCTAATTCTCCTCTAGCTGATGGTTTAACATTTTTTGCAATTTCTATTACATCATTTGTATAGAAATATAATCCTGGTACCGCATAATTTGATTTTGGATTTTCTGGTTTTTCTTCTATTGATACCGCTTTTCCATTTTCGTCTATTTCAACTACTCCATATGCTCTTGGGTCTTTTACTTGATATCCAAATATTGTTGATTCATTTTCTCTTTCATTAGCTTTTCTTAACATTTCAGATAAATGAGATCCATAAAACATATTATCTCCTAATATCATAGCAACATTGTCTTCTCCTATAAAGTCTTCTCCAATTATAAATGCTTCTGCTAATCCATTTGGTTTATCTTGTATTTTATATTCAAAATGCATTCCCCATTGAGTTCCATTTCCTAATAAAGTTTTAAAAGTTTCTGCATCTCTTGGTGTTGATATTATTAATACTTCTTTTATTCCAGCTTCCATTAATACTGATAAAGGATAATATATCATTGGTTTATCATATACTGGCATTATTTGTTTTGATATAGCTAGTGTAAGTGGATATAATCTTGTTCCACTTCCACCCGCTAAAATTATTCCTTTTCTATTTTTCATTTATATTCCTCCTAAAATTAGCTACCAAAAAAAGAGACATCTATTGGCAGTTTTGTTCTTTTAAATATCTTTTCAATCCATCTTTCCATTCTGGTACTTCTATACCTTGTTCTAATAATTTATCTTTTGATAATTGCGAGTTGAATGGTCTTTTTGCTTGTGTTATTTTCATCATTTCTATATATTCTTGAGTTGTTACAGGATTTACTTTGCATTCAATGCCCTGTTCTTTTAATATTTCTTTTGTAAATTCATACCATGTTGTATATCCTTGATTTGTTGCATGGTATACTCCATATGGTATTTTCTTTTCTATTGCTTGATATATTATTTCTGTTAAGTCTTTTGTATAAGTTGGACTTCCATGTTGGTCTGATACTACATTTATTTCATCTCTTGTAGTTCCTAATTTTGTCATTGTTTTTACAAAATTATTTCCTCCTACGCCATATAACCATGCTGTTCTAAATATGTAGTATTCTTCCATGTTTTCTTCAATACCTTGTTCTCCATGTAATTTTGTTTTTCCATATACTGTTACTGGTTCTTTTTTATCGTCTTCTTTGTAATCTTTTGAAATATCTAAATCTCCACCAAAAACATAGTCTGTTGAAACATGTACCAATTTTGCTCCTGCTGATTTTGCAGCTTTTGCTAAATTAGTTGGTCCATCTCCATTTATTTTATCTGCCAAGTCATAACAATCTTCTGCTTTGTCAACCGCTGTAAATGCTGCACAATTTATTATATAATCTGGTTTTAAATTATTAATAAAGTCAAAAACAGCTTTTTCATCTGTTATATCTAGTTCTGCAACATCAGTAGTTATTATTTCATTGCCTGTCGCAAATTTTTCTTTTACTTCCTTGGCAAGCATTCCGTTTGCTCCTGTTATTAATATTTTCATTTTTTTGCCTTCTTTCTTTTTTTATTCAATATTATAATATCATTAAATACAAAAAAGTACAAGTAATTCTTGTACTTTTTAAATTTTGGTAATTTATACAGAAATAATTAATAATAAATTTAAAATTGTAAAATTTTCATATTTTCTATTTTATATTAATTTTTTTATCAATTATATATTGAGGTCTTTGTTTAGTTTCATCATAAATTCTTCCTACATATTCAGCAATAATCCAAATAGACATTAATTGAATACCAGAAAAGAATGTAATAGCTACCATAATAGATGTCCAACCAGCTGATAAATTATTTAAATTAAATATATATGATACCAATGCATATATCAATAATATCACTGATATTATTATTGATGCTATTCCTAATGCTCCAACAAGTTTTAATGGTTTTGTAGAAAAACTTATAATACCATCTGATGCTAATTTTAGCATTTTCTTTAGAGGATATTTCGTTTCTCCTGCAAATCTTTCTTTTCTTTCATATTCAAAAGGAACTTGTTTATATCCAACCCAACTAAATAATCCTCTTAAAAACTTATTATGTTCTGGTAAAGAATTTATAGTATCAACTACTTTTCGGTCTACTAGTCTAAAATCTCCTGTATCTTTTGGAATCTCTACATCTGATAATGCATTTAAAGTTTTATAAAACATTTTAGCTGTAAATAATTTAAATACACTTTCCCCTTCTCTAGACTTTCTTTTTCCATATATTACTTCATTTCCTTCTTCCCATAGTCTTAACATGTCTGGTATTAATTCAGGCGGATCTTGAAGATCCGCATCCATTATTACTATTGCATCACCTGTTACATATTGAAGACCTGCTGTTACTGATGCTTGATGTCCAAAATTTCTTGAAAAAGATATTATTTTTACATTATTATCCTTTTGGGCTATTCCTTCTAATATTTCTAGTGTTTTGTCTTTACTTCCATCATTTACAAATATTATTTCATGCTCATAATTTTCTAATTTTTCTAAGTTCTCTTTAACTCTTTTGTAACATTCTTCTGCTACTTTTTCTTCATAATACATTGGTATAACAAGTGTTACCTTTTTATTTTCCATTTTATATGTCCTTTCTTAACCTTTAATCAAAACGATTTCCGTTTTTGCTAAATACAAATATTTTACTAAATATATAATTAGAAACTATTATTACTACTTGAGATATTAGTTTAATTACCTTATCATTTAGGCATAATAAAGTTACTCCAAGCCACATAATTATCATATCCATAATAAGAGTTATAACTCTTGATAAAACAAATCTACCTGCTTCTTTTATTTTATTTTTTTCTTCACTTTCAAATACAAATTTTCTATTTGAAAAATATGCAAATGTTACACCTGCTATCCATGATAAGATATTTGCTATTTGTAACTGTATTGAATTTTCAGGATTTAAAAATGTGAATACTGATATATAATATATTAATAAAGATATAACTGTTGTTAAAACTCCAAATATTAAATAGTTTATTATTTCTTTGTATCTTTTATATAGTTCCTTTAATTTCTGCATTTTATTTTCCCTTCATTTTAATATTTTTTATAAGAAATATTTAAATCCACATTTCCTAATATTCCATTTATTGTTCCTTTACTTGTGTATTGCCATATTGAATATTTTCCACTATATCCTGGATTTCCGCTTCTATAGCTAGCTATCCATGTATCATATTCAGATAATTGTGACATATTTAACTTATTTGTTGCCCAATCTACATTTGCATATATAATTGGTGTGTATCCTGCACTTTGTATTGTTTGACAGAATAATTTTGCTAAATATGTACGAGTATTTGTATCTAAGTTTTGTGTTCTTGGAACATCTCCAGGTGCTACATTAGCGGCTTCTATATCAATTGCTATTGGATAATCTAGACTATACTCTTTTATTTTATCTAATACCCAATGAGCTTCTTCTATTGCTTCCGCTGGCGTTATTGCCTGAGTAACGAAATATACTCCAACTGGAACCCCTGCTTGTTTAGCTGCTTGTATATTTGTTCTAAAGTTATCATCTTCTTTAAAATTCCCAGCCTGTCCATAGCCCCTATATCCTACTCGTATAAATGCGAAGTCTATTCCTGTTCTTTTTACAAATCCCCAGTTAATACTGCCATTAAATTGACTCACATCTATTCCATTATATTGTCTCTTATACTTCGGTACTAATCTAATTCTTACAGCTTCAATTCTTTTTGCTTGTCCTATTGTCCCAGCTGTTTCTCCATCTATATACCATCCGCTCCATCCTTTATCTTGTATATGTACTTGATATTCTACAGTATAGTTATCCATATTTTCTAATTTTATTTGCAACGCTTCAATTCTTAAACTTTTTCTTTCTGTCCCCGTTAATTCTCCATTTTGTTTCCAATTTTGCCAACCTACATTTTGTACATGTGCTCTATAAATTATTTTTGCATTTGATGGTGCATTTATTAACTTTATATTCATCGCTTCTACCCTTAAAGCTCTTCCTTGTGTTCCTGATATATTACCATCTAAAACATAACTTTGCCACCCTACATTTTGTACATGAGATTTATATTGAACATGTAATGCTCTATCTATATTTATTTTTGTTGTCATTTCTTGTATTTTTTCGTTAGTCGATGTGCATAATTGTATTTTTATTGTATGTGTTCCACTTGACATATTCGTTGCATCTACAGAAATTTCAAATCCTGGATTTGGATTTTCTATTATAGTTCCATAACCATTTATTGTTGCAATTACATCACTTCTCTGTTTATATGTAATTAAGCTTTGGTCAATCGGTGTTGTACTCCCATCAATATATGCCTGTATTTTTGTATTAGACACATTTGACATTTTCCAACCTACAATCTTTATAGTAGTAGGACTATAGTATGTATATCCATTTACCGGTGTTTGTAAATGTATCATTCCTTTTTTTACCTTTGGAACTATTTTAATTTGTATTGCCTCTAATCTTAATGATTTTCCTTCTGTTCCAGCTATTTCTCCATCTGTCTTCCAATCTTGCCAACCTATATTTTGAACATGTACTCTGTACATAACAGAATATTCATCAGATGATTCTAATTTAATTTTCATCGCTTCTAATCTTAAGCTTTTACCTTGTGTTCCTGCCATTTCTCCATCTTGTTTCCAACCTTGCCAACCTACATTTTCTATATGTACTTGATATTTAATTTTTAATCCAGAAATAGGATTTTCTAATTTTATATTTAAACCTTCTAATCTTAAACTTCTACCTGATGTTCCTGACATTTCACCATCTTTAGAATATTTTTGCCAACCTACATTTTGCACATGTGTTCTATATGAAATTCCCAACTCTTTAGGTTCCTCTGAAAGCAACATTATCCCATCTTCTTGAACATCATCTTGCTTTTCTTCTATCTCTTCTGTTTCTTTTGTTTCTTCTGAATTTTCTGTTTTTTCTATTTCTTCCGTATTTTCTATCTCATCTGTTTCTTCTTTTTTATCTTTTTCTATATCATTATTTGTTTTATTTGTATTTTCTTCAGTATTATTGTCTACAGTATTTTCATCTTTTATTGTATTTTCACTAGTTTCATTTGATATATCATCTTCTGACTCTTCTCTTGCTAGTTCATTTTCTATATTGTTTTCTGAAATAGTATTAATATCTTTATCTATGTCATTTTGAATATCCTCTGCTTCAACTACATAAATACTAGTAGAAATTATGTTTGTTACTAATATTACTAAAGTGAAAATTGCTACTATTTTATTTATTTTCATAACATTACCTCCTGTGCTATTATACTCTAATTAAATTGTATATTTTTATAATAGTTTAGTCAATATATTTTTTTATGAATATTTTAACAAGTACTTGTTATTATAAAATTAAATCTTGCTATATATATATGTTAACAATTTTCCTAAATGTAAATTATGAGCTATAAGAAAAGTTTTAGTTAAAAATCTAATTGTAAACAATTCTCCTACTGGTTTTTTATAACTAATCATTTTATTTGTTTTATAATCAGGAAATTTCTCTTCTAACCATTTAAAAATTTTATCATATTCTTCACTAATTACTTTATAACTTAATTTCTTTGTCGAAAAAGATATTAACCAAACGATATATCTAGTGAAATGAGTTTTTATTATTTCATAATTTTCTTCTAATAATCCCTCTTTGCTAACCATTTCATAACAACTATCTAATAATTCATATACTTGTAATTGTGTAATATTCTTTTGAGTTGTATTTGAAACACTTGATGTATTAAAAAACCAGTTATATCCTGTATATGGTATAATCTTAATCTTTTTGCTAACTAACATTGCTTTCAGATTAAAATAAATATCTTCTCCTAAATTAACACTTAAAAATTCTATATTATTATCTATTAAATATTGTTTTTTATAAATTTTCGCCCAAGGTGCCATAATCATAAATTTAGACCATTCTTCATCTTGCAAAGATAATGTTTTTATTATTTTTCCAGCTTCATTTGGTCTTCTATAACCACCTAAAACAACATCATATTCTCCATCTTCAATAGCTTTTACAAATATTTCTATATAATCTTTGTCTAAAAAATCATCATTATCTACAAACATTATATAGTCTCCATTTGCCCTTTTTATACTTTCATTTCTTGTTATTGCAACTCCTTTATTTGATTGTTCTATAGCTACTATTTTATCTGGATATTTTTCTTTATAATTATTTATTACTTCTTGCGAATTATCTTTTGAACCATCATTTATAACTAATATTTCCAAATTCGTGTATGTTTGATTTAATATACTATCCAAACATTTTCCAATATATTTTTCCGAATTATAAACTGGTACTATTAATGATACTTTTTTCATTTTTCTAAACTCCTATTAAATACTACTCTTAACTTTATATTTGTATAAATTGTATAAATTAAAAATTGTATTGCCATTATAACTAAATATGCTATTACAGCTCCATCTATTTTTGCAACTTTTGTGAATATATTAGAAACTATAAATGCAACTATAGAAATTATTATATAAATAATAAATTGTGAACTTGTATCTCTAATTGTTGTTAATACTGATGAATATATTACACCTATTGTATATATTGTTGATGCTATTATAATAATTAATAATCCTAATCTGTATGCAGTTAAGTCTACCCCATACACCAATCCTAAAACTTCTGGTCCCAATAAATATGCTAATATTGATGATATAGCTCCAAATCCTAAAATCACGATTATTAATCTTAATATAAGTTTATTTAATCCCTTTAAATTATGCTCTTCATATAATGCTAAAATTTGATTTAAATATGGATGTATTAAAAACTGTGCTACAAGGCCTATTATTGTTGCTGGCATTACAATTATTCCAAATATTGTTTGATAATTATTTTCTAAATAACTATCAATCGCATATTTAGGAGCATTTAAAATATACATTCCCAAAAAGGATATTGCAAAAGTAAAAAATCCTGCTTTAAAAATTTTTAATATATTCTTTTTATTTATTTTTGCTTTTAAATCTATATATTTTTTGCTGTTTTTAAAATCATATACAAATAGTATAATCGTATTTATTAGTAACATCGTACATATAGATATTATTAAATTTTTTGTCAGAGAATCTATTGCTACAAATACTATTACTGATATAATGGATTTAAAAAATAGTGATTTTCCAACAATATCAAGTTTTTCATTTTTTTGTAATATTCCATAAATAACATCACTAAATGCTTCTAATGCTTTATATGTAGTTAATAATACAAATATAGTCGACTTAAATATCGAGTAACCCTTCATTAAACAAAATATTATTACTAAAATTAACATTAATACTGTTGTAATTATCCTGTTTGCTATATATTCTTTATTTGTTATTGTTTTATCATGTTCAGTTACCTGATATATTCTCCCTGCATATACTCCTATAACATAAATTATGCATGCTGTAGAAAATGCAATTGTGAAAATTCCTGCATTATCTATACCATTTATTCTTGTTACCGCTATCATAAAAAATAACGAGTTAAAGGCATTAATGCCTGTACCCAATATATTCCATATAAAGTTTTTTCTAAATTGTATATCTTTTTTCATTATCTCTCCTATTTTTTATGTTTAAAATTTTATATCTATTTTAAGTTTATCTATTAAAAATCTATATATTTTTATAAATAAGTTATATAAATTCATTTTATACATAATAGATATTCCCCACAAACCAGTGTGCTTAACTCCTCTTCTTATTGAATATTTAAATTTCAAAAAAGGTGATTTTCGCCAAGTAGTAAAGTTATTATCCAAATATTCTATTGTTTCTCTCATCAATCTTTTTATATCTATATTTTTGTCATATGATGCTCTATACATAACTGATATTCCTAAATGAACAAATGCAAGCATGTCCAATATATACTTCATATCTTCATACTTATTTTCAGATATATATAATTGTTTTAATTCCAATAAATATTTTTTAAAATTTTCAACATCTTTATTGTTCACTGAATGTATTTGTGAGTCATATCTTAAAAAATAATGATATAAAACTTCTGGTACAAATGCTATTTTTTCTATTTTAGTATAGCTACTTGCTAAAAATATCATATCATTAAATCCTCTAAAATTTAAAAATCTTAAATTTTTTATTTTTTCTAACTTATATATTTTGTTCCATGGTGCAGGATTAATAAATAAGACAAAATCATCTTTATAATCTATTTGCTTTACAGCATTCCCAAAGTTTGTCATATTAGTAGATACAACTTTTCTCGTCTCTAAGTCTATTCTTTCAAATCCACATACAGCCATGTCTGCATCATTTTGCTTTGCTGCATCATATAATTTTTCTGCCCATGTTATTTCTACATAATCATCAGTATCTACAAAAGTTACATATTCTCCTGTTGCTCTTTCTAATCCATAATTTCGAGTAGTAAACTCTCCTCCATTTTCTTTATGGAATGCTTTTACCTTATCCGGATATTTTTTTGCATAATCATCAATAATTTGTGGCGCAGAATCTGTAGAACCATCATCTACACATATAATCTCTATATCTTGTAGAGTCTGATTTACCAAAGCATCCATGCATCTTGGTAAAAATTTTTCTAAATTATATACTGCTACTACTATTGAAAGTTTATATTTATTCATTTATTTTTCCTCTTTACTTTCATTTTTTTTATGTTCTTTTAGTGCTATATAATGGTCTAATTCTTTTATTTTTTCATTTAGTTCTGTTATATGGATATTATCAATAAAAGCTTGTATTAATAAAAATGCTATTATCACAAGAAAAACAAAATTTACTGGAGATAAAAAACCTAACTTTTCTGATAACCATCCAACTAAATTTGAAAATATGCTCATTAGTATTAAAATAATACTCCCTAACATCCATGTCACAGAATTTGTAACTTTTAATTTAGATTGTTTTATTTTTTTTATGCATAAGAAAAATGCAAAGAAAGAACATAATATTAATATTACTCTAAGTATAATTGACATATCTTCCCACCTCTATTTCTTTTTTCTAGTTATTGCTCTAATAAATATTATTGAAAAAAACATATTTATCATATATTCAATAGATTTTATTGGATTAAGATAACTCTCTCCAAATTCTCTATCTCTCATTTCTACTTGAACTTCTTCAATTTTATATCCTTTTTTCATCATATATACTAATGTATCTGGTTCTGGAGTCAAACTTGAATTAGTTACAAACTCTTTAATTGCATCTTTGTTATACGCCCTCATACCTGATGTAGGATCTTTTATAGTTTTACCTGTTGTGATTTTTATAGCTAATTCTATTAGCCTACTTCCTAACATTCTTGCTGAAAAAGGTTTTTTCTTATTTTTGAATCTTGACCCTACAGCAATGTCCATTTTATCTTTTTCTATTTTTTCAACCAAATCCTTTAAATACTTTGCTTTATGTTGCCCATCTCCATCAAATTGAATTACTATATCATAATTATATTTATATGCATATTTCATTCCTAATTGAATACCACTAGTTAATCCATAATTTATTGGTAAAGAAACTATATTAAACCCATTTTTTTCACAAACCTCTTTTGTATTATCCTTTGAACAATCATTTATAACCAAATAATCATAATTTGTATTTTTTATAACATCTTTGACAGTTTTTTCTATATTTAAAGCTTCATTATATGCCGGTATAATTATTAAAACTTTCATTTTTATATCCCTTCTTTTATATAAAATATAATATTATTTCTGCTGTAACGCATAAATTTAGTAATGCTGCTATCAAGATAAAAATATTTTTTGAATTCTTTATTTTTACATAATTTTCTTTTTTAGATAAGCATAATAATAACAATATATATATTGGAATATAGTATCTACCTTGTACTCCTCCTATAAATTCTGCTCCTATTGGAGTAAAGCCTGTATACATCGCTATTTCTACTAACGCAATAACTCCCATTGAAATCAACATTAACCATATTTTATTTTTCATATTAAATTCTTCTTGATTTTTCTCTGATACAGTTGCTAGTATTAAAAGGATTAAATATGCTGTTATTATTGTTTCTGAAGGCTTTATTTCAAGCCACCCTAATTCTGAACCAATTGCCATATAAACATAATGTTTTCCCATATAATACCAATCATTTATAAAGGCTTTTATCACATGTTTAGGATTTTTCATAATTAACGCAATTTGTTCAGAAGAATTAACATTAAATTGCTCCTGATAAATTATATTCGCTTCTGTTGTTGATGTATATTTTGTACTAGATATATAACTAGCTAACATAACAATACTTCCAAACACTATCGTAATTAATATAATAATTGTTTTCTCTTTTTTTGTTAAATCTTTTCTTTTTATAATTAAAAATCCAACTCCTGCAATTAATATATATACCATTTTTAAGATTCCAACAAGACCAGTTAAAACTATATATCCCAAAATTTCCTTTTTAGATAATTTATCCTTTTTAAATATCATATAAATTGAATACGCAATATAATATAGTAATATACTATTAATAAAAGCATCTGCTGATATCGATGTTGCCTGTTGCATACACGTAGGCATTAACATATAAACAGCTAAAACAAGTTTTCCAAAAGATATTTTCTTTATGGCAAAATAACTACATATTAAAAAGAATATAAAGTTAAATATTCTGCCTAAAAGAATTCCAAATATTATATTAATATTCATAATTCTAGTTAACAAAAAAGCTACTGCAGGAAATATATACATAATAAATGAATTACCTTGCGCTGTAGAAATTACTTTTTCAGTATTATTATAATCTGTTTTTGTCTTTGTTAAATTAATAAAGTCGTTATAATTTTTAACCTCAGTATGATTATAACTAGTTAACCCTACCGGAACAGTTATAGAAGAATCACCATTTTCATCCATTTTTGTGACTAGATTCCCCATAGAAACATCATATGCTTTTATAAAATGTGTTGTTTCATCTGGTACATGACCTGGTATCATGAACATAAGATATAACATACCTATAGGTATAGCAATATTTAAAAATATTTTTTCTATTTTTTTATCTGATTTCCTAAAGTTATAAATTATATTTATAACTAGAATCAAAAAGCAAACTACAGTCCCTATTAGATATAATTTATGAAAATATCCCATATAATTTTTTATATATATTGTAGATGCAAGAAAAAAAGTAAAAATAATAGTTACTATAAATTCTGTAATATATCTTGCCTTATTTATGATTTTCTTTAATTTATCCAACATATTTTTCCCTTTCAATTTTATTTTAATTTAGTTTTTATTTTTTTAGCTATTTTCCATAATTTTGTATTTCTCATTCTTTCATATTTATTAATAACATGTCCATATAAAACTTGATATTGGTCTAATTCCATTTCTCTTGTTTTTGTTTTATAATTCATAAACAAATATATATCTGCTGCTTTTTCTCTTGCTTCTATATTTCTATATAAATTTTGATAATATTCTTGCATTTCTTGCAATGTTTTAAATTTATATTTTTTGAAATTTTCTTTTTTATTCATATATTCTTCATTGTTATTACTTATTTCAATTATTTTTTCAAGTATTTTAGAAGAATTTGTATCAAAATCTATAATCCATCCTAAATTATCTTTTTTAACTCTATCTCCTACTGCTCCAATATCAAATGTAATTACTGGTACTTGTGCCATATAGCTTTCTGTAAGCGTATATGAATATGTTTCTGGCCATGTTGCAAACATGCATACTAAGTCTATATTGTTGTCTAAAAGTAGTTGTGGCAATTCTCCTCTTTTATATTGTCCATGATTTATATAATTTGATTTGTTTTTTGCTAAATCTTTATCTTCTGATTTTCCAAATAGATGTATTTTTATATTTGAAGTATTATTCTTTCTTACTAAATCTTTTAAAATATTGCTTCCTTTATGTATTGCCATCGCTCCTACAAATGCAATATTAAAATCTTTTTGATTTGTTTTTTCTGTTTTTGTTTTTGTTTCAATAATCGTTACTCCATGTTCTACTACTTCTATTTCTAAATCTTTATAAACACTATTAAATAATGCCTTTGTATTTTCTGAAGGAACAATTACTTTATCAAATTTATTTAAAACATTTAGGCATGTCTTTTGCCAATTATTTAATATATTACTATTTACTCCATATCTGATATTTAGACATTTTGAACAATCTTTTTTATCGTCATATTCACAGTATTTATCTTTATATACCATATTAATTGACGGACATATCATGTATAAATCATGTAATGTTATAGTTGAATATATATTTCTTTCTTTTGCTACATCTATCGCATCAAATGTTTGAAATAAAAAATGATGAACATGTAAAATATCTATTTCAAAGCTATCAAATATATTTTCTAACATATCTTTATAAGAATTATTTGTATATGTTATTTGACCATAATAATGTATATCTGTTTTATAATTTGATATTTCTTTTGCATATTTATCTGTATATAAATATAATTTAAATCTCGTTAAATCATTCTCATCTGGCGCTAATACAAAACTTGCTATATTATTTTCCATGTTTGAATTTATTATATCTTTTATGTGTAGTGATGTTCCTCCTGTCATTTCCATATTTTCTTTCCATTCATTTACTAAATATAATATTCTTTTTTTATTATATAATAATATATTTAAATTTACATTTTCGTGTATATCTTTTAAAGGATTGTTTGCTAAAAAGTTATCTGTTTTTTGTACATATATAGGATGTTTTTTTCTTAGTAAATTCATATGCTCTTCTATTAATGCTGCTCTTGATTCTGTTAAATTTTCTTTTTTAAAACTTTGTGTTCCTTTATGATATATAAAAGTGTTATCACACAAAACATTTGTATATCCATGGTCTAAAGCTCTATAACAAAAGTCGTTCTCTTCTCCGTATCCTTTTCCAAATGTTTCGTCATCAAATAATCCTAATTCATCTATAACACTTCTTTTTATATACATACAAAATCCATTTCCTGTTGTAAGTTCTGGATATCTATTTTTTGATATTTTTTCAATCATTTCAGCATATTCTTCTAATGTCATATTTTCTGGTAATTCATTATCTACTCCAAAATTAGGAACTGAAGCAATTGTTCCGTTATTTGTAAGTGGTGTTACTGTTGCAATATAGTCATTTGAATACGCACACTCTTGGATTTTTTCTATCCATTTTTTTGTTACTTCTGTATCACTATTTAATAAAATTACATCATTTTTTGAATACTGCATTCCCTTATTTACTGTTTTAACAAATCCCATATTTTGTTCATTATCTAATACTACTATTTGCTTATCCTTATTTTCATTTTTGTATTTCAACAACATTGGTAATATTTTTTCATCTGGGCTTTTATCATTTATTAAAACCAATGTATGTATTTTTAAATCAGTATTCATAATAATACTTTTTATACATTCTTCTGTAAATTCATAAGCATTATAAATTGGTACTATAATATCTATTTTTTTCATATTTTCCATCCTTTTTATATATTTAAACTTAATCCTGTATTTGTTTTGCTTAAATTCGGACTAAAATAAACATCGCCTTTTTTATACATTTCTTTCCATCTATCTTGTATCTTTATTTCTTCGTTTTCATCTTTTTCTACTTGGTCTAATTTATCTACACATATTGAAATTATTGGATTTATAACAACTTGTTTTCCTGAAGCTAACATTTTTAAACATGTATCTATGCTAATTAATACTCCTGTAAATTCATCTGTAAATTTTCCTATTTGCATGAATATATCTTTGTCTATCATTGCATACTTTACATATACACATGATACATTATGGATTATTAAAAGTCTTTGCATATATGTACCTATATCTTTTGGTGCCCCTTTATATAAGAAATCTCCTGCTCCATTCATTCCTATAATAATTCCACTATGTTCAATTAGCTTTTCTTTATTATATAATTTAGTTCCTACAATTCCTACATTATTATCTTGACATATTCCTACCAAATCTTCTATGTATGACTTTTTATCTATCGAAATTAAATTTTCATCTACTACTATAAAATATTTCCCATTAGACATTAAAATAGCCTTATTATAATCTTCAAAAATTTTCCCTTCTGGTTTTACTATCTTATCTACTTTGTCTGTTTCCTGTTCTGTTAGAGCAATTAATTCATAATTCGTATATGTTGAAATTTGCAACTTTTCTACTGTTTTTTCTAATTGCTCTTTTGTCATTTTTGTTCCATCTATTATAATACTAACCATTGGATTATCTTTTACAAAATATTTTACTTCATAACTTCCTGGTGTTAATCCGTCTGTAACTTCTACATCTGTATCTAAACTTCTTTTTATATGGTCTTTAATTACTTTTTTTCCAATTTCAAAAGCATATGGTTTTGAATCTGAATTTTGAGCTGTTGAATTTTTATGTGCTCTCCAATGATATAATACCTTTGGTATATGTACTATATTATTTGTTAATTCAGAAGCTCTCGCTACTATATCAAAATCTTGACTTCCATCATATTCACTTCTAAAACCACCTAGCTTGTCCATTAACTCTTTTTTGAATATACTAAAATGGCAAATATAATTAGCACTATTTAATGTATATGGTGAAAAATCTGGTTTAAAAAATACACCATATCTTGGTCCATTAGCTGTTTCTAATTTATCTTCATCTGAATATATAAATTCTGCTTCTGGATTTTCATTTATTGCTTTCACCACTTCATACAAAGAAAATATCGGTAGCAAATCATCATGATCCAACAATCCTATATAATCTCCTGTTGCAAGTGTAAGTGCTTCATTTGTATTTCCTGAAATTCCTTTATTTTCTCCAATAATTTTATATTTGATTCTCTTATCTTTTTTAGGATACTCTTGCATATATTTTAAAGGTTCAGGAGAACCATCTGCTAAGCACAATTCCCAATTTGGATAGGTTTGGTTTTTCAAACTTTTTACTAATTCATCAAAAAATTTTTCTGGTGTATTATATACAGGAACTACAATGCTAATTTTAGGTTTGATTTCAAATTCAGTGTTTTTTTGTTCTTCTAATTCGTTTTTATTAGGTTCATTTTTTTCTATCCATTTTTTGTATATTCTTTCTTCTTCACTATATTTTTCAAAATATTTTATATATATCTTTTTTACAAATTCTCTTCTTTTTGAACCTCTTGGAAATATCTTATCTATACACATTTTTTACCTCTTCCAAAAAAATATTTTTTTTATTTTTTCTTCATTTATTCTATTTTTTTCTTCTAATAAATCTATATATTCTTGTTTTTTTCTATTATCTTCTTGTAAATCTTTTATGACTTCGTTTTCTAATTTTTGTATATATTCTTTATACATAATATTTTCATTAATCAAATTATCAACTGCCTTTATTTCTTTACAATACATTTCCTTATATATTTTCTCATTTATTATTTCATTTCTTATGTCTTCATCTAATTTTTCAAAATATTCTTTATATTGCAAAATATTTAATTTTTCTAGTAATTCATCTACATTTATTTTTCTTACTAAATCATATGAATTGATTACTGAACGATAAATAATAAATTCTACTGGTAAATATTCTTTTTTCCATTCTTGATCAAAAAATATAAATTTATTATTTATATAAAAACAATTTTTAGGTATCATATCCCAAAAAGCTTTTTTCATAAAATTCAAATTTTCTAATAATTTATCATCTTGACCTTTTGAATCTATATTTTCTTTGTTTTCTGAATATTTAACAGAATTTCTTAATAATATTTCTTTTATATTATTTAAAATTTCTACTACATAATTCAAGTTATTATAATTTTCACCCAATACTTCGTCTAATGTTTTTTCATTTTTTATTAATTTGCTATAAATTATTCCATTTTCTTCATAATCTAAAACATCAATTCCGCAATCTTTTATATCATTTATTGTTTCACCCATTTGTTTTATATGTTCTTTTGCAAAATCATTTACTGGTATTTTTTGAACCACATTATCTCTAATCAAAGTAATTAATCTGTACTTTTCATTTCTACAATTATTATATGAAACAAATCTTATATCTGTATCTATTTCTTTTTTTGATGCTTCTATAAAATATGAATTAGCAAAAAACTCTAACATTTCAGAATTATTTTCAACTATATTTTTTAACACTTTAATTTCATCAAATACTTTAATTTCATCATCTTTTAATATAGGCTTATATTTTTCAAGAATTGATTTCTGTATATTAAATTTTTCATTTATTACTAATTCTGTCTGTGAATAATCTGGGAAAGCATAATATATATTTGTTTTTGCTAAATTACTATTTATTATTTTTTCTTTTATTTTACTTATATCGCAATTATGTTTATAGTAATTTTCTAATTTTCTTACACCATCTTTTTCTTCTATACTATATTTTCCCCAATTATTTATTCCAAATGGATTTCTTCCTATTAGTAAAACTTTTCCATCTTCTTTTAAAAATTTAGAAACTTTTTCTATACTATCATAATATCCTTCCACACCATATATTAAAATATAATCAAATTTTTCTTCATTTATATTAATATTTTCTACTTTTTCAACAACAATTACTTCTTCAAATATTTTCTCCAAATATCTAGTTATATTTTCATTTTTCCCTAGTTGCATAATCTTATTTGTATTACTAAATTCATACCATTTAATAATATTTTCATTAAAAACATCTAAGTTTTGTTCCATTTCAGTGCCCTTTCATATTTTCTATTTTTTTATTTTTTTGTTAATTTTCCTAAAAATATTTGTTAATTTCCATGACCTTGAATTTACTATTGTATTTATTATATTTTCCTTCTCTTCTAATTTTTCCTTTAAAATTGCAAGTTGTTCATCTTTGTTTTGAGTTGAATTTTGAGTTTTATAAAATTGTTCTTCTTCTTTTGATATTGCATTTAATTTTATATTTTTTAAATCAACTTTTGTTTCTATAGGTTCTTCAGAACATTCTACAAAAAATGAATTAGCAAAAAATTCAAACATATTATTTTTTATTACTTCTTTATACGCTACTTTTTCATCAAAATTCAATTCTACATCTCCATTATAATATGGTGTGTAATCTTCTATACTTTTTTCATCTGGTAAATAATCTTCTGCAAAAATTTTATTTGGTAATTTATAATCTGGCAATGGATAATAAAATTTTGTATATTTTAATCCACTATTTTTTAATATTTCTTTTAATTCTTCTTTTCCAAAAGTTCTAATTCCCTCTTTGTTTTCATATCCAATTATTCCATCATATTCAATTCCTGTATGGTCTTCCTTAGCTCCTGCATAATATTTCATCCCAAATTGATTTTCAATAGCAATTAGCAATTTCCCATCTTTTTTTAATAGTTTTTTTATTTTATCTAAAAAATCATTAAAGGAATTTTTTGTTCCTGTATATAATGGTGCATATTCTAGAACTCCTATTAATGTTATATAATCATACTGTTTATCAAATTTTATATCATTAAAATTACCCACTATTATTTCTAAATTCTCTTTATCTTTACATCTATTAGCAATTGATGTTGCTCTTTGTTTTGATAATTCTACAGATGTTACCTTGCTTGCTCTTTCACACAAAGTACTTGTTATAGCCCCCATACCTGCTCCAATTTCTAGTACTTCTGCTTTTTCTTTAAATGGATACCAATTTAATATATTTTTTCTAAGTGATGTTAAATGATAAAAAATTGGCCATCTTATATCTTGCTTAAATATTTCATTAAAATTGTCTTCATTATACTTTTTTTCATATTCTAATATTTCTTTTTCTGTGTCTCCATCACAATATAAGTCTTCTCCTTTATAGTAATCTAAATTTATTTTCATAGCTAAATTTTCCCTTTCTAACATTCACTTATTTTTATATCTGTTTTTAAGTCTACTGTACCTAAAGATGGTCTATTTGATGTTATTTCAAAAATAATTACATCATATTTTCTATCATAAACTTTTAAATTTCCATTTTCATCAAATGTAGTACAACCAAATGATAATGTATATTTATCTGGTGCTAATGGTATAGATTGTTTAAACTCTACTATAATAGTTTGTCCTTGTTTATATTCTCCTGTCTGTGTCTTATATACTTCTGTGTTTGCACCTGCTATTTCTAGTCCTTTAAAGTCCTTTATTGATAATGCAAATATCGGACTATATATATCTTTATTAAATTTTATTTTCATTTTTATACTATATTTGTCACTATTATTTATATTTGCTTTATATTCCCCATTTTCATCGAAAATACCATAATCAATAATTTCTACGCTTCCATCCCCATAAGAAATTTGACTCTCGTTTGTCGTAAAATTACTTTTCCATATTTCTTTTTCATTATTTTTTTTATCTATATTTTCATCATTAATAATCTCTATATTTTCTTCTTTATCTTCTTTTGAATTTAAACTTTCGTCTAATCCTACCATTATCTTTTTATATATATCAACAGCAGGTTTTACATCTCCGTCAAAAATTTTTTCTCCTTCTTTAAGAATTATTGCTCTATTACAATTTTTAATTATATCATTTACATTATGAGAAACAAATATTATAGTTTTTCCTTTTTCTTTAAATTGTTGAAATTTCTTAAAGCATTTTAATTGAAAAGCCATGTCTCCTACTGATAACACCTCATCTACTATTAAAATATCTGGATCTACATTTATTGCACATGCAAACGCAAGACGTGCAAACATACCTGATGAATATGTTTTTACAGGTTGATATAAATGATGACCTATATCAGCAAAATCTATTATATCTTGTTTTGTTGCTTCTATTTGTTCATTTGTCAACCCCATAACTTGTCCATGTTGATATATATTTTCTTCTCCTGTCAATTCCATATTAAACGCTGCACCTAATTCTAAAAGTGAACTTAGCTTTCCATTTATTTTTAATTCTCCACTTGTAGGAGTAACAACTCCTGTAATCATTTTTAGTAATGTTGACTTTCCTGCACCGTTTTTTCCTAGTATACCTAAAACTTCTCCTTTATGTAGTTCTAAATTCAAATTATTTATTGCACTAAATGTATCATGATTATTATAAAATGGTAAAACTGCTTCAAAAAGTCTAGCTTTTTTACTCTTATACATCTTATATTCTTTTCTCACATTTTTAATTTCTATTACATTTTCTAAGTTTTCTTTTTGCTTTTCTGTACTCATTCTCTCCTCCTTGAAACATTTTTCTGTTTTTTATATTATCTTTCATTTATAATACATCTGCAAAATCTTTTTTATTTTTCTTAAATACATGATTCCCCCATATAAACATTACTATTGTAATTACCCAAAAAATAATTGTATACATTCCATAATTTGCTGTTATTATATTTCCTCCCATAAATGCTTCTCTAAATGCTGTTACTAAATATGCAAATGGCATACACTGTATAACTCCCAATATTGTTTGATGCCCTGCAAGCCTTGTTAAACTCCATACTATTGGTGTAGCCCAGAAAAATAGTTGCATCAATATTGTTAATAAGTTTGAAAAATCTGGTACTAATGTTGTTAGTGCTGATGTAAATCTTGTAAATGCTATTATAAAAGCATATAAAGCCACAACTACATATAAAATTATTAATATATTTGGAGTATACCCAAATATTGTACATACAACTGTTGCAACTAATAGTAAAAATATAGATACAAAACTACTTCCTATCAATGAAATTATTGGAATTATATCTATTGGAAATACAACTTTTTTTACTAAGTAACTATAATTTCTTATAGACATGCTTGAACTCATTATACTATCATTTATAACTTGCCATATTGCCATTCCTGGTAAAAACCAAACAACATATGGAGAACCATTATCTCCTTCCATTCCAAATATAAATTGAAATACTATTACATACATAAGCATAAATACAAATGGTTGTAAAAATCCCCATATACTACCTAAACTCGTACTTGCAAATCTATTTTTAAAATCACTTTTTCCTAATTTCCATGCTATTTTTTTATTTTTCCATAACATTTTTATAAATCCCATTTATTCTCTCCTATTTTAGATAAAATCTTCATTTTTTTACTATTATATTCTATATTTAAAATATATTTTTGTCAATAAAAAAAGAGCTCAAAATGAACTCTTTTAAAATATTTCTATTATACTATTAAATATATCGGAATAAGTCAATTGATTATTAGAATTTTCATTAACAAATACTATTATCCTATTATCATCTTCAAAATACTCATATGTTTGGTATTCATCCATTTTTTCAAAATTGTAATCTAATATCTCCCCTGTTACATTATCTATAATATAGCAAATACTAGAACTATTTAATATATATTGCTTATTACCATTTATAATTTTTTCTATTTTTTTATCTGAGTCGCTTTGAGAATTTTTTTCTGCAATTTTCAAATATCCATCTTTATCAATAGTATATTTTGAATTAGTATTTTCATTATTATTAAAAATTTCCAATATTCGGTTTCTACTAGTTTTTTCTATCCAAATTCCATTATTTTTTGGCAAATTATCACTTAATATCTTATCTAATTCATCCATTTCAGGTGTACTGCCTTTTATCATTCCCGCAAATGCCACTTTATATTTTAGGCTAGCTTTTACTGTTAATACATTTCTCCCATCATATTCTTGTTGTATTTCATAAATTTCATCATTCCCAATTATACTAGTCTGTTCTTTAAGATCTTGAATATTAACATTTTCTTGGTAACTTATATCATTTCTATCCGCTTCTGTATAAATATTATTTATTGCTTCATTAGTATTCAAGTTTTCCTCTTTTTTATATTTTTTTATGCATATTATTATTACTAATATTACTATCAAAATAAATATAATTTTAAAAATCTTTTTATTCATTTTCATTTTTACCTTTACTCTTAAATATTTTTAAGCATATCTATTGTTGCTTCTATATATCTATTTGAAAAATTATTATTAACAACTGATTGATGTCCATTAATTCCTCCATTTGGTAATTCTATTAAAGCAGATCTGGCTGTTTTTGTTGTTGAACCTAATGAGTTTCTTGCCCAATTAATTAAGTAACCTGTTCCATATCTTCCAACTGATGATCTATCATTTTCAGGAAATTGTTTTGAATAATATGAACATATTCCACTATCACCTATTACTTGTTGTGTCCATCCATGTAAGTCAACCAATATAGTTTGACCATTTTGAGATTTATGGTTTATCAAAAAGTTTCTTAAATATTGAGATTCATATGCTTGAAATCCACTTGTCCCATTATAGTTCCTACTATCTGTATATCTTGTATACGAACTTCCTATTTGCCAGCATCTATTTAAATCAATCCCTTTATTCCCTGGTGCTTGGCTATATAAAGTAGTTCTGCCAGGACCATTATTTGTATATCCATAATTCAATCCATCCTGATTTACACCAGGAAGAATATATATTGTCCATTTATTTGCTAAATCATAATCATTACTACTTATTA
This sequence comes from Clostridia bacterium, assembly GCA_017410505.1. Taxonomy (GTDB): domain Bacteria; phylum Bacillota; class Clostridia; order TANB77; family CAG-508; genus CAG-269. Next base: position 48,783 of record JAFQQR010000034.1, on the reverse strand, counting down.
ATCTTTGATAAAAATTATTTGCTATTTCTACTAATTCTGTCCCATCTTTTGCCCACTTATCTTCAAATCCGTGTACTGCAAATGTTGCAAAGAACACATTTGGTCCGCTTCCATACTGATAATATTTTAAATCAGTTCCTCTCGAATCTCCTTTTACTTTTAATCCTGAAAATCCATATGTTCCTGTAGTGTAATAAATTTTTTGTCTTACTGTAAATTGTTTGGTAACTTCTTTTATTACTTTATCTTGATTTATAGCTTGCATTTTTATTGAATGTGTTCCTAAAGAATATTTTGAAAAATCTACATATACTTCAAAGCCTGGAGTCTTATTAAATATTGTTTCATCTCCATATCCTTTCATTACATTTAGCACATCTTTTCTTGTAGTTCTTTGCAATTTACTTAAATCTATTTCTTTATTATCTATTAGTATTTTTAAACTTACATTTTGAACATTTGTCATTATCCATCCACTTATTTTTTGATTTTCATTAGTAATTTCAGCTGTAGGATTATCTATAAACATATTTGTTTTACTTTTTGTGATTTTAGGAACTATTTTTATTTCTATAGCTTCTATCCTTCTAGATAGACCTTCCGTACCAGAAGATTCTCCATCATAACACCAAGATTGCCATCCAACATTTTCAACGTGTGTTCTGTACATTATAGAATATTCTGTAGTACCTTCTATTTTTATTTTTATAGCTTCTAATCTCTTACTTTTTCCAGTTACTCCTGATACTTCTCCTTCTTTCTTCCAACCTTGCCATCCTATATCTTGTATATGTGTTTGATATTTTATTGTCATACCTTCAGGTAAATTAATTCCATTTATTTTTATAGCTTCTAACCTTAAATTTTTTCCTGTAGTTCCTGATAATTCTCCGTCTTTTTTAGAACTTTGCCATCCTATATTCTGAACATGGGCACTATATTGTACATGTATGCTCCTATCTATTTTTATTTTTTTACTATATGTTTTTAATATTTTATTTTCTTTTGTTACTAATTCTATTTTTAATGAATGTTCTCCATCTGTTAAATTTTTAGTATCTATTTCAAAATTAAATCCTGGTTTAGGATTTTCTTTTATTGTTCCGTAATTTGTTACAGCTTTTATCACATCTTGTCTTTGCACATAATTTATATTTTCTATTTTATTATTATCTAATGTAACTTTTATTTGTGTATCTGCTACATTTGCCATTTTCCACCCAGAAACTTTTATTATTGAATTATTATAATATGTATTCGATATAGCTGTATCTATATTTAACTGTCCCTTTTCTATTTTATCTACTATTTTTATTTCAATAGCTTCTAATCTTTTGCTTAATCCAGTAGTTCCTGCCAATTCTCCGTCTGACTTCCAACCCTGCCAGCCTATATCTTGTACATGAACTCTATACATAACACTATATTTTTCAGCATTTTCAAGTTGTATTTTAATACCTTCTAATCTTAAAGATTTTCCTTGTGTTCCTGACAATTCTCCATTTTTCTTCCAACCTTGCCATCCTACATTTTGTACATGTGTTTGATATTTAATTCCTATATTTTCTGATGTTTGTCCTACTTTGATTTTTATAGCTTCTAGTCTTAAAGATTTTCCTTGTGTTCCTGACATTTCTCCGTCTTTTTTAGAAAAGTCTTTCTCCCATCCATTGTTTTGTATATGTGTGTTATACATAACATTTATTTTTTCTTTTTGAGTTTGCACTTGTGTTTCCGTTCCTGTTGCAGATTTGTTACCCATCCCACCTAAAACAAGTGCTAACATTAGTATTAAAATCGAAGATATTTTTAATACTTTTTCATTTTTTAAAATTTTCATTTTTATTCCGCTCCTTATCTTATATAAAAATTTGATTTTGAACATTTTCTATTTTGTCTCACTTTTATTTTAAATAAGCGCAAAAATAATATAACTAATTAATGAAAAATGTAAAATCATTATTTCTTTATATTTTCTTTTTCCAATTCCTTTAAAATTTAAATATTTAAAATATTTATAAACCGGAAAATAAATAATATTATGTTTTTGTGATTCTTTAAAATATTCTATTACTTCATTTTCCTGTTTTTGTAATTTATTATTTTCTATTTTCAAACTATATTCTTTACACATTAATACCCCTGCTAAATATGTATCTGTAATAACTCTATTTCTATATTTTAAATAAGATTTATAACTATTCCCATTTTCTTCTTTCCAAATTTTCATATTCTGCTTAAAACTTCTTCCCCCAAAAGCATTATTCCCATGGAGTCTATACTCAAAAAGAACTTTATCTATACAATATATTCCTTTTAATCTATTTGCAATATATTCTGTATTCCAATCATGAGCCATAGTATTTTCAGTAAATGGCAATATTTTTTCTTTTACATCCCTTGTAAACATTTGGCTACAACCTATTGCTATATGTCTTGAAAATAGCAATATTAAATCTTTTCCACTTATAACAGGCATATTTTTATATCGTAAATAACTCTCATGCAAAACTTTACCATTTTCATCAATTTGTTTTGCATCACAATATACTAAATCTACATCTTTTTCTTTTAAAATTTTTAAACTTTCCTCTATTTTATTATCATACCAAATATCATCATGGTCACTAAAAGCTATATATTCTGCCGTTGATTTTGTTAAAGCAAACTCAAAGTTTTTAGTATACCCTAAATTTTTTTCTTGAAAATACAATTTTATTCTATCATCTTTTTGTTCATATTCCTTTAAAACTGTTCTTACTTCTTTATTTGGTGAGCAGTCATCTGAAATTATGAGTGTAAAATTTTTATATGTTTGATTTAAAATACTATCTATTTGCATTTTTAAATATTCTATTTTTGTATTATATGTTGTTAGTAAAATATCTACTTTATCTTCCATTTTTAGTTCCTTCTTAAAAATTTATTATCTAAAAATATTTTACACTTTTTTTATTTATTTATCAATTATATATATTAAATTTTTACAAAAAAAAATTTAATTTCTCTTCTATCATAGCAAAAAAGAACAGTATATACTATTCTTTTTTTGCTATTAATATCTAATTAATTATTATTTTACCAATCTCAAAGTTTCCTTAGCTATCATTAATTCCTCATTTGTAGGAATAACATAAACCTTAATTTTTGAATCAGGCTTAGAAATAACCTTTTCTTCACCTCTCATATTATTGGCATCCACATCCAAATTAACGCCCATAAACGCAACTTTTTCACAAATACCTTTACGTATATTAATTTGATTTTCACCAATTCCACCAGTAAACACTATATAATCAATTCCATTCATTGCAACTGCATATTTTGCAATATAGCTAGCAATTGAATAATTAAAATTCTCAACAGCTAATTTTGCAGATTCATCATTTTCATTAGATTTATTTTCAATAACTCTAAAATCTGGCTCCAAATCTGACATACCAGAAAGTCCTGATTTTTTATTTAAAATGTCTTCCATTTGTGATGGAACTAAATCTTCTTTTTTCATTATATATGTAATCACTGATGGGTCTAAATCTCCACTTCTAGTAACCATTGGTAAACCGCCTAAAGGTGTAAGTCCCATACTTGTATCAATTGATTTTCCTCCTTGTATTGCACATATACTAGAACCTTGCCCTAAATGACAAGTAACAATTTTCATATCTTCTATTGGTTTATTTTCGATTTCTGCAAGTCTTTGTGAAACAAACATATGAGATGTTCCATGGAATCCATATTTTCTAACTCCATATTTTTTGTAATATTCATATGGAATTGGATAAACAAATTTATCTTTTGGCATAGTTTGATGGAATGCTGTATCAAACACACCTACCATTGTTTTTCCTGGCATAACTTCCATACAAGCTTCAATTCCTAATATACAAGCTGGATTATGTAGTGGAGCTAAGTCTGTATATTCTTTTAAAACATTTACAACATTATCATCTATTACAACAGATTCTGAAATTTTTTCACCACCATGAACTAATCTATGTCCAATAGCATTTATTTCATCTAAACTATCTATTACTTTATAATCTGGATTTGTTAGTTGTTTTAAAGTAAAATCAATTGCTTCTGAGTGATTGTATGCTGGATTTTTTATTTCGATTTTTTGTCCATTAACTTTATGTGTTATAAAAGCTTCACTTTCTCCTATTCTTTCATATTTTCCAGAAGCCATAACTTCCTCTGTTTCCATATTTATTAATTGATATTTTAGTGATGAACTACCACAATTTAATACTAATATTTTCATTTTTCTTTCCTCTCTTTTCTTTATTTTTATACATATAACTTATATGCTATTTAGACAAAAATGTCCAAACAGAAACGTCCCTATTAGACATTTTTTAATGTTTCTCTTGCAATCATTAGCTCTTCATTTGTTGGGACTACATAGACTTTTACTTCTGAATCTTCTGCTGATATTTCTGCCTCTTCTCCTCTTACTTGATTTTTTTCATCATCTATTTTTATTCCAAAAAATTCAAGTTGTTCACATATTGCTTTTCTAGAAATAGGTCCTTTTTCTCCAACACCTGCTGTAAATGTAAGTACATCTATTCCGCCCATTGCTACTGCACATTTTGCTACATACGATGCAACATCATAGTGATATACATCTAGCGCTAATTGCGCAGATGTTCCTCCCGCTAATGCTTCATTTTCTATGTCTCTAAAGTCAACAGATACTCTTGATATTCCATATACTCCTGATTGTTTATTTAATATATCTTCTATTTCTTGAGCTGTTAAATTTTCTTTTTTCATTATATATGTAATAACTGATGGGTCTAAATCTCCACTTCTTGTTCCCATCGGTATTCCACCTAATGGTGTTAATCCCATACTTGTTTCTACTGATTCTCCATTTTGAATTGCACATACACTAGCACCCTGTCCTAAGTGACAATTTACTATTTTTAAATTTTTTATATCTTTTCCTATAATCTCTGCAACTCTATAAGCTACATATTGATGTGATGTTCCATGTGCTCCATATTTTCTTATTCCATATTTCTTATAATATTCGTATGGTATTGGATATATATATCTTTCTTTTGAAATTGTTTGATGAAATGCTGTATCAAATACTGCTACCATTGGAATATTTGGTGCTATTTTTTTACATGCTTCTATTCCTAATATGGCTGCTGGATTATGTAGTGGTGCTAATTCACTGCATTTTCTTATTTCTTCTACCACTTCATCTGTTATTTTTATAGGTTTTGAATATTTTTCTCCTCCTTGAACAACTCTATGTCCAATTCCTCCAAGTTCATCTAGATTTTTTATTACTCCATAACCTGCATGCATTAATCTTGTAAATATGAATTTTAATGCTTGTTCATGGTCCTCTACATGTTTTTCAAATTTATGTTTTTTTCCATTTACTTTATGTGTTAAAAATGAATTTTGTTGTCCTATTCTTTCAAAATATCCTTTTACTAACATTTCTTCTGTGTTCATGTCTATAACTTGATATTTTAGTGATGAACTTCCTGAATTTAATACTAAAATTTTCATATATAATCCTCCTTTTTAGATTTTTGAAGTCAAATGTCAGACATCAGACTTCCGTTCCAACTTCCAGTCTCTAATTTTCAGTATCAAAATCCTGTGCCTGCACTGCAGTAATAGCAATAACTCCAGCTATATCCATATAACTACATCCCCTTGATAAATCATTTACTGGTTTAGCTATTCCTTGACATAGCGGTCCATATGCCTCTGCTTTTGCTAGTCTTTGAACTAATTTATATCCTATATTTCCAGAGTCTAAGTTTGGAAATACTAATACATTTGCTTCTCCTGCTATACTACTTCCTGGTGCTTTTGATTTTGCAACTTCTGGTATAATTGCTGCATCTAATTGTAATTCCCCATCAGCTTTTAATTCTGGTGCTTTTTCTTTTAATAATTTTGTTGCCTCTATTACTTTTTCTGTTAATTCAGATTTTGCACTTCCATATGTAGAATATGAAAGCATTGCTACTTTTGATTCTTCTCCTACTAATTGTTTAAAACTTTTACTTGATGATATTGCTATTTCAGATAATTCTTCTGGATCTGGATTTGCATTTAATCCACTGTCTGCAAATACAAATGTGCCCTTTGAACCATATTCGCAATCAGGTACTACCATAACAAAAAAAGCCGAAACTAACTTTGTGTCTGGTGCTGTTTTTAATATTTGTAATGCTGGCCTTAATGTATCTGCTGTTGAATGAATTGCTCCTGAAACTAACCCATCTGCTGTTGTTTCATCATCTTTTACCATAAGCATTCCAAAATATACTGGGTCTAAAACTATTTCTTTTGCTTTTTCTATGGTCATCCCTTTATGTTTTCTTAATTCATAAAACATATTTACATATTTGTCATAATTTTCAGATACATTAGGTTCTATTATTTCTGCTCCTTGGATATTTACATTGTTTGTTTTAGCTTTTTCTAATATCTCTTTTTTATTTCCTATCAAAATTATATTTGCATATTTTTCTTTTAATACTACTTCAGCTCCTTTTAATGTCCTTATATCTTCTGCTTCTGGAAGTACTATTGTTTTTATTTGTTTTCTTGCTCTCTCTTTTATGTTCTCTATAAAGTTCATTGTTTGCCTCCTTTAATTTGTTATTCATATTATATATATAAACACAAAAAATCACAAGTATTTTTTAAAAACTTGTGATTTTTTGTGTTACTATTTGGATATAAATATGTAAAATTCTTATTTATTTGAAATATGTATATTTTCTATTTTTGCATTCATCTCTCTAGAAATAATATTTTGAATTTGAGCAACTTCTTCTGGGCTTAGCTGTTCATCTTCAACAATAATACTAATACTATCTCCATTTACAAAAATTATGATATTTTCAAATCCTTTTGTCTTAATTAAATTTTCGCAAATCATTATACTATTTTTTGTGTTATTAATCTTAGTTATTTCTTCTTGTGCTGACTGTTTTTGTGTTTCTAAAGAATTACTACTATTTAAAACATTTGTATAAGTTTCTAACATTTGAGAATACATTGTATCTCTTTCTAATTTCGAAGTAGAAAAATAATCCACATTATTTTTTGAAACTTCACTATTAGTAGTTATAGTCTCATTTTCATTTACTGTATTATTTTCAACTATTGCATTATTTGAACTAGTTAAATTATCTTGAGCAGAGCTGTCTTCATTTAAAATATTGCTACTTACCAATTGTGCATCACCTAAATTTGCCATTTTAGCTAATTCTTCCTCACTGCTACTTGCTTGAATAGCTGCACTAAAATCATTAGTAGATGTATAATTTAAATATCCTGCAACAACTAGCATTAAAGCAATAACATAAATCACAACTTGATTTTTCTTTAACATTTTCATAACTAAATCTCCTTTCAAAATTACAAATAACATACTATTGAGACATCTCAAAAACTTGTATTTTATGAGTTGCAAGCCCAGTCGCCGCTTCTACTGCCTGAATTATATTTGTTTTTATATTTATATCTGATGCCCCTTTTGCTGTAATAATCGCCCCCTCTATTTTAGGCTCAACAGTTTTTTGAACAATTGGTGTTTTGCTCCCATTATCCTCTTGATATACAATTTCTTTTTGCGAATCTGTTTCTTCTACTTTTCTAACACCTCCAGAAGTATCTGTTTCTTCTGTTACACTTGTTTTTGAATTTTCATTATACATTGCGACAGTTTCACTTGATTCCGAATAATTTATAAAAACTTTTACATTTCCCACGCCATTTATATTACTAAGTATTGCTTCTAGTCTTTCTTCTAAACTATTTGTATTATTTGATGTTTCTTGAGTTTGCTTATGATTTTGATTACTTTGTGTTGTTGCTAATTGTTTTCCTGCTGAATTTGTGATTGTTTTATTTGAACTTTTATTTCCATTCCATATATAATTTATTATTACAATAGTAATTATGAGAATAATTACTAGAAAAACCAGATTTTCTATCTTTTTTTTATTATTTCCTTCATTTTCAACTTTACTTATCATAGCTTTTAACTTATCTTTAAACATTCTTCATTCACCCCGTATTCTTTTTTTAAAAAATCTTTTATTATCTTGATGTCTGTTTTTGTTAAATTTGTGGTTTCTTGGCTATTATAATTTTTATCATCTTGGTTATTTTCAGAAACACTTACTTCTACTTTTTGAATTTTTTGAATTTCTTTAACAATCTTATTTTCTAATGTATTCGTATCTTCTTGCTCATTGTTATCTTCATTTATTTTCCCTTTAATTTTTAAGGATATCTTTTCTATTCCACTATCATTTTCAGATATATGAGCTGTTACTTTACAACTTTCAATCTCATACCCTTGTTCTTCAATTTTTTTTATAATATCTTTTTCTAGTTCTTCTTTATATATTTGATTTAATCTATTATCCATTGAACTCTGGTCCACACTCTCACTTGTGCTTGATGTTTCTTCAATTTCTTCTGAATAAAAGTTTAAATTCACATTATTTATATCAAACTCATCACTATTCTCTATAAATGGTGAAATTATACTAAATAGTATATATAGTCCCATAATCATTTTTATATATTTTTTAGTTTTGTTGTTAGGAAGAATCATTTCTAGTACTGATACTATAATTAGGGCTAAACTTAAATTTTTAACCCAGGAACTTAAAAAATTTATCATATATTCCTCCCAAATAATTATTTAAACATCATTCCTGCATTTGACATTTTTATTAATAGAGTTGTCCCAATAATAACCATAAAAGAAATAGCAACTAAAATTCCTAATAAAATTTTAAAAACATCTGCCATTTGGTCTAGCAATTTTACAATTTTAGAGTCTGCTATTACTTCACTTATACTAGAAACCAATTTATAAGAAAAAGTTAAAACTGCTAATTTTAAAATTGGCAAAATACATATTCCTATAATAATTATTACACCTACAAAGCCTACTGCATTTTTTAAAATCACTCCACATCCTAAAACGCTATCTACAACATCTCCTAAAATTTTTCCCACTACTGGTATTGCTGAGCTCACAATAGTCTTCGCTGTTTTTGCTGTTATTCCATCTATAGAACTTGCCAATGTCCCTTCTAAAGAAACTATCCCCACAAATATTGTTAACACCAGTCCTAAAGCCCATATAGTACTAGACTTTAAAAATTTTGCTATTTTTTCCACCTGCACATTATCTGATATTTTTGAAATTATACTTATAGATGTTATTATTAATATTATAGGTATTAATATATCTTGAACTAAATTCCCTATAAAATTTATCAAAAACAAAATTATCGGTTCAAGAATACTTGTAGTAGTAATACTTCCTGTATATAACATTAAAGAAACTAAAACTGGTATTAAAGTATTCATAAAACCTACTAAATTCACTGTAGTTTCTTTTACCATATTTATAATATCTGAAAAATTACTCATAATAACAGTTACAATTGCTATATATTGAACATAATAAATTAATTTTGATATGTTATCATTTTCTAAACTTTCACTAATTGACTTTAAAATGCTATGTATGATTATAATCACCAAAATACTAATTAAACTTTTTATTCCTGTTTGAACTTCTGTCCCTAACAAACTCAATATATTTTTATATATAACAGAATTATCTACATCTCCTTTTATAGCAGAATTCAAAATCTCACTTATATCAATATCTTCAAAAAATTGTCCACTATATTGCTTAGAATTTTCTATAAAAGAATTTATTCCAAAACTCTCTTGTTGACTTGATATTGTATTTTCATCTATACTATTACAATAAGAAATTGTTGATTTTAATATAACTATTATAAATAATATTAACATTAGTACAATTTTCTTTTGTTTTTTCACATTTGATTTACCTCCTTATGGTAAAATTTTTAATATAATTTCTAATAAACTAGAAATTATCGGAATTGACATTGATATAATTATTATCTTACTTCCTAACTCTATTTTACTTGCAATCGCTGCTTCTCCTGAATCTTTGCATATACTTACTGCAAATTCAGAAAGAAATGCTATTCCTGTAATTTTAATTAATAAGGCTATAAATTGTGTATTTATTGAAAATTTATCCTCGATAGATTGAATTAAATTTATTATTCCTGTTAACCTGTCCATAACAAGAAAAAGAATTAATATTCCTGTTAATATACTTATAAATATTGCATATTCTGGTCTATACTGTTTTAGCATTATTATTATAATTAAAGCTATTAAGGCTATGCCAATTATTTTTATAATTTCCACTAATTTAATCAGCTCCTTAGGATTTGGGGACGTGCTTAAAATCCCTCTTTTATAAATTAAATAAAGTCCTCACTGTATCAAACAAACTACTTATTTCTTTTATTACCATTGTTAAAACTATAACCAACCCTGCAAGTGTTGTCATCATTGCTTGGTCTTCTCTTCCAGCTCTCACTAAAACTTGATATAATACTGCAACTAATATTCCTATTGCTGCTATTTTAAATAATAAATCTATACTCATATAAAACCATCCTTTCACATTAATATAATTACAATTGCTAACCCTATTGTCATACCTAATTTCTTGTACAATTTTTCATTTTTATTCTTTTCCTCTTGAGCTTGTTTAATCTGTTCATCTAAAAAACTTTCTGTTACTTCTATCTGACTTAATTGTCCTTCTACATCTGTTGTCCCGCAATAATTTTGAAAGTGTTTTTATTGCTTGCTTGTCCTCTTGATTTAAATTACCTACATATCCATCGGTTACCTCTTCCCATGCAATAGCTGCTGTTTCAAATTTCATTTTTTCCTTTGCCTGTATAAATAGGTTTGATATATTTCGGCTAGCATTTTTTGATATTTCTTCAAATATTTCTGGTATAGGTTCATATGTAAATTTTATTTTTGATTTAAATATGTTTAATGCGTTTTTTATTTCTTCTAATTCTTTTAGTCTATATAAATATTGTTGTGATATGAATTTGCCTATTAATGCTGATAATATAAATATTAAAAATAACATTGTATACTTTATAATTTGCATCCTTTTTCTCCTTTTATTTTTTATATTATATGCTTGTCTTTTTTTTTTAGAACTATTAATTTTTTATTTAATAAACATAAAAAAAGGAAGACACTTGCCTTCCTTTTTTCTATGAAACACATTCAATTAATTCAAATGCTTCTGTGAGCATTTTAGGAAATTCTGTCCATGCCTCTTCTGTTATAGCCGTTTTAGATTCCTCATTAAAAAAAGCTTCAATAAGATCTTTCAAAAATCCTTTTTTTGTTAGATCACATGGGCTCCAGTTTTTAGTTCCCTCTACCCAGTTTTCAAGTAATAATCCTGCTGTTTCATTACTTGAAACTACTTTTTCTAAATAAGCAACTTCTTCATCTTCACTGTTCCATTTGATGATACCTAATTCATTTAGATTTTCACCGTTTTTTACAAAAGTTACATTTTTCCTAAAATTTTTCATTAACTCTTCTAATGTCATCGTTGCCATATTTTCTTCGTATTTCATTGTCTTTCCTCCTTAGCATTTGTTTCATAGTAGTTTTTTCAAAAATCTTGTGAAAAATTTTAATATTTCTAGATATTATTAGTATATTATATTTTACATAAAATGTCAACTAGGCAATTGTTTAAAATTATTGCATTACTAGTATTATCATGATATAATTTACAAAAATAAATTATTATAAATATGGAGTTAAAAAATAACATGAGCGATTCTGTAAAGAAAAAAATTGAAGAACTACTAATCTCTGGGCATATTCAGGAAAATCTAGAATTCATATTAAAAAAAATCCCTGAAATTAATAATATAATAGGATTTGATCAAAAACATCCCCATCATCATTTAGATGTATGGGGCCATACTTTAGAAGCATTAAATAATGTAGAATGTGCTGATTTAGAAGTAAGAATGGCCGTTCTCTTACATGATATTGGCAAGCCTTTTTCTTATCAAGATGAAGAAGTTAGACATTTTCACGGACACGCGGAAGTCTCTGCAGAAATGGCAAAACAGATTTTAAAAAGATTAAATTATAATGAAAAATTTATTGATAATGTATATTATCTAATAAAAATGCACGATACTATTATTAATCCTTATAATTTAGATAATTCCTATGAAATGATAAAAAAAAGATTACAAGTTCAATATGCTGATGCAAAAGCACATGCACCTGGTAAAATAGAAAAAGAATACAATTATTAGATGAAATATCTGATAATTTAGAAAAAATAAATGAAAAAGAAAAATAGTATAAAAGTAAATATTAGGAGGTTAATTATGCCATCTTGGATAACACACTTGGTAACAGCAAATAAAATATGTGATAAATTAAATATCAAAGATAAAAATAGTTTTTTATTCGGAAACATAATGCCAGATATATTGAATAATCACATTGTGAAGAATACAAATACACATAGAGAATATGAAATAACTCATTTTACAGACGACATAGTTATAAATGGTATAAAATATGCTTTTCCAAATTTTGATAAATTTTTTGAAGGTTATAAAGAAAAAATGAACAATCCTATAGTTTGTGGCTTTTATGTTCATTTGATTACTGATTATTTTTGGAATAAGTTATCTTATGAAAAACACTTTAGAAATCATAATGGATTTGTTGAAATACAATTTATAGATGGAACAACTGAAGAATATGAATATGACCCAGCTATAAAAGTGAAACAATCAGATTTTAGAATTTTTACAGAATATCTAAAAAATAATTATGAAATAGATAAAATAGCTTATACAGACGATTTATTAAATTTGAGCAAAGAAATAACAGAAATACCATTAATAAAAGAAGATATAGAAAAAACCTTATATGCAGTAGATGAATATCGTAAAAATAAAACAGCTTCATCTAAAACAAATTATAGATTATTTACACAAGAGATATTAAATGTTTATTTTGATGAAAGTATTAATTTTATAGTTAAAAAGCTAAAAACAGTATATAAATAATATACTTTAGTATTATTTAATATTATAGGAGGAAAAATGTTCAAATTAGTATCAGATTACAAACCAACAGGCGATCAGCCACAAGCAATAGAATATTTAACAAAGGGATTTAAAGAAGGCAAGAAATTCCAGACACTTCTAGGAGTTACCGGTTCTCGGAAAAACCTTTACAATGGCAAATATAATTGAAAAAGCACAAAAACCAACATTAGTTTTAGCACATAATAAGACATTAGCAGGACAATTATATAGCGAATTCAAAGAGTTTTTTCCAGAAAATCACGTTGAATATTTTGTAAGCTACTATGACTATTATCAACCAGAAAGCTATATCCCCTCTTCTGACACTTATATAGAAAAAGATGCATCGATTAATGACGAAATAGACAAACTACGTCACTCTGCTACAGCATCATTATTTGAAACAAGAGATGTTATAATAGTAGCATCAGTTTCATGTATTTATGGATTAGGAGACCCTATAGATTACGAGCACATGATAATTTCTTTAAGACCAGGTATGCAAAAATCTAGAGATGAAGTTCTAAAAAAATTAATTAATATGCAATATTCTAGAAATGAAATTGATTTTAAAAGAGGAACTTTTAGAGCCAAAGGTGACATTGTCGAAATTTATCCTTCTGATAAAAACGAATCTGCTATTCGTGTGGAATTTTGGGGTGATGAAATAGAAAAAGTACAAGAAATCAATCCTTTAACAGGCAAAGCAATTGCAGAACGAAAACATGTTATGATATTCCCTAATTCTCACTATGTAACAACATCAGATAAAATGGAGCGTGCCTTAGTTACAATTGATGCAGAATTACAAGAACGAATAAAATACTTCAAAGACAATAATAAATTAATAGAAGCACAAAGAATTGATGAAAGAACAAATTTCGATATGGAAATGATGAGAGAAACCGGATTTTGTCAAGGAATAGAAAATTATTCAAGACATATAAGCGGAAGACCTGCTGGTTCTCCCCCATTTACTTTATTTGATTATTTACCTGATGATTTTCTACTACTTATTGATGAATCACATGCTACAATTCCTCAAGTAAGAGCTATGTATAATGGTGATAGGTCTAGGAAAGATTCTCTTGTTAATTATGGTTTTAGATTACCATCTAGTTATGACAATAGACCTTTAAAATTTGAAGAATTCGAACAAAAAATAAATCAAGTTATTTTTGTTAGTGCAACACCTGCTGATTATGAAAAAGAACATTCAAAAGAAAATGTTGTTGAACAAATTATTAGACCAACAGGACTTTTAGACCCTAAAATCGAAGTTAAACCTGTAACTAATCAAATTGATGATTTGATTGAACAAATTAGAATTAGAGTTCAAAGAAATGAGAGAGTTTTAGTTACAACATTGACCAAAAAAATGGCAGAAGACTTAACTGCTTATTTACAAAGTTTAGATATAAAAGTAAATTATATGCATTCAGATATTAAAGCTTTAGAAAGATTAGAAATCATAAGAAATTTAAGACTTGGTGAATTTGATGTTTTAGTTGGTATAAATCTTTTAAGAGAAGGTTTAGATATTCCAGAAGTTTCACTAGTCGCTATACTAGATGCTGATAAAGAAGGCTTTTTACGTTCTGAACGTTCTTTAATTCAAACAATAGGACGTGCTGCTAGAAATACTGATGGTACTGTTATTATGTATGCAGATGAACTTACTGATTCTATGGAAAAAGCAATTACTGAAACTAATAGAAGAAGAAAAATACAAGAAGAATATAATTTAGAACATGGTATTACTCCTAAGACTATCAAAAAATCAGTTAGAGATACTATTAGTATTACAAAACAAGAAGACATTAGTGTCGAATATAAAATGGAAAATCCAGATGATATTAAAAAGACGATTAGTAGTCTAACTGATGAAATGCTTAAATATGCTGCTTCTATGGAATTTGAAAAAGCTGCAGAAATTAGAGATAAAATTCAAGAATTAGAAAAATTATTAAACTAAAAAAAAGCCTTATAAAAGGCCTTTTTTTAGTTAATAATTTACATCTATTTGTTTTCAGATATAGCATCTTCTTTTTTTTCTACTTCTTCCTTATTACTAATCTCTAATTTTATATCTTTACCATCATTAGCTTCTACCTCTTTTTTTACATTTGATGTTACTATACTTGCTCCTAGAATAGTAAATATTACTGATATTACAAAATCTTTCATTATTGCTGATGAAAACTCTGAATTTAAATATAATATTTCAAGATTTAATAAGGTAACTTTAATTCCTTCTTTTTGCATTAATAATGTTGGTATTATAATTAGTGTAACAATTGTTACTATAATAATTGCCAATACCATTATTATTATTGGTAAACTCTTATTCATCTTTCCTTTTGCTATTTTATATCCATAAAATTCTCCTGCTGCAATTAATGTTGCTAATATTGATAGCATCATTCCACCATATACATATGCTAGTACCCATGGAATAGCTCCTATAGCTCCTCCAATAACAGCTCCTATTATACCTGTTATATAACTTTCTTTGTTAGTTTTTATTACATTTTCTTCTTCCATTTTTTAACTCCTTTTATTTATAATAGATATTACTCACATATCAAAAGCCCTTTTCTAGAAAGAATCAGGGCTTTTAAATTATTTTAATTTACGAGTAAGTGTATTGTATTGACTAAGTAATGATGAATTATTAAACATTACTAAATTGTTTTGAATTTGCCATTCACTTTTATTTTCTTTTAAGAAGTTAAGTGTCTCTTTAGCAACTTCTAAATTACTTTTTAATGTATCTATTGTGTCTTGTAGTTGAGTTTGAGCTTCTTTTAAATCTTTTTCTGTTTCTTCATCTAACATTAATGTTTTATATAGTTCTTTATATTTATCAGATAAATCATAATTATCTATATATTTGAACATTTCATCTTTTTCCATTAATTTGATTGCTTTTTCTGAAGATTCATCTATTTGTTTTGTAACTTCATCTATGTAAGCTAAAGTTTCTGTGAATTCTGGTCCATCTTCTTTGTAATTATCTATTGATAATAGTTTCGTTATTTTTTCATCTCCACAAATTGTTACTAATTTTTGAACTTCTACAGCATAATCATTCAAATATGTTTTTATAGCTTTTTCTACTTCTGCATATTTTCCACTTGCTTTTATGTCATTTACATCTATTGTTTCTGATGATAAATCTGTATTTTTTACTAGTTTATTAACTTCTTGAACCAATATAGCTTTTTGATTTAAGTCATTACCAACTATTCCTCCTATTATTGCTACTATTATTACCAATACTACTACAATTGCTATAATTTTAGTATTTATTTTTTGATTGTTTTTGTTTTCTTCTTTCATATTTAATCCCCCTTATTTTTCTAATATATCACATTTCATTCATTTTTGCAACCTTTTTATGTAAATTTCTTCTCTTAAATATTTTATCATTAATTAATATTTTTTAGCAAGAAAATTTCCAACAAAAAAAGTAGCATTAAATACTACCTTTCTTCCTATGCAAGACCATATTTCTTTTTAAATCTATCTGCTCTACCACCAACTGTTTCTTGTCTTAAGTTTCCTGTCCAGTATGGATGACATTTTGAGCAAACATCAACTTTTATATCTGTTTTTGTTGAACCAACTTCTAAAACATTACCACATGCACATGTGATTGTTGTTTGGTTATATGTTGGATGTAATCCTTCTTTCATTTAATTTCACCTCTTTTTCCGTAATTTATAACATGACTGTTTTTTATAATAACATATTATTTAAAATTTTTCAAGTATTATTTTGTTGTATTGTTATTTTCTTGTTCACTAAATATATACTGTGCTGATTCTAACATTTCTTTATTTAATGATAATTTATTTACTAGTTTACTCATTACATTAAATACACATGCTATTATTAGTATTAACATTCCAATTTTTTTCCAGTATTTTTTTAGCATAACTTTTTCTCCTTTTTAAAATAATACATATATATTATACTGTTATTTTTATGAAATGTCAATGAAAAATTACTTTAAGTTTCGGTTTTTTGCAAAAGTTGCAATATGTTTCAGCATAAATACATATATATTAAAATGCAGTAACGCGCAGTTTGTAAGGACACAAACTCATACAGATCATCCAGATTAACTCTTCAAACTCTGAAATACAAACATCTTACTCATATGACTAGTCCGACCAGTAAGGAACGGAATTTTAATATATATGTATTTATGCTGAAACATATTGCAACTTTTGCAAAAAAACGAAACTCAAAAAAATTACAAAAACACTATCTTTTGTATTTCCCTATTCTCAATTAACTCATAAATTTGCCTATTATTTTTTATATCTTCAATGCTTTTACCATGCATAGTAAATATCCCCTTTACCCCTGAAAATAATGCATAATGTATTGCATCAACATCCTCTCTACTTCCAATCTCATCACAAGCAATTATCTCAGGAGCCATTGTCCTTATTAACATATGTATACCTTTATTTTTATTAACATTTTCTATAACATCTGTCCTTACACCAACATCATTCTGAGGAACACCTTTATACATTGCTGCAATTTCTCCTCTTTCATCTACAACCCCACAAGTTTTTCCTTTAAAATTAATCTCATCAATTCCATTACTCAATCTTCTAATAATATCCCTTAAAACTGTAGTTTTTCCTCTACCTGGAGGAGCTACAATTATAGAATTATATATAGTTTTATTTTCTATATCAATTACTTCCCTTAATATTCTTGTACTACAATTTAGTATCTCTCTTGCTATCCTAAAATTTAAGCTTGATATATATTTTATATTTGTTATTTTTCCATTTTCTATAACACATGACCCTGTTAATCCTACACGATGCCCCCCTTTTACAGTTATAAAACCTTCGCAAATCTGGTTTTTATAAGCATATATCGAATTTTCACACAATCTTTCAAGTATCTGCAACATTTCTGATTGTGAAATATTATATTGCAATATTAAATCTTTTTCTCTTAATTTTAATAATATAGGTCTATTGGCTCTCATTCTTATTTCTTGTATCTCATTTATTATTTTGTTATTTTCTTTAAATAGATTGAAAAATATTTGGTATATGTTATTCGGAAAATACCTTAAAATTTCATCTGTCTCTTTCAAATTTTCCTCCTTGTCCAAATGGGACATTTCTTTTTGAACAACTTTGTCCATTTGTGACAGATGTTAAAAAGTAGATGTGTCCCATTTGGACATATTATATTCATAATTTATGTATTTTATGACTTTTTTTGGTTAAAATAATTATGGTGATTAATTTGAAAAATAAATTATGGATTATTTTAATTTTTATGATTATTATTGGAATAGGAATTGGTATTTATCTCTTTGCCAAAAATAATAATACAAATCAAGACAATTATACTACAAGCAAAACTTCTACAAATAACAAACTTGAAAATAATAATATACAAAATAATGTAAATGAAACAAATACAAATACTTCAAAAATCAATGAAAGCCAAAATATTGCTGCTGTAAATAAACCAAAAACTGAAGAAGTTATCTCTTCCTTTTCAACTAAAATTTATACAAAAGATAGTGCTAGGCAAAATAATATTAATATAACTTGTTCTACTTTAAATAACACTACAGTCCCTAATGGTTCTACTTTTTCTTTTTGCGACACTGTGGGTGAAGCAACTTCTAGTAAAGGATATCAGAAAGCAGATATTTTTGATAAATATGGTAATAAGAAAAAGGGATTAGGTGGAGGAAATTGTCAAGTTAGTACTACTTTATATAATGCTGTCCTTGCAACTTCTGGATTAGTTGTTACTGAAAGACATGAACATAGTAACAAAGTTCCTTATATTGCAAAAGGTAAAGATGCTGCCGTTGCTTATGGTATCTATGATTTAAAGTTTAGAAATGATACCGGTTTTGATATAAAAATAAAAACTGAGGCTAATGACAAAAATATTACTATTACTTTGTATAAACTAACATAGAAAAACTGATAAGTTGAACTTTGAGATATAACTTTAATCTCAAAACTCAACTTATCAATTTTTATTTATTATTTTTTAATATCAGAAATTTTATTGCACTCTCTAGGTTTTATAGTTCATTTGCTTATTTATCTCTGCTCCAAGAAAAACTGTGTAAAAACAAGAATATGTCCAAATCATAATAAGCATTAATGTTGTTAAACTTCCATATGTTATAGAAAAACCTTTAAAAATATCTAAATATCTAGAAAATACGAAAGATATAATATTAAAAACAATAGCTCCGAATATAGCTCCTGGTATCTGACTTTTTATAGTTACTTTATGCTTTGGCATAAATTTATATAAACATAAAAAGATGATAAATGTAGCAAAAATAAATCCAAACTCTGCTAATATTCCTGATATCGTTGTAAAGTTTTTAAATAAACCAAAATGCTCTTGTATTATTGAAATTAAACTATTACCAAATACTAATAATACCAATCCTATAGTAATTATTACAATAAATATTATTGTTTGTATTACAGACATCAATTTTAAATATATTATAGAATTTCTTTTTTTGTCTTTCACATCATAAACAGAATGTAATCCCTTTATTAATGCAAAAAGACCTTTTCCAGCAGACCAGATTGTAAATATAATTGATACAGAAATTGTACCTATTGATTTTGAGTATACTTCTCTAACTATTCCTAAAATGAATTCATTCATACTTGATGGTATTATTTTAGAAATAACATCAAATAATGTTTGCTGATCTACATTTGTATATTGAATAAGGGTTATTAATAAAATTACAAATGGTATAAATGATAATATTGTATAATACGCACATTGTGCTGAATATTCACTAATATGGTCCTTTTCCATATTAGTGAATATTTTTTCTACCATTTTATATCTTTCTTTAAAATCAAACTTTTTCATTGATATTTCCTCTTTATTTTTTATCTTCTTTAATATTGTCAATCTTCTCTCTAATGTCTTTTTTTTGTTTCTTCACATTTTCCTTTATTTCATTTTTTTGTTCTTCTACTTGCCTTTTTATTTCTTCTTTCTTCTCCTTAATTTTTACTTTAATTGATTGTATTTTAGGATATGCATTTATTAATCTTCTATAAAGTATAGATTTTCCTAATAACAATTCTTTTACTTTTTTAGTTATTTCTTCTGTATTATCTAAATCTTTTCCAACTTCTTTTGTTGTTCTTCCAACATAGCTAATAACTTTTGTCGATACTATGTTATCTACTAAATATAATATCAATAACATCCAAAACAAAACATTTATCCATATTTCTGGTAATGATTCTATTTTCCCAATTAAAAACGGATTTGATACCTTTATTATAAACATTCCTAATAATCCAAATGGTATTATTGTATCTAAACATACTCTTCCATTTATATTGAATTTTTTTTGACTATAATCCCACCATCTTGCATGAAATATTTTTTCCATAAGATAGCTTGTTAAATATTCTAAAATACCACAAACCAAAATTACCATTATAAATAATGTTATAGGATCATTTGTATATTTTTTTAATAATATTGTTATTAATACAGCCCCTGTCCCATATATTGGACAATATGGCCCTATTAAAAAACCTCTATCTATAAATTTTTTGTATTGTATCAGTTTGCATATTACTTCCATTAACCATCCAAAAAATGAATATAATAAAAATAATAAAAAATATACTCTTATATCTATTCCAAAAATAATCATAAATTTTCTCCTCTGTTTTGCTAAAAAGACCTTCCTCTTTGCAGATTAGATTTCAATCCTATCTGTAAATTTGTCTTTAATTAAATTATTTAAAAGTTTATTTTCTTCTTTTTCTAATTTAGGATCTTTATCAACAATTTTTATTGCTGCTTCTTGAGTTAATTTTAAGATTTCCATATCTGTAAATAAATTTGCAATTTTAAAATCTGGTATTCCATGTTGCATTGTTCCAAAGAAATCTCCTGAACCTCTTAATTCTAAATCTTTTTGTGAAATAACAAAACCATCATTTGTTTCACACATTACTTTCATTCTCTCTTTTACATTTTGCCCTTTTCCTTGGTATTTTAATACACAATATGATTTATATTCTCCTCTTCCAACTCTTCCTCTTAATTGATGTAATTGGGCTAGTCCAAATCTTTGTGCATCTTCTATTACCATTATGCTCGAATTTGGAACATCTACACCTACTTCAATAACAGTTGTTGAAATTAGTATATCTATTTCACCATTTTTGAATCTTGCCATTATATCATCTTTTTCTTTTTGTTTCATTTTTCCGTGTATATATTCAACTTTATAATTAGAAAACGTTTCTTTTTGACATGTTTCATATAATGTTATTACTGCTTTTAAGTCATTTTCTTCATCTTCACTTTCTTCAACAAGAGGACATACTATATACGCTTGTCTTCCTTCATCTACTTGTTTTTTTATAAAATTGTTTACTCTTTCTTCCATTTGTTTTGTAACTGCAAAAGTTTCTATCTTTTTTCTATTTGGAGGAAGTTCGTCTATAATTGATATGTCTAAGTCTCCATATAAAATTAAGGCTAATGTTCTTGGTATTGGTGTAGCAGACATAACTAATACATCGGGATTTTGTCCTTTTTCTGCTATCCTCGTCCTTTGTTTTACTCCAAATCTATGTTGTTCATCTGTTACAACCATCCCTAGATTTTTAAATACGACATTTTCTTCAAGTATTGCATGTGTTCCTATTAATATATCTATTTCACCATTTTGTAGTCTTTCTAAAATAGCTTCTTTTTTCTTTTTTGTTATTCCTGAAATTAATAATTCACATTTTATATCAAATTTATCCAATATATTTTTAAAATTGTTTAAATGTTGTGTTGCAAGTATTGCTGTTGGTGCAAGTATTGCTGCTTGATATCCTGATTTCACAGCTTTGTACGCAGCAATCATTGCTACTATTGTCTTTCCTGAACCAACATCTCCTTGCAATAATCTATTCATTGATTTTTCTGATTCCATATTTTCATCAATTTCTTGCAATACTCTTAATTGTGCTTTTGTTAAGTTGAAAGGTAATGTGTTTATGACATCTGACATTTTTGCATCTCTACTAAATTGAATTCCTTTTTTATCTGTTAAATTATTATTTTTTAGTTGTAAAAGTGCTAATTGAGTTGATAACAATTCTTCAAAAACTAATCTTTTTCTTGCTTTTTTGAAATCTTCAAATTCTTTTGGAAAATGTATATCATGGTTAGCTTCATTTATCCCTTCTAATTTGTATTCTTTTAATATATATTCTGGTAATGTTTCTTGTAATCCTTTTTGCTCCTTTATTTTTTCTATTCCATTTTCTATTATTTTTCTTAATGTGTTTTGTGTTAAGCTAAACGTTAATGGATAAATTGGTATTATTTTACCTGTATTGTTTGTTTTTTCTATTTCATCAAATACTGGTGAATTCATACTTATTTTTCCATATTGAAAATCTATTTTTCCATAAAATCTATATTTTTTTCCGTATTTCAAATTTACTTTTTAAATATGATTGATTAAACCACGTAATTGTAGCTGCTCCAGTTTCATCTCTGACAAGTAATTTTTGCATCGTTCTTCCTTTGCTTATTCTATTGTCTATAAATCTTGAAACTGCAACTGCTTCTATTAGTGCTTCTTCTCCGTTTATGCACTCACATATATTTTTGGGCTTACTTCTGTCTTCATATCCTCTTGGGTAGTATGTTATTAAGTCTTTTAATGTGAATATTCCTATTTTGTTTAGGAGTTTTACTCTATTTGGTCCTACTCCTTTTATATATTTAACATCATCTTCTAAATTCATTATTTTCTCCTTTGAAAAAGGGGGATTTAAGACCCGTCCCCAATTCCCCCTTTTATATTTTCAATAGTTTAAAATCAAGCCCATCTGCACTTACTAATTTTAATTGTATTCCTTGTATTGTACCTTCTACTGCCTCTTGAATTGAGCCTGCATGTAAATGTCCATAAAAACATCTTTTTACATTATACTTTTTCATTATTTTAATATAATCTGTATCCATATAATTTTTAGTTACTGGTGGATAATGCATAAATACTATTATTTCTTTATCTTCTCCATATTTTGATACTCCATCTTTTATTGATAATTCTAATCTATCTATTTCCCTCTTAGTCAGTCTTATATCTTCTGCTTCTTCAGAAATAGTCCAACCTCTTGTTCCTACTATTATTTGATTTTCGAATTCATAACTATTATTATATAAAAAATCTATATTTTCCAATCCATTTTCTTTTAAATATTTTCTCATACTTGTTACTGTTGACCACCAATAATCGTGATTTCCTTTTAATAATAGCTTTTTTCCTGGTAATTTATTTATAAATTCAAAATCTTTTTGTGTTTCTTCAAGATACATTGCCCATGAAAAATCTCCTGGCAATACTACTAAATCATTTTCTTTTACTTTTTCTTGCCAGTCTTTTTTTATCTTTTCTTCATGCTTTTCCCATTTTACTCCAAATATATCCATCGGTTTATTTGTTTCAAATGATAAATGTAAATCTCCTATTGTATATATTGCCATAATTCTCCTCCTTTTTTCATTTCTTTATATAGTTTACAATATTTTTAAAAAATTGTCTAGATAATACATATTTAAGTTTTGTTTTTTGCAAAAGCTGCATTACATCATAGGATGAATACATATATATTAAAATGCAGTGACGCGCAGTTTGGAAGGACACAAAAACATACAGATTATCCAGATTAACATTTCAAGCTTTGAACTGCCTATATCTCCCTCATATGATTAGTCCGACCAGTAAGGAACGGAATTTTAATATATATGTATTCATCCTATGATGTAATGCAGCTTTTGCAAAAAACAAAACTCAAAAATACATATATATTTATTGACAAATACTCAAACTGGTTGTAAAATGATTATGTTACAACAACTTGCACATTTACAAGGAGGCGTTATTTATGGAGGGAAAAAATTACAGATTTCACATTTCTGCACTAAAAGTATTAGAATTATCTCGGATGATTTCTACTAGCAGTAAACTAAATTTTATCCCAAAAGCTTTCTTTGATATCTCAATGTTTATTTTACCTGATACACCTATTTACAAGTATTTATTAGGTAAAAATCTTACTGAAGATGAGATTCATAAAAAAGCTGTAGGATACATTAATGAAAATTTACAAAATTCTAAAAAATCAACTGTGGTTACTCTTAATTTAGCTAATACTTTTTATTGTTTGGATTTTTCAATTTTTACAATTTTTGACAAAGCTTTAGAAATTGCTACAAATTATTATGACAGGAATTTTATTGATATATCAGATTTATTCGCTGCTCTTGCAGAAGTTTTTCCTGAAGACTATATCAATATCATGCTTACTTTTGACCCTAGCTTTAATGAACCTAATCAACCTTTGCCAATTGCGTCAAATTTTAAGTTTGATAATCCTAAACCACATAAGACATTCACTCTTCCCGCAAATCTTTCTTCATTTTTGACTGTACTTAATGATGAATTTTCTTCAGATGAGAAAGAATGTTTAATATGTGGTAGAGATGAAGAAACAAAAGCACTTATACGAATTTTGATGAAAAGAACTAAAAGAAATGCTATTTTAATTGGAGAACCTGGAGTTGGAAAAAGTGCTATAGTAGAAAAATTCACATGGATGATTGTAACTGGTAATTGCCCTGAATTTTTTAAAGATTGCATTGTGCTTTCTTTAGATGTAAATGCTATTGTTGCAGGTACTATGTATCGTGGTACTGCTGAGCAAAGATTTATGGAGCTAATTTCTTTTCTAAAAAAACATCCTAAGTGTATTTTATTTATTGATGAAGTTCATCTATTACTCGGAGCTGGTGCTTGTAGAGATGGTGATTTAGATCTTGCTAATGCATTAAAACCTATGCTTGCAAGAGGTGACACTCTTGTTATTGGAGCAACTACCTCACATGAGTATAAAGAATACTTTTCTAAAGATGGTGCTCTAAAAAGGCGATTTGAAAGAGTTTTTGTTAATGAGCCTAGGGCATTTGAAGTCTACCCTATGATTAAAAATCAAATTAAAAAACTGGAAGAAAGCCATGAGACAACAATATCAAAGAAATTAGTTGACTTTGTTATATTAAATGCATCTTGCTATAACTTTGAAACTAAAAATCCGGATAGAACTTTAGACCTTTTGGATAAATGTATGGTTTGTGCACAGATTGAAAATCGCCATACTGTTACTAAACAGGATATTTTAGATAATTTCTCAATTAATAAGCGAAAATTTGATAAACTCTCAGATAAGGTGAAAAAATCTACGGCTTATCATGAGGCTGGACATTACATTGTTCATAAATTTGCTGAAGAACTTTCAGAATATGTTATTCTTGCAGTATCAATAATGCCCGCAGAAGATTATCTTGGAGTCAATGTTCTTGAAATTGATCCAGATGTAACCCCATCAAGAAGTAAAACTTATTTTACTCAAAGATTAGGAAGTCTTTTAGCAGGACGTGTTGCTGAAAAAATGTATTCTAACGAGTTAACAGCTGGAGCATCTAGTGATCTAGCAAAAGCAACTAGAATAGCCAAAGATTTAGTTACTAGATATGGTTTAGATGAAGAATTTACACAAGATAGAGTTTATTTGAGGGAGTCTGATAATCCAATGTATAATGATGAACTTATTTCTGTAATAAATAAGCGTGTCGATAAAATTTTGAAAGAAGCTAGAGAATATGTTGAAAAACTTCTTTTAGAAAAAAGAGATTATCTTGAAATACTGGTTGACGCTCTTATGGAAGACGGAATCTTATCAGCACCGGAAATTGACAAAATTTTTGAGGAATATGAAAAAAATCATAAATAATATCTCTAATTCTTAATTCATGTAGTATTTTAAAATTAAGAATTATCTTGTAAAAGGAGTGCTTCTAATATGCACTCCTTTTTCTTTTTAATTTATATATTGTTTTATAGTTTTAAATTTGGTATAGCATTCAAATCTAAATCACTTGTACTTCCATTTATAAAATTATAATATCCAGCTGATGCTATCATTGCAGCATTGTCAGTACATAATTTTAAATCTGGCATATAAACTTTTATATTTTTTTCTTCTAATTTCAAAAATTCTTTTCTTATATAACTATTAGCAGATACTCCCCCTGCTAAAACTACTGTGTTTAAATCTATTTGTTTTAATGCTTTTTTAGTGTTTTCAATTAATATTTCTGTTACTGTTTTTTCAAAACTTGCACATAAATCTGCTTTATTTACATCAGGATTTTTATGATGCAAATTTATCACTGCTGTTTTTATTCCACTAAAACTAAAATCTAAATTATCAAAATGTGTTTTAGGTAACTCTATTGCATTTGGATTTCCTTCTTTTGCAAGCTTGTCTATTTTAGGCCCTCCTGGATATCCAAGCCCAACTACTCTTGCCACTTTGTCAAAAGCTTCTCCTATCGCATCATCTCTAGTTTTTCCTAAAACTTCGAATTCTGTATAATTTTTTACATGAACTAGCTGTGTATTTCCCCCTGACATCATTACACATAAAAATGGTGGTTTTAACTCTTTATAAGTTATGTAATTTGACGCAATATGTCCTTGTATATGATTAACTCCAACAAGTGGCTTATCTATTGCAAAACTCAATGCCTTTGCATAAGAAAGCCCTACCAATAAAGCTCCAACTAGCCCTGGTCCATATGTTGGCGTTATTGCATCTATATCATCAAATGTAATATTCGCTTCTTCTAATGCTTTTTTTGTAACTCTTGAAATTGCTTCTATATGATTTCTTGAAGCTATTTCTGGCACAACTCCTCCATATTTTTCATGTATTGGTATTTGTGTATCTATTATATTTGATAGTATTTCTCTTCCATTTTTTATTACTGCTACTGATGTTTCATCACAGCTTGATTCTATTCCTAGTGTTAATATATCTTTTTCCATTTTATTATCTCCTAAAATTAGAGAATGGAGATGGTTATTTAAGCCCGTCTCCTTAATCTCTCTTTTTTATAATCCAAATACTAGAGCTCCTAATGATAATATTCCTTTACCTACCCAAGAAATTACTGGTGATATTATCGTTCCTGCCAATCCTGTTACCCATAGCAAAACAAATACTATATAAAATATTTGCTCATTATTAACAAAGAATTGTTTTGCTTTATATGGTAAAAATGGCATTATTATTTTTGAACCATCTAATGGTGGTAATGGTATTAAATTAAATACTCCTAAACCAATATTTATTGAAATTGTACTTGATATTAATAGCATTATTATACTACCCACAGTTGATGCCATAAATGATATTCCTGCAAATTTATATATTGCATAATATATTAGTGTAAATATTATTGCTAATACAAAATTCATTAAAGGTCCAGCAAGTGAAACTATTGCTTCTCCTTTTTCCATAGACATTTTTCTTGTATAATTTCTTGGATTTACTTCTACTGGTTTTCCCCATCCAAATCCTGCTACTAATAACATTAGAGTTCCAATAGGATCTAGATGGTCTAATGGATTTAAGCTAAGCCTTCCTTGATTTTTGGCTGTATTATCTCCTAGTTTATATGCTGCATATCCATGAGCAAATTCGTGAAATGTTATTGCTATTAATACTCCTGGTGCACTTAGTAATAATCCTATTAATTCGCTTGGATTTGTAGCAAATTGTAATAATGCTATTCCTAGCATTACTGCTATTATTATATACATTGTTCTTTTATCAAATGAAAAATTAAACATACTTTTTCTCCTTTTGTGAAATGGGGACGGGTTAAAAATCCCCATTTTTTAATTTATTATCAAAAATGGGGATTTTTAACCCGTCCCCATTTCCTATCTCCTTATTTACTAATTAAGAGGTTTCATCGTTGGGAATAACAACGCATCTCTAATTGACGCACTATCTGTTAAAAGCATTACTAATCTATCAATCCCAATTCCAAGACCACCTGTTGGAGGTAATCCTATTTCTAATGCATTTATATAATCTTCATCCATCATACCAGCTTCTTCGTCACCAGCTTCTTTTGCTTCAACTTGTTTTTTGAATCTTTCATATTGATCTATTGGATCATTTAATTCTGAGAATGCATTTCCGTATTCTCTACCACCAATAAATACTTCAAATCTTTCTGTCATTCTCTTATTTTTAGGACATTTTTTTGCAAGTGGTGAAATTTCTACTGGATATTCATATATAAATGTTGGTTGTATTAGTGTTTTTTCTACATATTCATCAAAGAATAAACTAATTACATCTCCTCTTGTTTCTTTTGTTTTGTCTGGTATTTGTATTCCTCTTTCTTTTGCTAATGCTACAGCTTCTTCGTCTGTTTGTATTTCATTAAAGTCTACACCACATGCTTCTTTTATTGAGTCTATCATTGTTATTCTTTTCCATCCTGGTGTTAAATCTATCTCTTGTCCTTGATATGTAATTTTTGTTGTTCCTAATACTTCTTGTGCTGTTCTTGAGAATATTTCTTCTGTTATATCCATCATATCATGAAAATCTTCGTATGCTGCATATAGTTCAAGCATTGTAAATTCTGGATTATGTCTTATATCCATTCCTTCATTTCTGAATACTCTTCCTATTTCATAAACTTTATCCATTCCACCAACTATTAATCTTTTTAAGTTTAATTCTAGCGCAATTCTTAAATACATATCTATATCTAAAGAATTATGATGCGTTATAAATGGTCTAGCTGTTGCTCCACCTGATATTGTATTTAATATTGGTGTTTCAACTTCTAGATATCCTTTTTCTTCTAAAATTTTTCTTATATTACTAATGATTTTACTTCTCATTACAAAGCTTTCTTTTACTTCTGGATTCATTATTAAATCTACATATCTTTGTCTATATCTTAAATCCACATCTTTTAATCCATGGAATTTTTCAGGTAATGGTCTTAATGATTTTGAAAGCAATGTTACTTCTTTTGCATGTACTGATATTTCTTCAGTTCTTGTTTTAAATACAAATCCTGTTATTCCAATTAAATCTCCAATATCCCATGTTTTAAATGCTTTGTAACTTTCTTCTCCTAAGTCATTTATACTAACATAACTTTGAATTTTTTCATCGCAATCTTGAATTGTACAAAATGATGCTTTTCCCATTATTCTTTTTGCTATAATTCTTCCGGCTACTGTAACATCTTTTTGCTCAAATTGTTCATAATTTGCTTTAATTTCTCCAGCTGTATTTGTTCTATTAAATTTTGTTATTTCAAAAGGGTCTTTCCCTTGTTCTTGTAATTCTTTTAATTTATCCCTTCTTATTTGCATTAGATGATTCATATCTAATTCTTCAACTTGTTCATTGTTTTGATTATTTTGATTTTCACTCATTTTTCATTCTCTCCTTTTTTATTTTTAAAAGTCGGAAATCAGATGTCTGACTTCTGACCTCTGACTTCTAACGTCTATTCATACCATTCAAGTTCCCAATCAGAAATCTTAACAGTATCTCCTTCACAAATTCCTAATTCCTTCAACTTATCTTCAATTCCCATATTTTTAATGCATTTTTGAAGATAATACATAGACTCATTGTCCTCAATATTTACTCTACCCATTAATCTATCAACAGCTCTACCTTCAACAATAAATACACCATTTTCTACTCTTGCTGTCCATTCTTGTTCTTTATCTTTAAGTGTATATACTACTCTATCTTCAATTTCAACTAATTCTTCTTTTGGTAAAGTTTTTAAAACTTCTGTTACATAGTCTATTAGTTTTTCTACACCTTCACCTGTTACAGATGATATTTTGAATAGTTCTAATTTTTCTTTTTTTGCTAATTCTTCTATTTTTTTGTAATTTTCATCATCTTGTATACTATCAATTTTTGTTGCAACTAATATCTGTTTTCGTTTTACCAACTTCTCGCTATATTTTGCAAGTTCTTGATTTATAGTGTAGTAATCTTCAACAGGGTCTCTTCCTTCTTGGCCTGAAACATCAACAAAGTGTAATAGTAATCTTGTTCTTTCAACATGTCTTAAAAATTGGATTCCAAGTCCTACTCCTTCGCTTGCTCCTTCTATAATTCCTGGTATATCTGCAATTACAAATCCATCTCCACTTTTTGTTTTTACAACTCCTAGGTTTGGATTTATTGTTGTAAAATGATAATTTGCAATTTTAGGTCTTGCATCTGTTACTGTTGATAAAAATGTTGATTTACCTACATTTGGAAATCCTAGAAGTCCTACATCTGCTAATAATTTAAGTTCTAATATAAGTTCTTTTTCCTCTCCTTTTTCTCCATCTTCTGAAAATCTAGGAGCTTGTCTTGTAGGTGTTGCAAAGTGTGAGTTTCCTCTTCCTCCTCTACCACCTTTTAAGATTAATTCAGTTTGATTTGGTTTTGATAAATCTGCAACTACTTTTCCTGTTTCTACATCTTTTATTACTGTACCTATCGGAACTTTTATATATAAATCTTCACCATATTTTCCATTGCAACGATTTCCGCTTCCATTTTCTCCATCTTTTGCTTTAAATTTTCTATTATATCTAAAATCAATTAATGTGTTTTTGTCTTTGTCAACTTGGAAATAGATATTTCCTCCATTTCCTCCATCTCCTCCATCAGGTCCGGCCTGCTGCTACATATTTTTCTCTTCTAAATGTTGCTGCTCCGTTTCCTCCGTTTCCTGATTTGATTATTATTTTTGTATAATCAGTAAACACTCCTTATTCCTCCATTCTATATATTTAGTTAAGAATGTATTTAGACACCTTATCATGATAACATCTGTCCCAATTGGACAAAAATGACCAAAAAGAAACATCCCTATTGGACAAAATAATCCAACATCATTGCCTTTTTTACTTTTTTCATAGTTTCTTTTGCAACTGCTCTAGCTTTTTCTGTTCCCTCAATTAAAATTTTATCCACTTCCTCTGGATGTGCTTCATAATAAGCTCTTTTTTCTCTTATTGGTCTTAATTCTTCAATTATATTTGCAGCTAACTGTTTTTTACAAGCTACACAACCACGTTTTCCAGCTTTACATTCTTCACATACTGTTTTTACATCTTCTTTTGATGTAAATAAGTTATGATAATATGCAACCATACATATATCAGGATTTCCTAAATCATCTTTTTTTATACGATTTGGGTCTGTTACTGCCCCCATTACTTTTTTAGTAATTTCTTCTTCACTATCTGATAAATATATTGCATTTCCTAGAGATTTACCCATTTTTTCGTTTCCATCTAATCCTTTTATTCTTTTTGAACTTGATAAAACTGCTTTTGGTTCTTTTAGAACACCTTCCCCATATATACTATTGAATTTTCTTACTATTTCTCTACATTGTTCTATTAATGGTAATTGGTCTTCTCCAACTGGCACTAGTTCTCCTTCAAATGTTGTTATGTCTGCTGCTTGATTTACTGGATATCCTAAAAATCCATATGTTACACTTTCTCCAAATAGTTCTTTCTTTTGAGCTATTTCTGTTTTTACTGTTGGATTTCTTTGTAATCTTGCTATTGTAACTAGATTTGAATAATATACTGTTAATTCAGCTGTTTCTGGTATCATTGATTGTATATATATTGTTGTTTTATTTGGGTCTATTCCTACTGATAAATAATCCATTGCTACTTCTCTTATATTTTTTCTTACTTTTTCTGGATTATTAAAATTATCTGTTAATGCTTGAACATCTGCTATTAATATAAATGGTTCATATTCTGGATTTTCTTGCATTTCTAATCTTGTTTTTAGTGAACCAAAATAATGTCCTATATGCAATTTTCCTGTTGGTCTATCTCCTGTTAATATTCTTTTTTTATCCATTATACAGTTCTCCTTTTCATTTCTTACATAATTATCCAAAATTATATCACATATTTTAAGAAATATCAAATTCTATAACTTCTTTTTTGTTTGTATTCTCCTTATATGATATATTTATAACATAAGACTAACCATTGTTCAAGTTCTATAATTAATTATACAAATTATTATAATTATTATATATGTCAGCGAAAAAAATGATTCCTGTAAAATACAGCAATCATTTTCTGATAGTTGATTAAATCTTTTTTTATATCCTTAATAAGTTGCACATATAAATTTAGACTCTCTCTTTTTAGACTTTTATAAAGGACTATTAAAATATTTTAATAATTCTTTATAAACTATTTTTCCTGTTTCTACTATCTTTTCATTATTTCTTATAAGTTTGTTAAATTTCTCTTTTGATAATGTTTCAATTAAATATCTTACTGCAAGATACGAAACATCATACCCATTTATCTTATCATCTATAATAAAACTACCACTTTCATGATTTAATAGATTAAGGTTAATTTCTTCTATATCGCCTTCTAAAATATTTATATATTTTTCTCTTATAAATTTTCCGTCTCTCATTTGAAAAATTTTGAGCTATTCCCTCATCTATCCAAACAATTCGTTTGTCATTACTTGATATGTATTCAATATGTATATATTCGTGAATAATTTTCCTCATTTCTATTTCATATCTATATGTATCTATTTCTATCTTATTGTTTATTAAAAAATATATAATTCCTTCTTGTATTGTTCCTCTACAATAACTTGGAATTTTAGCTTCATTTTCATAGAATTTTTTTATTGTATTTATGAATCTCTCTCTATCATCAAACAATATAATTCTTACTTTTCTGCATGTTTCTATTTCTAATTTTTCTAATAAGTCCCTTCGTACTACATTAATTTTATTAAAAATTTTATTTATAAAAAGTAAATTATACTCACTTTTCTCATTATTTGTTACAAATTCAATATAAAAATTTTGGTTTTCTTTTTTCATTTTATAAATAATTCCTTTCTTTTGAAAAATCTTTAACTACATCAGCTATATCTAACCATATTATATCATAATATCCAACATAAACTTTTAATGTTTTTTATTTAATTTTAATTTTTATCATTTATTTTTTTTACTTAAATATATTTTACTTAAAGGAGTGAAATTTATATGAAAAAAATCTTATTTAAAGGTGCCGGTTCAGCAATACCAACTCCATTCAATGAAACTGGTATTAATATTAAAGAATTAAAAAAATTTTTAGAATTTCAAATCGAAAATAAAATTGACGCTCTAATTGTATGTGGCACAACAGGTGAAAGTTCTAGCATGACAAAAGATGAAAAAATTCAAGTTATAAAATATACTTTAGAAGTTTCAAATGGAAAAGTTCCTATAATTGCAGGTACTGGTTCAAATAATACTAAAGAAGCTATAGAAATGTCCCGAATTGCTGAAGATTTAGGCGTTGATGGAGTTCTAGTTGTTACCCCATATTATAACAAAACAACTCAATTAGGTTTAATTGAACATTATAAAGCAATTGCAAATAATATCAAGATTCCTATCATTTTATATAATGTACCTAGCAGAACAGGTATAAATATAGAACCCGAAACTTGCTTAGAACTATCTAAAATTGAAAATATCGTTGCTATAAAAGAAGCAAGTGGTAATTTATCTCAAATTGCTAGAATTGCCAACTTATGTGGAAATAATTTACACATCTATTCTGGAAATGATGACCAATCCATCCCTATTTGTTCTTTAGGCGGTTTAGGCGTTATTTCTGTTTTATCAAATATTAAGCCAAAATATACTCATGATATGATTTATGATTTTTTTAATGATAATATAGATGAGGCTAGAAAAAAACAAATAGATTCTATTCCTTTAATCAATAGTCTATTTTCTGAAGTTAATCCTATTCCTATAAAAGCTGCATTAAATAAAATTGGATTTAATTTTGGTTCTCCAAGAATGCCTTTAATTGAAATAACTGAAAAAAATAAAAACACACTTTTTTCATTGTTAAATTAACTATAAAAAATATTACAAGATAATATATTTATATACTATCTTGTAATATTTTTTAATTTTAATATTTAATTATCATTATTAAAGATAACTTTATATGTGCTTGTAAAAATTATCAAATACGAAACAGAAATTAAAAAACCTCCTAATACATCTGTTGCATAATGTACTCCCAAATATATCCTACTTATTCCTATTAATAATATTAAAATTCCTAGTAAAACGCAACTTGCATTTCTTACTTTATTATTCTTTATATTTTTCCATATAAAATAAATAATCAATCCATAAAAAGCACAACTTATCATTGAATGTCCTGAAGGAAAACTATATCCTGTTTCATCTATTAACCTATATCCTATAGGTCTCGGTCTCTCTACAATATTTTTTAAAAGAAGGTTTAAAATTGTAACCAGCACTAAATTTATACATATAGCAAAACTAATTTTCTTATTTTTTACAAAAATTAATGACAATATTGAAATTGCAATTAAAAAATATGCACCTCCCAGATTAGTCACAAATTTAAAAATATTTGTAAGTATGTTATTTCTCATATTTTGAACTACTAATTTATATATCAATAAATCTAATTCTATTGTCTCTTTATCAAAAACATCTTCTACTATTGCTAAAACAACAATTAAGCACATTAATAATATAATAAATTTATAATTTTTCTTTAACGCATTTTTCAAATTTTCTAACATTTATTTTCCTCTTTTTTCTTTTGAATTATAATTACATTACATATAGTAATATACAAAAAAACTGCAACATGCTACCTAACAATATAAATAAATGGAATATTGAATGCATATATTTTTTCTTCTTACCAACTCCATATAATATTGCTCCAATAGTATATGCTATTCCACCTGCTACTAATAAAACCACTCCTGGTATACCTAATAATTGAGGTAATAAATTAGCTGTAAAAACTACACACCATCCCATTGCTAAATAGCATATCATTGAAAATACTTTATATTTTTTAATATCTATTGAATTTAACACAATTCCTAAAATGGCCATTCCCCAAATAATCCCAAAAATCGTCCATCCTAATACAGCATCATATTCTCTAAATGTTACTAAACAAAATGGTGTATATGAACCTGCTATTAATAAAAATATCGAACAATGATCTAAAACTTGAAAAACTTTTTTTGCCTTTCTTTCTGGTTTTAATCCATGATAAATACTTGACATTGTATATAAAATAATCATTGTAATTCCATATATAACTGCGCTAATTACGCCACTTGCATTACTATGAATTGCAGCAAACACTATGCATAAAACCAATGCTACTAGTCCTAATGCCGCTCCAACTATATGTGAAACCATATTAAATATTTCTTCACCTTTTGTATATACAGGTAATACCCTGTCTGCTAACTTTGTTCTAACCATGATTTTCCTCCTCTGATTCAGTTGGAGCACTGCCAACTGCATCGATTATATCATTTACTTATAAAAAAATCTAGTATCCTACATATATATATTTATTTATCTAAATATTATTACCATCTTTACGCATTTAATTCTAAAAAGAAAAAACTGTCAATAATTTTTGATTAGGACACCCTAAATCAATAAATTTAATTTATGATTTGTTCACCCTGGATGTGTCATAAAATTTGACACATCCTTTGACTTTATCATAAATTTGTTGTATTATTAAATTGTTCTCATGTTAAGCTGATAATCTTTCGTTTTTTAGGCAATTGAAGTAAATAAACTCTTGTATAATTCCTTCAATTGATTCGTTAGATTTGAGGCTTTTCTTATTTTGCGTAGAAATAGGTGTTATTTTATACCATTTTTCATTAAAACGTACTTTCATTCCAATTCTTTTACTTATACATATTTCAACTTTCTTTTTATGTAATATTTCTTTTGTTTCTATTAAAAATGTTGTTCCACTTATACTTATGCAATTACTTACATCTACAGTTCTATTATATTTTACAGAAAGTAAATAATCTATATTTACATATTTTGGTAACTTCATAAATGAACTTTGTTTATTTTCTGCTTCTATTGCAAATTTTTTATTAAACTTGGGAATATATTTTATTAAAAATTCATTTGCTTCTTCTAGTGTTGTTATTTTGTTTATTCTAAATTCTGTTCTTAATCTATCATGTAATGTATTCCATAATCTTTCGACTCGCCCTTTGGCTTGAGAAGAACCTGCATGTATTAATTTTATATTTAATTCATCCATCATTCTTCCATATTGCGTTGTTGGTTTTGTTAATCCTGCTAATTGTTCTTCTATTGTTAATTCTTTATCTTTTGGAAAGAAAATACTTGAGCCATCTGCATATAGTGCTAGTGGCATTCCAAAATTTTTTAATGTTTGTCTTGTTACTTCTAAATAACCATGCATACATTCATTTTCTGATAAATATAATCCTGTAACTTTATGTGTTGCATCATCTATAAAGCCATGTAAACAATACATTTTATCATCACCATAAAAGAATTGATGTGGTGTACCATCAACTTGTAAAAGTTCACCTTCTGAAGAACGTTCCTTACGTCTATTGTGTACTTTTATTTTTTTATGCTTTCTTGGGCTTTTATATCCTTTTTTATGTAATAAATTATATAACGCTGAATAACTTATTATAATATTATAATCTTCTTCTAAAAACTCTTGAAAGTGTTTAAAATTACATTCTTCAAAGTCTGGTTGTTTCCATATTTCAATAATTTTACTTTTGATTTCGGCATCTATTGCATGTTTGGGTTGTCTTCCACAATTTCCATGTAACATGGATGAAGCGCCTAATTTTTTATACCTCGCTTTCAATTTTTTTACATAGCGCTCTGAAAATCCTAACCTATCGGCTGCAACTTTTATTGTCATAGTTCCATTTACACAACATTCAATTACTGATGCTTTCAAATTTTCTTTTTTATTCATTTCTGTTCTCATACCTCCATTATATCATGGGGTGAACTTTTCATAAATTATTTTTATGGGGTGATCTTATCACAAGTTATTCATATTCTAAAAAGAAAAAACTTGCATTTTATGTAAATTTATGTTAAAATACATTTATTGCTACATAAATAACATTTCAGAATTTATAGGAGGTATCATTATGAAAAAATCAGCAAATTCTAATGTTGAAAAATTTCACGGAATGAAAGTTGTTTCAGATTATGATCCACTTTCAGTGAAAGGAGAATATGTAATTGAAATTAATTCTAATCAAGACTTAGTTTGTAGGTATTATGATGAAAATGGTCAAGCAGATGATAATTCTACGGAGTTAGATTATATTGTAAGACCAAATTGTACCGAAGCTAATGTAACAGGCAAGTTAAAACGCCAGATTGGATTATCAGGAGTTCTAATTTCAGAAAGCGCTGTAAGTTTAATTAAAACTTATGTAAAAAGTGTTTCGACTTCGACTTCAATTTAATTTTCTCTAAATTTAAGAAAAGTGAAAATTTATTTTTCACTTTTCTTATTTTTTCTCTTCCTATTTTCTCCAAAATATGATAAAATGCATACAGTTTATATCAAAAGAAAAAATAGGAGGATTTAATTATGGAATTTAATAAATGTAGTAGATGTGGAAATTTTTTCGTATCAAATGATGAAGTATGCCCAAAATGTAAAACTAAAGACACATTAGAATATGAAACTTTTAAAAACTATGTAGAAAAAAACGGTATAAATACAGATTTAAATGCTTTATCTAATGAAACTGGAATCAGTACAAAAAATTTAAATAGATTTTTAAATTATACAGATTACAATGGTTCAATTAGTGAATCACAAAATATAAAACTATAATATACAAGAAAGGACGTTTTTTAAATGACAAATGTATTTGATATTTTAGACGAAAGAGGATATATTGAGCAAATGACTCACCCTAAAGAAATTAAAGAACTTTTTAGCAAGGAAAGTGTTCCTTTTTATATAGGAATAGACCCTACTGCTGACAGTCTTCATGTTGGCCACTTTGTTTCTTTAATGGTTGCAAGTCATATGCAAAAATGTGGTCATAAACCTATCATATTAGTTGGTGGAGGTACTGCTACTATTGGTGACCCTTCTGGAAAAACTGATATGAGAAAAATGTTAACAAGAGAAGAAATTGACCAAAATGTTGAATGTATCAAAAAACAAATTGAAAAATTCGTAAGTTTTGAAGGTGAAAATGCTGCTATTATTGTCAATAATGCAGATTGGCTTTTAGATTTAAAATTTGTTGATTTTATGAGAGAAATTGGTAGCCTATTTTCTGTCAACAAAATGCTTGCTGCTGAATGTTACAAACAAAGAATGGAAACAGGTTTAACATTTTTTGAAATGAGTTACATGCTTATGCAATCTTATGACTTTTTATATTTATACAATAAATATGGATGCAAATTAGAAATGGGCGGAAATGACCAATGGTCTAACATTATTGGTGGAGTTGACTTAATTAGAAAAATTGGAAAAGATGATTCTTTTGGTTTAACATTTAAACTTCTTACTACAAAAGAAGGGAAAAAAATGGGAAAAACTGAAAAAGGTGCTTTATGGTTAGACCCTAAGAAAACTTCTCCTTATGAATTTTATCAATACTGGAGAAATATAGAAGATGAAAGTGTAGAAAATGTTTTTAAATTGTTAACATTTTTACCTATAGAAAAAATAAATGAATTATCTTCTTTAAAAGATGAACAAATAAATGAAGCTAAAAAAATTGCTGCTTTCGAAATCACTAAATTAGTTCATGGCGAAGATGAAGCAATTAAAGCAGAAGATGCTTCTAATGCATTATTTTCAGGCTCTGGTAATTTAGATAATATGCCTACTGTTGATTTAGGTGTTAATAAAAATCTTTCTATTGTTGACGCTATTGTTTTAACAGGAATCGCTCCATCTAAAGGTCAAGCAAGAACTTTAATTAATCAAGGCGGTATTTCTTTAAATGATGAAAAAATTACTGATATTAATTATATTCTTTCTGATAATGATTTTTCTGATGGTTATGCTATTTTGAAAAAAGGTAAAAAAGTATTTTATAAATTAATTTAAAAAATCAGGAAATAGGGACGAGTTTCAAATCCCTATTTTTTTATGCAAAAAAAATGGGGATTTGAAACCCGTCCCCATTTCCTACCTTTTATTCTATTATTTCATTACTAATTTCCTCATTTAAAGAATTTGAAACAGTATTATTTTCTTTTTCTTGTTCTTGTTTTTTCTTATCTTCTTCATTTTTTAACTCTTCTAAAGAATCAATTAGACTCTGTAATTTCTTAATATCTGAACCCATAAGTTCCCAATCATTATTACCTGTAGATTCTGACAAGTTCTTGTTAGCTTTTATTATTGCATCTATCAATCCATCAATATCTTCAGTATTTTCAACCTCTATA
Organism: Clostridia bacterium; assembly: GCA_017410505.1. Lineage (GTDB taxonomy): Bacteria > Bacillota > Clostridia > TANB77 > CAG-508 > CAG-269. The sequence goes on along the minus strand of JAFQQR010000034.1, from coordinate 9,466 downwards.
TTTGAAGCATCTTTTGACAACAAATTATTTAAAGCTTGTTTCAAATTATCTCCAATAGCAACTTTATTTCCTGAAGCTACAACTACTTTTTTAAGCATTGGTATTTTAGATTCCTCATTTAGCATTGTTTGATATATTGATTCTACATATAATAATGTATTATTTACTGGAACAATTACCATATCTTTTGTAACTTTTGCACCAGTCGTATTCAAATTTTGTATCTCTGAAGAAATCAATTCATCTTGTTCAATTTGATTATCTAATTGCATTGGTCCAAAAATGTTACTATCTGGTGAAAATTTATACATTTTCAATTTATTTGCACTACCATCTGTTGTTCCAACCAAGTAAGAAATAAGATTTTGTTTTGAATCTTGTGTATAAATTTGTATTAATCCAATATCATTTTGTCCATCATTTCTAACCATAGTATAATATGGTTTTAATTCTGTACCAGAAGATTTTGAAATTATAGTACTATTATATTTAGCAAAATCCCATAAATCATCTGTTCTATATAAAACATCTGGTTTTACATTATGATATATCTTTAAAAGTTCTGCTTGTACATTATATAAATACTCAGGATATATAAAATGCTCTGATATATCTTGTGAAATTTCTGAATTTAAATCTTCAAATAATGTTGGATAAACATTTCTATAAGCCATAGCTATCGGATCTGTTTTATCTGTTATATAAAATTGCATTGTACCATCATAACTATCTATTATTACTTTTACTGAGTTTCTTATATAATTTATTTTTTCTTTAATTCCATCATGCTCAATTGATGTATATTGTGAATATGGATATTTATTTGATACTGTATATGCATCTAATACCCATACAATTCTTCCCTCATCAGTCACAACTGTATATGGATTTTCGTCATATATTAAATATGGCATTGCTTTTTTTGCTCTTTCGATAATAATTCTATTAATTAATATTTTGCTATCTTTTGTTACTTCTGTCGATAATGCAAGTTTTAACTCTCCTGTTCTTGTTCCTAATATTAATCTATCTATAAAATCAAGTTGTAAGCCAGCTTTACCATTATATGTTGATACATGTTCTTTTCCATTTTCATCTGTATAGTCATATTCTTGTTTATTTTTTGTGTTGGTCGCAATTGTATCATTTGTTTCTAATCCAAAATATATTCCTTGTTGTGTTGTTCCTATCTTGTCATCATTTCCAGATACATCTTTTTGTATATATTCTAAAGTTCCTGTTTCTGTTACACTTGTTGCAGAAGTAACAATTTGTCCAGTTCCGTGAGTATATTCATAAGTTTTATTATTATAAGTTCTTCCTGAATTAGCAATTTCTCTAGGAGATACATATACTAACTTATCTTCTCCAGAAATTTTATATTTCGCAATATTAGCACTTCTATAAGAATAATATCCTGTTCCAGTCTGACTATCATCTAAAGTTTTTAATACTACATCACTATTTACTACTTTTATATTATTTATTATAGAATCATTTTCAATAACCTCTTGTTGTGTAATAGTTCCTGTACTTTCTAAGTTTTCTTCTTCTATATCAATATTATAAGCATTTTTTGTATATTTAATATTATCTTCTAAATATTGTTTTTCCTTATCTAATGTATTAGAGTTTACGAAAACTATATTAAAAACAATTATTACTAGAAACATTACAACTAAATAACCCGGAATCATAATTAAGTTTTTTAATACTTTAGCAGTATTGTTATCTTTGAAAGCTTTGACTGCTTTTAGTGTTGCAAAAACTATTATAAATGCAAATATTAAATATCCCCATCTTTGAATCATTACATCAGTATATCCTGCTCCTATTATCTCAATATTCTGTGTAGTATCTGCTTCATTTTTTATTGTTAACATTTTATTGAAAGATATATCTGTTATGTTTAATACAGTAAATAAAGCTACTCCTATTATTACTAATACCACATTCCTTATAGCTTTTTTTACTAATAAGCTTTCTCTTATCATCTTTCCATCTACACCATCAAAATATTTGTTAAACACTATTATATAATATATTACCATATATCCTGTTAATCCAATAACTATTCCAATAAAATACCATAATAGCATTTCAATTAATGGTTTTTGAAACATATAAAAAGAAATATCTAAATTAAAAATTGGATCAGTTATTCCAAATGTTGCTTCACTTGAACATACTAATATTTTTTCCATCAATATGTTTGACATGACTGCACTTACTATTACTGAAATCACAAAAGCAATTGATTTATTTAATAATTTAGGTTTTTTTCTATTTTCTTTTTCAAAAAATACACTTAGTCCTTTTTTTATACCTTTGTTAACAAAATATATTAAAAAATATAAAATAGTAAAATTTACTCCAAAAATTATATACTTATACTTTAAATTAGTAAAAAATACTTGTACAAAATTATCTCCAAATTCTTTATATTGTAAATATGTACCTCTTAAACTTATAAAACTCCCTAATGCAAATATTGCTATAAATAACAATACTATAATCATCCTTGATTTACTTTTCTTTTTTTCCAATTTATACCTCCTTTGTCCAAAAGTTGTCCAAAAGGACCTTTTCTTTTTGAACAACTATCATCATATTAATTTAAATAATTGCCTTTACAAAATCTTCTGAATTAAAGATTTCCATATCATCTATCTGTTCTCCAATTCCAATAAATTTTACAGGAATCTTGTTTTCTTCTACTATTCCTATTACAACTCCACCTTTTGCCGTTCCATCTAATTTTGTAAGTACTATTCCAGTAATATCAGTTTCTTGTTTAAATGCCTTTACCTGTGATATAGCATTTTGTCCTGTTGCACCATCTATTACAAGTAATACTTCTTTATCTGCATCTGGCATTTCTTTATTTATTACTTTTTGGATTTTATTTAATTCATCCATTAAATATTTTTTATTATGAAGTCTTCCTGCTGTATCTACTATTAGTATATCCGCTTCACTTTCTTTTGTTTTTCTTATTGCATCAAATACTACTGATGCAGGGTCAACTCCTTCTTCTCTTTTAACAATATCTGCTCCTGCTCTCTTTGCCCAAATTTCTAGTTGTTCTACTGCTGCCGCTCTAAATGTATCTGCTGCTGCAACCACTACTTTTTTCCCATCTTTTGCTAATCTGTTTGCCATTTTTCCTATGGATGTTGTTTTGCCTACTCCATTTACTCCTACAACTAATATTACTGATGGTTTAGTGTTTAGTTGTAAGCTTATATCTGTTATATCTAATATTTTTTGCATTTCTTCTCTTAAAGCTTGTTTTACTTGCTCTTCATCTTGTATTTTTTCTTTTTTGATTCTTTCTCTTAGACTTGATATTATTTTTATTGATGTATCCATTCCTATATCTGACATAATTAGCACTTCTTCTAATTCGTCTAAAAATTCTTCATCAACTTTTCTAAAATTACTAAATACATTGTTTATCTTTTCATCAAATGATGTTTTTGTTTTATTTAGCCCTTGTTTTAATTTATCGAAAAATCCCATATATTATTATTTCCTCCTTGATATTGCCTAAAATAAATAATTTATTTGTTTTTACTTTAACATAATTTTTTAGATTTATCAATACTTTTTGGCTCCAATAATAAAAATCTAATTTAACAAGTTATCTTTTTTTGTATTCCTAATCCATCTCCTTCACAAGTTAAAGTCTCAATTTTTTTCTTTGTTCTTCTTTCTGTAGTAGTTATTTTCAAAGATTCAATAAAATTTGCTTTTTCCTTTTGATTTGTAATATACTTAGGCTCTTCTAGGGGTTTTACTTCTTCTTGTTTAATAAATATATTTTTTATAAATAAAACTATTTTTCTTATAATATTCATCTTTCTTCACCTTCCTCAGCAACTATTTTACCAGAACTCCTTGATAAATCTATATCTTCTTTTCCTTGTTCTTTAGTTTCCCATGGTCTAAGTCCGCTTATAATTTTCTAAATCTTCTTGATAACATTCAAATTGTTTGGTAAATTCTTCTTGTGGTAACTCTACAAATTGCCCTCTATCTTTATCGGCAAAGTAAAAATTTTTTCCCAATTCATTTGAATCAATGTAAACAAATAAAATTGGTCTTTTTTCTTTATCTGTTCTATTATATACCCTATTTACTACACATTTATTAAATTTCAAATTCTCATTATTTAATAGTATATCACTTAAAATACTCATACTCGAATTTTGACATGTTGCAAATTCAGGACAAACCTGTGACATCAGTAAAAATTGTTTGTTAATATTTTGATTAGGCTGATTTGCATAAAATTCATCCAATAATTTTGATTTTTCTAGTAAATCTTTTATTGGAAATTGTCCCTCTCTATCTGCCAATCCAACACTTGTAAATAGTTTCCTTAAGCTTTGTTCATCTAAATTCAAGGTTGCATCTTGCAATTTTTCATCATCTTTATGGCAATTATGGTCTTTACCTTCTGTATCAATATCATTTTTTCTAGCTTGTTCATAACTTATGCAAAAATTATCAGGCTTTCCACCAAATCTATGTCTTGTTAAATTCCAAGTTGGATCTAGTATAGTATTACCTTTTGCAATTTCACCATTTGCAATCGGAAGTTCAATATCCTTAATTTTTAAAAATGTATGTGCATCACTACTTATAATTTCACTTTCTATACCAATTCTATTGAGCATATATTGTTCTACTTTTGCAATTCCATTACAAACACCATAACCAGAACTAATTATTTTCCATAATGCTCTACAATCTGATTCATCAAATACTTCTGTATCAAAGTCAGGACTATAGCTTATTTTCTTTCCAATTGCATTATCTATTATTGCCATTTTCTGTGCTTTTGAATATTCAGGATTTAGATTATCCATTATAGAAGTTATCCATTCTTCTGCTTCTTTATATTCCCCAGCAGTTGAAATATATTCTACAGTATCATTTAATATACTAACTACTTGTAAATTTGGACAAATATCACATAATTGCATAAATTTAGTTCTCTGTTCTTTTGTAAATTCTTCAGGATTTATTCTCATTAAATTATCTAATCCACGATAATCTTCTAAATCTCTTTCTAAATCTAAAATAACTCGTCCAGCATATTCTGTTGTTTGTATACTAAGTGCTGTTTTATATTCTTCTGGAAGGATAGTTGTATCAATGTTTTGTTTAGTTTCTACTTTTAGTGTTGCTAGTATTTCCTTTTTTTCACTTAATGTTAAATTAATATTCTCTAAATTTGCTACAAAATCTTTTTGTTGTTCAGTATCTAACTCATGTATAATTTCATATGGATGGATATTATTTTCACTATAAAAATCTTTATGCTTTACTAAAAAATCATTCAAATTTTTAATATCTAATGATTTTAATATATCCATCATATCATATTTATTAAAACATTTTTCTTTCAATAGTATGTCTATTTTATGGTTACTACTAAAAGTATTTATAATAGCAATTTTTTGATGATTAGCTAATTGATATATTTCAAGTATTCTGTTTTTTGCCTCTTCACTTGATAATCCTTTTGTTAAGTCAACAATTTGAAAATTTGCTAAATGCAATTTATTTGTAATTAAATCTATATCTGTCAACATTTCTGCTCTTGCTTCTTCAGTTAAACTAAGCACAATATTTTTTAATTCATAGTCAGCAATTTGGTGTTTTTCTATAAATTCTTGATTTCGTAATATTTGTTGTTTACTATTATCACTCATTTTCTTTATAATATTTACTATTTCATAATTTTCAAAACCATTCATAATATTATCATTACTCATCATTCGTAATATTATATTTTCATCCGAAACTAGCTTAATTATGTTACCTTTTATCCTACCATCAAATTGTTGAAAATGTGAATATTCAAATAGTTCTAATTTTTCTTCGTCACTCAAAAAATCACTAATTAAATCAAAAAATTCATTTAAATTCAAATGATATTTTTTTAATGTTTCTGCACTAGCAAATATACTCAACTTATCATCTGTTTTTTCTAATAATTTTCTAAAATCTTGAGCGTTCATTATTCCTCCTCATTTGTATCCTCTATCTACATTTTTTATTATGTTTATATTATCATATATTTACAAAAATTTGAACTGTTAAAATAAAAAATATGGTAATAAATCATCATCTGCATCAAAAAGAAAAATTGAAATAGAATCATCTATTTTTTCTTACTATAATCTTAATGAATCTTATGGAAAATTTTTATATGTTGTGCTATAATACAACTAGTTTTGAATTGTGTACCCATATCTGAACAATTAGAACTTGTTCTATCCACAAGCTACATTTGCTAACAGAGCAAGAATTAATTGATGCAGTAGAAAAAAAGAAAAATTTAGAATTAAATGAACAAAAGTATAAAAATAAAGAAATGAGGTTAAAAATATGAAAGATTTAAGTATAAAACTAGATAATATTAAAGTTGCAATTTTTGATTTTGATGATACATTAGCATTTCACAAAGATAGAGATTTTTTAAAGCATCGTTCTGAAAACGAAGAAACTTATTTAAATTTTTATTTAAACGCTTATTTAAATCCAGAAACTTTTTATGAAAGTATTGAATCTTGTGACAAATCAGATTCGTTATATAAACTTATTAACTTTTTAAGAAATAATGGTTCTAAACTATATTGTTTAAGTGGAATGCGATTTTCGTTTCATTTAAAAGCAAAACAAAATTTTATTAATAAATATTATGGTAATGATATAGAAGTTATTTCATGTTATCCACAAGAGAGAAAAATAGATGCTGTAAAAATTATTCAGAAAATTAATAACTGTGACTTAAGTGAAATATTATTTGTAGATGACATTAAAGACAATGTTGACAAATTAAATAATTTAGGTGTAAGTGCATTCTTAATTGATGAAGTTGATTCATCATTAGCTATAAAAAATGATTTATGCAAAAAAAATGAAGCTTAAATTAGCATATCTTTTATAAAAAATCTACATAGGTCATATACTAATCAGTATATAACCTATGTAGATTTTTAACTACTGCTTTAGAATTCCCAATCGATGTCAAATGTGCATACATCATTTTCATAGTCATGTCCACCGAGAGAAAATTTTACATCTGCAGATATGCGATTTATATCAGCCAACAATTTCTCAATATATCTATCTGCTTGAAGTATATTTTCTGGTTCAAATGTTGTATTATCGATGCCACATTCACTTGGAGAAAGGGTAATTGTTAACCGAGACAATCCTACATAAGAGTAGGATAAGCATAAACCTTTTTCAATTAAGTCCCCCTTTTTAAGCTGATGAACAATTGAAATGGCTTGTTGACATCTTTCTTCAGACCACCCTTGTATCATTATCAAACTTTTTAAGTTCTCTGAAATAGATGGTAGTTCTTTGAGTGCTTTGTTAAATTGTGTTAATAATGTCATAATGATTCCTCCTTGTATTACTTGGAGGTCTTACCCTCCAAGATTTAATAAACCTTTTGGGGTAACTAAAAGTATCTACATAGAATTATACTATATTTTACATAAAATTTCAATAGATTACTATAAAAGTACATTTTTGCACCCCCTTTTTTTTTAAAATTTTTCCCTTACTTTTAGATATCCTCCTTCCTAGAAAGAGAACATCATTTGTTTTATATAAATAAAAAAACTTACGAAACTATATTAGTTCGTAAGCTGTTATTAAATGGAGCGATTACGGAGCATGTATGCAAAAAAAATATCTTTTTATAGTAATGCCCTTTTTATATAATTCGATTTATTTGATTATAATTTAACATAAGTTTCATGATTTGACAAGAGGTTTTAATATTTTCTAAAGTAAAAATTTCTTAGCATTTTATTGTCAAAAAAAGGTATAACTGCTAAAATATAGTTGTATTGATTATTTATAGTAAAAGGAGGTGAAAAAGATGAAAAAAAAGAAATCATTAAAAATAAGTTCATCTACTATTTTCTTGCTTTTAGCAATAATAGTAATAATAGCTATGGCTTATTACATTTATATAGAAAAAACAAACAACAATAAAAAAATTGCAAATTTAGAAGTAAACGTCACTAATATGCAAAATACAAACGATGAATTACAAGAAAAAATCGACTCAAAATCAAATACAATAAATTCGGAAAAAGTTTCAAATCTTGAAAATGTTACAAATAATTCTGAAAATGTTGATAATAATAAAACATCATCTAGTAATAATACTTCATACCAAAATAGAAGTGTTCAATATGAATTTACAAGTGCTGACCAAGCTGCTGCAGAAGGTTATCCAAAAATATTAAAAATTTTCGAATTAACTGAAAATGAATTAGAGTTCGAATATAATAGTGCATTTGATTTTAGTAAAAGTACACTAGATAGGCAGGTATCTGGAACTGCAAAAACAAACGCTGAACAAATCTATGAATTCGAAGAAACAGTAGATAGTCATCAATATAAATTAATATTTGAATTTAATAAATCTAAAGATACAGTAAAAGTATATGAATATGATAATGGAAATGAAATTAGTTCTATTAATTTATTTCGTTAAATAATAGAGATACTTTGAACAAAAAATCACACTTTAATGTGTGATTTTTTTGGAGCCAATAGGCAGAATCGAACTGCCGACCTACGGGTTACGAATCCGTTGCTCTACCAACTGAGCTATATTGGCATTTTAAATTTTTTCTTTTGTGCTATAAATTTATATATTTTATTACAGATAATATCAAATCACTTAATATTATTATTGTAAAAATATATAATGTATTTATTATTTTTTTTCTTGGAATTAATATTATATATCTTTCTACTTTTGCTTTCACAAATGGATGTATTTTTTCTACAAATATTACTCCTATTATTCCCCATGCTATTGAAAATGGTAAACTAATTCTTCCTTGAAAATTTAACGCTTCATTTGTATAATCCCACCATCTTAATCCAAATAATTCTTCTAGCACTGCTGATACTACATATTCAAATACTGTAAAAGCTACTAAACTTATAAAAAATTTTCCAGTCGTATTAGTTTTAATGCTTTTTAAACTTTGTATTAATATTATCGCTCCAAATCCATATATTGGGCATACTGGTCCATATAAAAAACCTCTTTTATTAAATACACCTAATGTTACTACACAATATATTGTTTCTAGTATCCATCCTAGTATTGCATATATAAAAAAATATAGTACCATTTTTTGCTTTTGTGACAATTTGTTAATCTCAACTAAACTTGTACTATTCATACATCCCCCTATAAAGCCTCATAGCCTTATTTTTACAAATATAATTCTAACACAATTAAGTTATTATTGCAACTAAAAAAATAACAATTGATAGCATAAATTTTTTGTAGGAAAACTTTTTGCTAAAATCATGAATTTATTTTATTTCATGACTTTTGAGATTTCCTAATTTGATTTATATTTTTATCTTTATTTTTCTATATTTTAAGGTTCGCTTAATAAACCTT
>JAFQQR010000033.1 GCA_017410505.1 Clostridia bacterium | reverse complement strand
TAATTGTCTAAAGAACGAAAGATTATCGGCTTAAGAACTGTTATGTTCATATTATATAATAAAACTTGTGACTATTCAAGGGTGAACAAGTCACAAGTTAAAATTATATTTTTAGGGTGTCCTATTCAAAAGTTATTGACACTAATTACTTGCTCATATAAATTGTATTTTCCAAACTCATCATCTTAATTTCTACATTTCCACTTGATTTATTCCCCACTTAATAACTTATATGGTTCAATTTTCTTTATTTTTAGAGATAATATTAAAGCAAAGATAAATGATACAACCACAAATCCTATTCCCATAAATATAATCAACATAACCGGTATATCAAAAGTAAGCTTCATTACTCCAAACATACTCATTATAAGCGTAAGACATGGATTAACAATAAAACTTGAAATTATACAAGAACTTATAACTGATAAAATAATTGATGGCATAAAACTTATAGCATTTTGAAAAATTATGTTTTTTGAAGTATACCCCATCGCTTTAAGTATTCCATAGTCTTTTTTCTTATTATTGATTAAAGTTTTTATTAATAAATATAATACTAATAAAATTACTATACAACAAACAATCATTATTATCATTACCATTGCATTTGCAATTACTTTAAATACTGACATTGAACCATTCATTACTTCTTCAAAATTCACATTAAATACAATTCTATCGCCAAATTCTGTTTTTATTTTTTCTATATATTCATCAACATCTACATTTTCCTTTGCATCAAAATAATATAATTTATCATAATCTGTTCCGACAATTTTTTCTATACCTTTATTTAAAATTACCGCTTCTTGGCCATTATTGTTTGTAGTTTGAATATAGCCAGAAATTAAGAATTTTTCTTTAATTTCTCCTTTTCTAATTTCTATTTCATCACCTACATTATAATTATATGTTTTACAATACTTACCAGATATTGCTATTTCATTATCATATTTTGGTAATCTTCCTTGATAACAAACATCTTTATTATTTAATGTATCTGTATCCTCCATAACATAAGTTAATAATTTAACACTATCTGTCTCTACATTTACAGTTGATATTTCTCTTGTATTATATACACCATCTAGATTTTTTATATAATTATATACTGATTTATCTGTATCTGCATCTGTGCCAATAGCTCCTGCACATACTTCAAAAGTTAATAAAGATATTTTAGGTTTTACAGAAAAATTTTGAAAAAAAACTAATGCTACAATACCAGCAAATACTAAGAAAAATACAATTACAAATGTTGCAATATTTTGCTTAATATTAGTAAACATTGTTTTTAAAGCTAAACTTATATTTATTGGTAATTTTGTTTTTTCTAATTCTATTCTGTTTTTCTTAAAATTATGTGTCTCTATTCCTTCTCTTAAAGCTGTAATCGGCTTAATTTTATTTGTTTTTCTCACAAAAAATATTACAGTCAATATTATAATTCCTACTAAACTAACTATCGTTATTAAAGTAGATAATATATTAAAATTTATTATATATGGTATACCAATTTGAGCTACCATAATATCTACTACAGAAGGCAATAATAAATATGATAAAGCAATACCTATTATACTTCCAACAACAGAAAGAATTAAAAATTGAATTAAAAATCCTAATTTTATATTTTTATTTGTATAACCTACTGCCTTTAAGGCTCCTAAAGTTTTCATATTTTCTTTTATATAATTTGAAATATTGTTTGATATCATCAAAAATACTATTACTAAAATTATAAAACTTACTACTAAAAAACTTACTCCTAAAATAACTGAAATATAAGTTCTAGAAAATAATATAGTTTCAAGGGTAAGAAAATCAATTGTTAATTCCGGATTATCCTTTGCAATCTCACTTAAAAATTTATTACCAAATTTTGTTTGATCCACACCTGATTTTAACTTTAACTTTATATTTAATAAATTCAAATCATTTCCATAATTGTTTTGAAATTCATCATATGTTGCATCATCTAAAATAAAAATTATAGTACCAGAATTATACGAACCACTACCAATGTTATTTAAAAATCCTTTTATTTTTAGATTATATGTTTTATCTAATATCTTTATTTCATAATTATCTCCAATATTATATTTTCCACCTGTGTGATATTGATATGGTAAATATATATATTCATCTGTAATTGTTTTGTCTTCTTTAACAATTTGAGTTTTTCCTATTCTAGTATTTGAAATTGATTCTTCATTTTCAAACATTACTAATGTTGATACTTTTCCATCTCCATAAGGAGTATCTAAATTCAACCCTATTTTCTCTACTATTTCATAATCTTCAACATCTTCATTGATAATTGATTCTATGTATGTATTATCTATTTTTGATGTATCTCCATGTAATACATATAATACATCTTCGGTATTAAGTTTGTCTGCATTTTTTTCGGCATTAGCATTAAAATCAGTAAATATTATTAACATTATATTTAAAAATATTGATGCTAAAATTATTAAAAAAACTAATCCTATTGTTGTTCCTTTCCTTTTTCTCATGTTTGATTTTGCTAGTAACCATTCCTTCATAATTACCACCCCATTCTCACTAAGAAATCGGATAGTACCTTATTTCTTTTCTCGTTATCTGTTCCATATTTACCTAAATTGCATTCACCTGCTACTTCTCCATCTTTTATATAAATTATTCTATTTCCTCTTCTTGCTGAATTTATATCGTGTGTAACCATTACAACAGATTGCCCTTCTTCATTAAAAGATGTGAAGACATTTAATACATCTGCTCCTGTTTTTGAATTAAGTGCTCCTGTTGGTTCATCTGCAAATAACACTTTGGGATTATTTATTAATGCTCTTGCAATTCCAACACGTTGTGCTTCTCCTCCAGATATTTGAGTTGGAAATTTTTTAATATATTCTTTTTTAATATCTATTCTTTCAAATAAATCATAAGCTCTTTCTATTATTTCTTTTTTATTTTTTTGAGCTAATAAACCACTTGAAAGAACATTATCCATTATACTCATTGAATCTATTAAGTATATTTGTTGAAATACGAAACCACAGTTTTGTCTTCTAAATAATGCTAATTTATCTTGATTTAATTTTGCAATATTTACATTATTAAAATAAATATCTCCAAGTGTTGGTGTATCCATTCCTGATAATGCGTATAATAAAGTAGATTTACCAGCACCACTAGGTCCCATTATTACGGTAAAATCGCCTTCATAAATTTCTAAATCAATATTTTTTAATATGTGCTGCATGACACCGTTATTAGAAAATGTTTTGCATAATTTTTCTGTTTTAATTAATATTTTTTTATTCATTTTTTCCTCCTTATTTTTTTGGATAATTTTTTATAACTCATCCTAATTAATTAAATTTTATAATTTTATTATACAAAAACATTTCTTAAGTATCTTTAAAAACTTCTTAAAAAACTCTTAAATAATTCTTAAATAAATTATTACTTTGAAACCTGGATTTGCATTTTCTATTTCTAAATTACCATTCATTTTTCTTAATAATTCATTAGATATGTACAAACCTAAACCAGTGCCTTCAATATCGTTTATATTTTTTCCTCTTTTAAATTTATCTTTTAATAAAGGAATTTCTTCATCAACTACACTATTTCCAAAATCTTTAATTGAAATAACTAAATATTCATTTTCTATATATGCTTGTGTTTCCATTTTTGTATTAGCATATTTATATGAATTTATAAATATATTATCAAATACTTGTTGCAAACGTAATTTATCTGCAAAGACCTTACAATTTGGAATGTTAAAATTATTATTTTTTTCTAAATAATCTGCATTATTAATCAAATCATTTATTATACTGCTATTTATTTCTATTGCATTAATAGTAAGTTCTTCTAATTCTTCTAAAGTTGTATTAAATAAATTAGTTATTAATATATTTATTTGATCTGATTTTTGATTTATTGTTTCAAAATATTTTTTTGTATTCTCATTACTTGAAACAGCAATTCCTAGCTCTGAAGATGATTTTATAGTTGCTATTGGAGTTCTTATGTCATGACTTAATTTTGCAACTAATTCTTTTTTATCTTCAATAGCTTTCTTCTCTGCTGTTCTTGATTTTTTTATTTCATGCCTCATTACATCAAAAGCTTCTGTAAAAGCTCCAAAATTATTATTTCTATCCATTGATAACGGAATATCTAAATTTCCAACAGATATTCTTGTAGCAAATTCTTCCATTTTTTTAAATGGTTTGATTATTTTTTTATATAGATATAAATAATATATTAAAATTGAAAATAATTGTATTCCTGTTATAAAAATTAGAATTATAATAAACTTATATTTATTGCTATTAACTGTTTCTTCAAAATTATTATTTATAATAATCTTTCCTTTAACTTCGTTTTCAATAATTAAATCTATTATTGTATCTCTATTTTTATAGGCTTCATTTAAAGATTGACTTACATCATTTTTAGTTTTATATATCAGATTTCCATCATTATCTAATATAGTATAATCATAAAATTCTGGATATTTTGAATAGTTATTATAATTAATAGTAATTTGTTTTACTAATTCATTTATTTTAATAATATCATTTGTGTATTCTACTTTTTTATTTATATAAATTGTAGCTATAAATATTTCTACCAAAAAAGTTAGGATAATAAATAAAATTAAATATCTTTTTTTCATAATTTATTTACCGATAAATCGGTATCCCTCCTTCCAAACAGTAGTTATATATTGTGGATTGTTTGGATCATCTTCTATTTGTTCTCTTATTTTTCTTATATGTACATTTAAAGTTCCATCTTGAGTAAACTTATCATTCCAAACGTTGTCAAATAATTCTTGTTTGCTAACTAATTTATCTTTGTTATTAATTAGGTATGTTAATAGTTTAAATTCTAATGCTGTTAGTTTTATTTCTTTATTTTTAATTGTAACTTTTTTGTTTATGTAATCAACAACTAAATTACCATCATCATATTTTTCACTGCTAACTTTTCCATATCTTTTTAAAATTACTTTAATTTTTGCAAGTAAGACTCCAAGCGAATATGGTTTTTCAATATAATCATCTCCACCTATATTTAAAGCAACTATTTTATCGGTCTCTGTATTTCGTGCCGAAATAAATAAAATTGGTATATCAGTATCTTTTCTTAATTCTTTACAAATTTCAAAACCAGAACCATCTGATAAATTTATATCTAAAAGAACTAAAGAAGTATCATTTTCTTTAAAAAAATCTTCACAATCATTTTTGCTATAACATGCAAATGTATTTACTCCATATAAGTTTAAATATTCGCATGTATTATTTGCAAGTTCTATTTCATCATCAATTATTAAACAATCATATTTCATAAAACCACCTCATTTAAATCATACAACAAACCTAATAATAAAACATTAAATCTTTCTTAAATTTTTTCCATATTTTATTATCTTCTATATTTGCTAGTCTACTCTATATATTGCTATTTATCACTCAAATATTACCACAAAAAAGAATGATTATCAATAATCATCTCCTTTTCGATTCCCCATGTTTTTACCCAAAACAGAAAATTTCCAAAAACTTTAATTATTTATCAAATATACTATAATATAGACCTTCCATACATTCTATTTCTTTTTTTTATTTCTTTTAAAATTTCATCTGTTATTTTTGAATAATCAACATCTTCTTTATAGTTTTCTATTCTATTTGTAAATTCTAACTCTTCATTCATAATTAATGATAAAATACATACAAGCATTTTTACTTTTAATTCTTCTATAGCTTTTTTTATTATAGCTTTTTCTTTTGAATTAATTATATTAATCCATTCATACGCTCTATATCTTAATTCCATACTAAATACATAGAAAAGAATATAAATTGCATTTAATTGATGTATTTTTATTATTTGATTATTTAAAGATATTCCTAAAGTCAAATATATATTATTATATATATCTTTTTCTAAAATATTATTAATATTTTCAGTAGCAGCAGTTTTAAAAGCATGACAATGATTACCAAATGGATCATGAAAAAAATTAAAACGAACAGAATTAGTACTTAATAAACTCAAATCTTTTTTTTCTAATTGCTCATAACTATTATTGAATAATTCAACTTTATATTCATAACTCTTATCTAAATTTTTTTTCATTAAATATATATTTGGTTCTTCTCCATAAACTAAGTTATATAATAATGATAATTCTGGAATACTTTTTAAAACATCATTTAAAGATATATCAATATTTTCCGGTAAATTATTATTCAATAATTTATTTAAATCACAAAAAGTTCCAGAGTTATTTATATGGACAGAAATTTCATTTAATTTATAATTTATACCACTTTCTGTATTTAAACTTAATCCATGACTTGCTTTTATACCATTAGTAGGATTTTTTAATAAATAAACTGCTTTTACTAAATTATTTATTGAATAAAATAATGTAAGTGGACTAGTTATAATACTATCATTATTAGAATTATATAATTCGTTAGCCTGTTTTATATATAAATTAATTTCACTAGCAACTTTTTTCAAACTAGTTTGTTTTATTTTAGGTTTTACTAATTTAATTTGTTCTTTTACGTATTCTATATCTTCATATAAAGATAATAAATCCCAGCATTCTTTTTCTATATTGTTTGTAATTATTTGCATATATTTCCTCCATAAATTACTATTTATCTAAAACTAATTTTTTCTTCTAAATGGATGTGTAACCTTACTTTTTATTTCAGACATTATAATATTCATTGATATATCATAAATATTTTCTGCTTCATCTTCTGTAAAATTTTTTAAAATTAAATCATGAATTATTTTTTCTTTATTTTTTCTACCAAAAATAAAATTACTTTCTAAAATATCATTTACTAAAACACATCTATCATCACTATAGTCTGTTTTCTCTTTTAATCTTTTTATAAATTCACTTTTATTCATTTTCATCACCATACATCTTTCCTTTAGAGTCTAGTTGAATTTCATAACCATATTCAAAAATATATGATATACCATATATTATTAATATGTATATTAAATCTATAATTTCAAATTCAACATCTAAATCTACGCCTAAAGCTAATTGTGATATATAACCTGCTACACTTGGGATAATTATCATTAATATCATAAATATTGCAATTTTCTTTATATAATCTACATTTTCAAGAGTAAATGGAGTATCTCCATTATGAATATTTAAAAATAATTTTTCTAGTTTCATTAATATCATCATTAATAAAATTAGTGTTACTATTAAAGCTATTGCAACAGTTTCTGCAAACATTATATTAGCAAAAACAGAATTATTGTTAAATACTTCTGATGCTTTTAGTGCGGTTGCAGTATCTCTAAATTCAACCATTCCTCCAAATACTGTTACCTGATTATTATTAACTTTTACATTATGAATAATCTGTGGAATAGCTAGCATAAGTATAATTATACCTATAATTCCTATTATACTAAATATTTTTCCTATCCTTGCAAAAATATATATAGCTTTGCTTATCCCTTTCATTTTCTTTTGTTTTTCTTTTTTGAATTTTACTACATTCATTTTTACTTCTTCATCTAATGAATCTATATCAATTATACTTTCATTAACCAAGTCATTTATAGTACATCCAAAAATCTTACATAATATTAAAATATTATTCATTTCTGGATATGCTTCTCCTGTTTCCCATTTTGAAACACTTTGTCTTGATACTCCTATCTTTTCTGCAAGCTTTTCTTGCGACATCTTTTTTGATTTTCTTAAATTTCTTAAATTTTCTCCAAATTTCATTAGACTACTTCCTCCTTCATATCTAATTCTAAGATTTTGTATGTAAAAATTCTACCAATTTTCAGTTGCATTTCTATTTTTTTATAATTTTTTTATGATTTTTTTTGCAAATTTTGAGTTGCGAATCTTTTCCATCCCTTAAATAAACTGTAATTCGCTTTCTTCTATTTCCGCTTCTCTTTTTTCTAAAATTTTTACAATTCTTGGTCTGTTATATCTTTGAATAATAATAAATTGACTATCAAATATCATAGCAGCAATTGCTGTTATTAAAAAAATCCAAAATTCTCCCCATGGAATTGCAAATAATAAAGTTGATAGTGAAATTATTTCGTTTATCCAGTGATCCACTTCTGATTTTGACATAGTATTCGCTATTTCTTCTAATGAATATTCTTTTAATGAAAACGATTCTGGATTATATGTTAAGGCTTTTCCTTTCCACTGTTTTACACGTATCAATTTGTAAAATCTTTTTTCAAAATTTCTTTCTTTAAACCACCATTGTTTACAGTTTATATGTTTTTTAAATAATTTAGAAACATTTCCCATAATAATTCTCACCCAAAAGTGATACATTATTGTGAAAGCTGTTATTCCTATCCATAAGATTATTTCATTTTTATAAATATTTCTATAATATAAAGTAAAGCATACCATTGAAGTTATTACAGTAATAGCAATTACACAATACATAAATATAGCTGGTCCGCTTTTCTTAGTTTTACTCATATTTTTCCTCCTAAATAATAAAACTTACTATTTTAATAATAGCATAAAAGCAGATAATTATCAAATAACTATCTGCTCTTTTGTTAAGTTTTCAACTTTTAATATTCCCATAAATTTTTCTCTTGCCTCCATGTCTTGCCATCGCTCTAAAATTCTGGTCAAATTCTTTCTGCTTTTCTTTGGTCATTTTCTTATTTAGTCTGATTAACACAATTCCCACAATAATTCCGACTATTGCAAATAAAAAAATCCAAATATATTCATACCAAACTGCACCGTCCAGAATAAATTTAATTCCAATAGGTAACAATGTGATACCGAACAGAATATAAAAATACTTTGCAATACCAGTTCTAGGTAGCACTGCACAGAAAAAAGCAAGTGCAAAAATACAAATAATACAAAGAATTTCATCAATAATAAACAATGTCTCTATCATTTTACTTCCTCCTCCAAAATATAAATTTATAGATTTACTTTTTTAATCTTACAGCATTTAATATCACTGTAACACTACTTAATACCATCGCCAAACTTGCAATCATTGGATTAATAGAAACTCCTATAGGTTTTAATACTCCAATCGCAATTGGTATCATCAAACAATTATAGAAAAACGCCCAGAATAAATTTTGTTTAATATTTCTAATTGTTCTTTTACTAATATTAATTAAATTTATAATACTACTTAAATCATTTTTTGTTAATATAACATCTGATGAGTCCATAGCAATATCAGTTCCACTATTTACACTAACACCAATATCGCTACTAGCTAGTGCAGGACTATCATTTATGCCATCTCCACACATCATTACAAATTTATTTTTCTCTTTTAATTTCTTTATTGTATTAGCCTTTTCAGAAGGTAATACATTTGAAATAACTTTTGTAATTCCAATCTCTTTCGCAATTTTTTCTGCTGTTTCTTTATTATCTCCAGTCAGCATAACTGTTTCTATTTTGTTTTTAGATAGCTTGCTTATTACCTCTTCTGCCTCTTCTCTTACAATGTCATTTACTCCTATCATAGCAATAATTTCTTTATTTTTTACTACATAAACAATACTATTTCCTTTTTCTGATAATTTCTTTTCATCATCTAAATATTTATTTGTAATTTCATATTTTGCAAGCATTTTTGAGTTTCCAAGCAATATCTCTTCATTATTGATTTTCCCAACAATTCCTAACCCTGCAATATTTTCAAAGCTTTGTACTTCTAATAATTCAATTTTATTTTCCTCTAAATAATCTGTAAATGCTTTTCCTATTGGATGAGTAGATTTACTCTCGGCACTTCCAACTAATTGTAATAATTGTTTTTCTTCCATATCACTATAATTTATTATTTCTGAAATTTTTAATTTGCCATAAGTTAATGTTCCTGTTTTGTCAAATACTATTGTGTCTACTTTTTGAGCATTTTCTAATATTTCGCTTTTCTTTATTAATATTCCGTTTGAGGCACAAACTCCTTCACTTACTACTATTGCAAGAGGTGTTGCTAAACCTAAACTACAAGGACAAGCTACAACTAATATAGTAACAAACGTTGTTAAAGCAGTTTCAAGTCCTTGTCCTAAAATTAAATAAACAAAAAAAGTAATAACTGCAATTATCATTACAACTGGTACAAAATTCCCTGATACCTTATCTGCTATTTTTGCAATTGGTGCTTTTGTATTACTTGCTTCTATCACTAATCTTACAATTTCAGATACAGTTGATTCTTTACCTATTCTTTCTGCACTATATTCGATATATCCATCATAGTTCATACTTCCTGCGATTACTTTGCTTCCTTTTTCTTTGGCAGTAGGCTTACTTTCTCCTGTAATAAATGATTCATCTAAATGTGCTTTGCCAAGTATTATTTCTCCATCTACTGCTATTTTTTCTCCTGGTTTTGAGACAACGACATCTCCTTTATGAATCTCATCAAGTGTAACTGTCTTCTCTACTCCATCTTTTTTTATAACTGCTGTGCTTGGTGTAATCTTAACTAGCCTTTGTATTGCATCTTTTGTTTTATCTTTACTAATACCATCAATGTATCTACCAAGTTTTATAAAATAGATTACTATTGCAGCAGATTCAAAATATAAATTCATTACCAAATGATGATTCCCCATAAATACAAGATACATATTATATACACTATATAAGAAACTTGTAATTACTCCTATTCCTACTAAAGTATCCATATTAGGCATTTTGTGAATTAAGTTTTTATATCCATTTTTTATGATATCAAATCCATAAAACATAAAGCATATTGTAAGTAGCAATAAACAAATCATATAGTTTGTAGTAGACTCATGTGGATCAAGAAATGTTATGGTAGGCAAGTTAATCATATGGCCCATTGAAATATACATCAATATAATTGCTAATAAAGTAAAAATTATAAATTTAACTTTTTCTTTTTTACTCCTGCTTTCTATTTTTATTTCTTTGAATTCTCCTAGACTTTTAAATCCTGCTTGTTTTACAAATTCTTCTACTTTTTCTTGATTTAAAATTTTTTCATCATATTCTACTGTTGCATTTGCCATTACTAAATTAACAGCAGCATTATATACACCATTTTGCTTGTTCAAATATTTTTCAAGCCCATTAGAACATGCACTACAAGTCATTCCCTCAATAGATAATATTATTTTTTTCATAATTAATCTTCCTTTACTTCAAAACCAATATCTTCTATTTTTTCTTTTAAAGTATTTTCTTCTACTTCATTGCTTGAAACAACTGTAACTGTTCCATTTGTATGATTTGCAACAACATTTTCTACTCCTTTTATAGTTTTTAGAGCATTTTGTACTCTATTTTCACATCCATTGCAAACCATTCCTTCTACTTTAATTATTATTTCTTTCATATTTTTTCTTCCTTTCTATTCTTTCTTTTTAAAATTAGTTCTATCTACACCACAAATCGGACATTTAAAATCTTCAGGTAATTCTTCACCATAGTAAACATATCCACAAACAATGCATACCCATGCTGTTTTTCCTTTTTCAGTAGTAACTTTTAAAAGTTCTTCTTTATGTTCTTGATAATATGCATAAGTCATTTCTTCTTTTTCTTCTTTAAAAATATCCGCTTCTATTAGTTTTCCTATAAACAAAGTATGAGTTTCATTATCAATACTATCTATAATCTCACATACCATATATCCTAATGAGTCATTAATTACCTTTAAACCGTCTACTTCTCTTACTTGAGTATTCTCAAATTTATTGATATCTCTCATTGAATTAAATCCAAATGTTTTTATAATTTCTGGATTTACTTCTTTTCCTATTACTGATAATGCAAATTTA
The DNA here is from genome assembly GCA_017410505.1 of Clostridia bacterium. Classification (GTDB taxonomy): domain Bacteria; phylum Bacillota; class Clostridia; order TANB77; family CAG-508; genus CAG-269. The sequence goes on along the minus strand of JAFQQR010000033.1, from coordinate 12,235 downwards.
TCATTTTTCTTTAATAATTCATTTGTATAATTTTTCTTCATTACAGAGACTGCAATTAAAGGATTATCTCCTGCACTTACTTGTGATACAGCATCTACTATACAGCCTCCTCCATTAGTTGTTAAAACATACATCCCTTGAGATATTTTTCTTGTTATATTTATATTTTTCATTATATCAACTCCTTATATAATTTTATATCATAAAATATAAAAAAAGAATAGCCTATTTAAGCTATCCTTTAAATTTATTCCACATTAATGCCTTTTTCAAGTTGTTTTTACTAATCTAACTCCAAAATTTCTAACTTTTGCATTGTATTTAAATCATATGAAACTATTTGTGTATCTGATAAAGTATATAATGTATCTCCTATATATATTGCTCTATCTATATTAGTTTTGTAATTTATGTCTTGCTCAATATCTCCATATTTTTCAAAACCTTTTTCCAAATCTATTTTATATATTGCTAATTCATTTGTACTCGTAGAAGAATCTTTTGATCTATATGTTACAGGAAATCCTATTAAATTCTTATCTTTGTTATAAAATAATGCTTTATGATTATTTGCCATTTGAGAATAAGTATAATTTTCACCAATACTTACATTAAACATTTCCTTTGGGTTTTCTAAATCTGACACATCAAACATTGACATTTTCATACTATCATTTTTTACCCCACCATATCCATTTGATTTAGTATTATATCCAATTCCTATTATATGTGTTTCATCATATGGATGTAAGTAACTACTATAACCTGGTATTTTTAATTGACCTTTTACAACTGGTTCTGTCGGCTCAGATAAGTCTATTACAAATAATGGGTCTACTTGCTCGAATGTTACAATATATCCAACTTTTCCTATAAATCTAACTGAGTATATTTTTTCACCTTCGGCTAAGTTTTCTATTTTTCCTATTTCTTTTAAGTTTTCGTCTAATATATATAATTGATTAGTTGATTCCTCACCATATCCTGATGTAGTAGCTATTCTTAAATTCCCATCATATTCATCCATTGAAAATTGATTATTTAGGTATCCTTCTACATTGCCTTTACATTGCAACTTTATTTGTGAATCATTTAAATTAAATTTATATATTGTATTTTCTGTTCCCTTTGAAAAATATCCATCTTTATATACTGATTGTGTTATATATAAATTTTCTTCGCTTGCATATATTGTGCTACTTGCACCGAAAAAAACTTCTGTATTTACTTCATTATTTTTATTAATATTAAATCCTCCAACTATCATATAGTTATAGCATTCTGTATCTTTAAAATAAATAATATCTGTACATTCTATTTTTTTTGTTTCTTCAGATATTGCTGTGTCTTTAATTATTGGTAATATTTCATCATCTTCTATGTCTTTATAATAATTAGGTGATTTGTTACTTATAAAATATATATTGTCTCCTATCATTCTTGATTCTATATAACTTCCATCTAAAGAGACTCTTCTTTTTTGCTTTGGCTCTTCTTTATTTGTTATGTCATATACTATTGCTTGCGCCATGTATTTTGAAGTAACTTTTGTTGTTTCACTCTGTTTTTTTGTGGTTTCTTTTTGATATTCATGACTATTACCTAATATTATTAATTTGTCTGTATTTATATATATTTCTTTTGGATAAAAGCTTTTATTTTCTTCTTCTATCTCAATTTCTGAAACAACTTTTAAATCATTTGCTTTTACTATATATACCTTTCTATTCGATACATAATATATATATTCTCCATCAGTTTTTACTATATCAGCTTCATCAACATTTTCTACTTGTGTATTTGTTTTTGAATAATCTGTACTTTCACTTTTTGTACTTTCTGATTCTGAACTTGATTCCACCGCATCTTCTAAAATATCTCCATTTTTCTTTGATGAATTATAATTTTCTTTTAAGGCGTCTTTCAGTTCTTCTATGTTTTGAAATCTTGTCAGATCATTTTCTGTATTTGCTATTGTTAATGTTTTTTTGATATTTAGTTGTTTTTCTTGTTTTAAATATAATGTACCTGCTGAAAATACAATAGCTACTACTGCACATGCTGCTAAATATTTAACATAAGTATGTTTTTTTCTACTTTTTTGTTTTATGTTTTGAAAGGTTTTTTCTTTTAATTCTTCTTTTGCATGAATTTGGTCTATTGTTTTTTTATAATTTTCTTTATTCATCTTCAAAACCTCCTTCTAATTTTTCTCTTAGAATTTCTCTTGCTCTATACAACCATGTTTTTACAGTTCCTTCTCTTGTTTTCATTAATTCTGCAATTTCTTTTACTTTGTAACCTTCATAATATAGCAAATAAATTACTGTTCTGTAGTTTTGAGGCAATTGGCATACAACAGAGTATACATCGTCTTTTTCTTCATTTTTTAAAACGACATTTTCATCTAAGGCAACTACTTTTCTATTCCATGCTGATTGTTTTAGATTTTTTGTTAAATTAATTGTAACTCTTATAAACCATGCTTTTTCGTGTTCTTCATTTTTAAATTTCGGCATTTTTTCACTAAATTTCATAAATACTTCTTGAAATACATCTTCTGCATTTTCAACTATTCCACATCTTGTTAGTGCTATTCTATATACTGTGTCTGAATATTTTTCTATAATTTCTTTTAAATATTTTTCGTTTTGCATGTGTTACCCCCTTTTCTATTATTAATACAATTTAAGTTGGCTTTTGGTTTCAAAATATATAAATTTTTTTAATTTTTTATTTCATATATTGCTTTTCTTTAATCATTATAATATCAAAAAAGCAAGTAATTATCAATTAATTACTTGCTTTCAAAAAAATATATTTGTAATAATTTAAAGAAATTTTACTCTGTTCTTAATGCAATTACAGGATCTTTCTTACTTGCAATTTTTGCTGGAATTAAACCTGCAATAATTGTTAAGAACATACTAATTAAAACTAATGTAACTCCTGCTGCAAATGGAACAGATGTCACTACTTTAACTCCTGTAACAGCTAATATTAAACTATTAATTGGAATTGTTAATAATACAGTAATTCCTATTCCTATAAGACCAGATATTAAACCTACTATTAAAGTTTCTGCATTAAATACTCTTGAAATATCTTTTTTAGATGCACCTATTGATCTTAATATTCCAATTTCTTTTGTTCTTTCAAGTACAGAAATATATGTTATAATTCCTATCATTATAGATGATACTATTAATGATATCGCAACAAATGCTATTAATACATAACTTATTGTATTTATAATTTGGCTTACAGATTTCATCATTGTTCCAACTAAATCTGAATAATTTATTATATTTTCTTCTTTTCCTTCATCTCTTTGTTTTTGATTATATTCTTCAATTGCTGCTGCTATTTTATCTTTTGATTCAAAATCTTTTGGATAAATACTAATTGAAGTTGGTGTATCTATATCAACTGCGCCTAATGTCTGTAGATTTTTTTCATAGCTTGCATCTTTGTTAGATGTGTATGTTTCCATCATCTTTGCTATTTCTTCACTACTTAATTTACTCATTGCCATTTTTTGTTCTGCTGTTAAATTTCCCATTGTATAATTTTCTTTTTCTTCTTCTGTTGGGAATTTTAGTCCTGAAAATACATTTGTTTCTTTATTTTCTTTTTGTTCTTTAACGATTTCTGCTTCATTTGACTTATTTATAACATGTTCTTTTAATTGTTTTGTATATCCTATTCCGCTTGTTACTGCTGTTGAAGCTACACTTTGTTCATTTTGTTTTATTATACCAACAATTTTTATAGTTTCAGCATTTTTTATTTGTTCTTTCATGAAATCATCATTATCTTCTTGATTAATCCATAATCCATTTTCTTTTTTATAATAATCTGAATTTAATAATAATTTAAATTTTAAATTTAACAACTCATCATAAGTATATGATGTTTCTTCTGCATTCTCTTCAATAGATTCTCCATTTTCTACTGCTTTCCATTTATCTTTTAATTCTTGTTGATCTTTTAGCCCAAGTGAATATAAAGTATAATCATCTATTCTTCCATCTTCTTTCAAAATCAAAACTACTTCGTTATATTCTTTTGGCCATGCACCTTTTACTAAATCGTATTGAGATTGTAATAATTCTTGATTATCTAGCATTTCAATCCATATATCTGTATTAGTCATCATTGAACTTCCAAACATTGATGTTATTGAAGAACTATTTTTTGCATCTATCATTTCTCCCATTCCGAAAGAATCCATAACTGTACTTGGATTTACTCTAACAATTCCATTATCAGTATTTTCTTTGTATAAATTAATGTTTAAATCATATCCATAACTTATACTATTACTATTATTTTTTATTTCATTATCTCCAGATTCTATATATTTTTTTAATTCTGTTAAATTGTTACTCTCTTTTTTATTAGAAAGTGTTGTAATCATTTCATTCATAACATCTGCTGAATATACTTTTTCATCATCTTTATTCTCATTGTTTTCTTCTGTTACCATCATTGATTCCATCATACTTCCTATATCTATTGTAGATTCTTCTATTGTTATTGGATATGAAGATAATGTATCTTCCTCTACTTTATTTATATAGTTTTGCACACCTGTTGATATTGCTAATATCAGTGCAATTCCTATAATCCCTATACTTCCTGCAAATGATGTTAATATTGTTCTACCTTTTTTAGTCATTAAATTGTTTAAACTTAATCTAAGCGCTGTAAAAAATTTCATAGATGTTCTTTTTTGTTTTTCATCTCTTGATATTTTTTCTTCTTTTTTGTCTTCATCTTTTATCGGATTTGAATCATCTGTAATTTTTCCATCCAATATTTTTATAATTCTACTAGAATATTTTTCAGCTAACTCTGGATTATGTGTAACCATTATAATTAATTTATTTTTAGAAATCTTTTTTAATATTTCCATTACTTGCACACTTGTTTTTGTATCTAATGCTCCAGTTGGCTCATCCGCTAAAATTATATCTGGATTATTTACTAAAGCTCTTGCTATTGCAACCCTTTGCATTTGTCCTCCAGATAACTGATTTGGCTTTTTATGTATATGTTCTTTTAATCCAACATCTTCTAATGCTTTTATAGCTCTTTGTTTTCTTTCTTTTTTTGAAACCCCTGATATAGTTAAAGCAAGTTCTACATTTGAAAGTATTGTTTGATGGCTAATTAAATTATAGCTTTGGAATACAAATCCTACTGAATAATTTCTATATGCATCCCAATCTCTATCTTTAAAATCTTTTGTTGACTTTCCATTTATGACTAAATCTCCTTTTGTATATCTATCAAGCCCTCCTATTATATTTAGTAATGTTGTCTTTCCACAACCACTCTGCCCTAAAATAGATACAAATTCGGATTCTCTAAATTCTATGTCTATACCTTTTAATGCATCTACTTTTTCGTCTCCACTTATATATGTTTTTGTGATATTTTTTAGTTTTAACATTATAGTCTCCTTTCATTTTTTATTTTTGCTTTATTATATTATACTTTTGTGTCTAAATTGTGAACATCCTTATAGTATTAGTTCTCAAACATTATTTATATCACATTTTAACAAAAAATAGTAGTGTTATGGAATTATTTTATTAATTTTTCTTCATATTGTTCAAAATTAGGCTCATATTTCCTTATCATATTTATGAATCCTTTTGAATGTGTTTTATATTTTAGATGACAGTATTGATGTAACACTATATAATCTATAACATTTCTATCATATTTTACAACTTCAGGATTTATTGTTATTTTTTTATCTTCACATTTTCCAAATGTCTTTTTCATTTTTTTAATCTCATAATCTTCTGGTGCAAATCCTAATAATATTCTTGTCTTTTCCATAGCTCTTTCAACTTCAACTTTTGCAATTTGTTCATACATTTTATCTATTGCCATATCTAATATTTTCTCATCATTTTCCTTTTTATATTTGTTTGGTAGTGATATCTTTATTATTTTATCTTCTACATTTAATTCAGGAACTCTTACATTTTTATATACTATTTTAACTTTATAATCTATTCCTAAAACAGGTACAGGATGTCTTTCAGCAGTTTCCTCTATTGTTATTTTTAAATTTATTTTCTTTGTCATTATTCTCATTTTATATCACTCCTTACAAATTATTTTATGCAAATCTTTGTTCGTTTTTTCGTTGTACTCATTTTACATTGTCTTTTAAAAAATGTCAATACTTTTTACAAAAAAATAGAAAAAAAGTTCGCCTTTAACCTACTCTCTAATCCCAAATAAGTAGAGTAGTTGAAATTGCTTATATAGTCATCAATTTCAACGGCTCCCTTATATGCACAAAAGCAACAAAAAAGACAGGACTAATCTAATTTCCTGTCTTTCAAATAAATCTTACATTCCTATTTCATAGCTTCTTCAACAGCAACCGCAACAGCAACTGAAGCACCAACCATAGGATTATTACCCATACCAATCAATCCCATCATTTCAACATGAGCTGGAACTGATGAACTTCCTGCAAATTGTGCATCTGAATGCATTCTTCCCATTGTATCAGTCATACCATAAGAAGCTGGTCCAGCTGCCATATTATCTGGGTGTAATGTTCTTCCTGTTCCTCCACCTGAAGCAACTGAGAAATATTTTTTACCTTGTTCAATACATTCTTTTTTATATGTACCTGCTACTGGATGTTGGAATCTTGTAGGATTTGTAGAATTTCCTGTTATAGATACATCTACACCTTCCATATGCATTATAGCTACTCCTTCTCTAACATCATTTGCTCCATAGCATCTAACTTTAGATCTTTCTCCATCTGAATAAGCTATTTCTTCAACTACATTTACTTTTCCTGTGAAGAAATCAAAATCTGTTTTTACATATGTAAATCCATTTATTCTTGATATTACTTGTGCTGCATCTTTTCCAAGTCCATTTAAAATTACTCTTAATGGTTCTTTTCTAACTTTATTTGCAGATTTTGCTATACCGATAGCACCTTCTGCTGCTGCAAAACTTTCATGTCCTGCTAAAAATGCAAAACATTTTGTTTCTTCTGATAATAACATAGATGCTAAATTTCCATGTCCTAATCCAACTTTTCTATCATCTGCAACTGAACCTGGAATACAAAATGCTTGTAATCCTTCTCCTATTGCTTTTGCAGCTTCTGCTGCTTTTGTACATCCTTTTTTTATTGCTATTGCGGCTCCTAATGTGTATGCCCAAGCTGCATTTTCAAAACATATTGGTTGTACTCCTTTTACTATTTCATATGGATTAAATCCTTTTTCTTTGCATATTTCTAATGCATCTTCAAAATCTTTTATTCCGTATTTTTCCATTACTGGTTTTATTTGGTCTATTCTTCTTTCATAACTTTCAAATGTTACTGCCATTTAATTTTCCTCCTTAAATATATTTCTTAAATTGCTTATAATTTCATTTATCACTGTATATAGAATTATTTTTTATCTTAAGAAGATGTGTCCCAATTGGACATTTTTGTCCAATCAGAAACGTCCCTTTTGGACATGGACATTATTCCTCTCTTGGGTCTATTTTCTTTACAGCCTCATCAAATCTTCCATATGTACCAGATGCTTTTTCAATTGCTTCCATAGGATTGATTCCTTTTTTGATATTATCCATCATTTTTCCAATATGAACATATTTATAACCTATAATTTGGTCATCTTTATCTAATCCTAATTCTACTATGTATCCTTCTGCTAAATTTAAGTATCTTGGTCCTTTTAATTTGCTTGAATAAATTGTTCCAACTTGGCTTGTATGTCCTTTTCCTAAGTCTTCTAGTCCTGCTCCTACTGGAAGTCCTCCTTCTGAGAATGCTGTTTGTGTTCTTCCATATACTATTTGTAAGAATAATTCTCTCATAGCAGTATTTATGGCATCACATACTAAGTCTGTATTTAATGCTTCTAATATTGTTTTTCCTGTTAATATTTCTCCTGCCATTGCTGCTGAGTGTGTCATTCCTGAACATCCTATTGTTTCTACTAATGCTTCTTGGATTATTCCTTCTTTTACATTTAATGTTAATTTACATGCTCCTTGTTGTGGTGCACACCATCCTATACCATGTGTTAATCCTGATATATCTTTTATTTCTTTTGCTTTAACCCATTTTCCTTCTTCTGGAATTGGTGCTGGTCCATGGTCTACTCCTTTTGCTACTGTGCACATTCCTTCTAATTCTTTTGAATAAATCATCTTTTTTGCTCCTTTCACTTCACTCATCATACATTAAGAAATTAAAATTTCTTAATCTACAAATCAATACTTTATTTTTTATATTTTATATTATATTAGAATTTCTTCTAAAATTAATAACTTTGTTAAAATATTTTTTATTCTATCTTTTCATCTTTTCCATTTGTTCTTTAGAAATTATAATCTGATTTCTTACTTTTACACCTTTTGTTGCTATATATTCTATATTTTGTTCTCTTCCATAGCATTCTGTGTCATAGTCTACTATATTTTGCACATTTTTTATGTATATACCAGATTCATATCTTTCTCTTCTTCTTACTACTTTTTCTCCCAACAAATATTTTTCTAGGACTTCTCTTTCTTCTTTGTTTGACTGCTCCTCTTTAATTCCTAGATTATTGTATCTCCATATGATATGTCTTTCATAACTTGAAAATTTAGATTTGTTTAGGTCTTCATAATCATATTCTACTTTAAATTGTATTCCTTCGATTTTTATTGTTATATTTGTCCATGTTGGTACAAGTTCTATTTTTTTAAATTCTTCTCTCAAGTTAATTATTTTTTTATATAAAATATTTACTAGTTTTAAATATTCTTTTTCGTCTAAGTTGAATTTTTGTGGTATTTCATAGACGTTAACAGGTTTTTTCTTAAATATTCCTTTGGGGATATAGTAAAAGAATAATTCCCCTGTTTTTCGTCCATCAATTCTGTCCATTACTGAACTATATAAATACATTTTATCCCATTTTTCTGGTATCATGTAGTATATTCTTTTTTGTATGTCTTCGTACATCTCTTTTATTTTCTTTGTATGTTTTAACATTTTTACCCCTTATTCTTTTACTAATAGACTTTCTCCTGTCATTTCTTCTGGTTTTTCTATGCCCATTAAGTCAAGCATTGTTGGTGCTAAATCTGCTAATTTTCCATTTTCTTTTAATGTGATATTTGTGTTTTCTGTTATTAAAATTATTGGAACAGGGTTTGTTGTATGTGCTGTATGTGGTTCTCCTGTTTTATAATCTATCATTTGTTCTGCATTTCCATGGTCTGCTGTTATTATTAAGTTTCCTTTTTTCTCTTCTATTATTTTTACTACTTTTCCTACACATTCATCTACTGTTTCTACTGCTTTTATTGCTGCTTGTAGACTTCCTGTATGTCCTACCATGTCTGTATTTGCATAGTTTAATATTACTACATCGTATTTATCATTTTCTAATGCTTCACATACTTTATCTGTTACTTCATATGCACTCATTTCTGGTTTTAGGTCATATGTTTCTACTTTTGGTGATGGGACTAATATTCTGTCTTCTCCTTCATATTGCTTTTCTTCCCCACCATTAAAGAAGAATGTTACATGTGCATATTTTTCTGTTTCTGCAATTCTTAATTGTGTTTTCTTTGCTTTGCTTACAACTTCTCCAAATGTATTTTTAAGTAGTTCTTTTTTGAATGCTACATGTACATTTGGCATTGTTTCATCATAATTTGTAAAACATACATAATATAAATTCATTTTCTTTGTTTCAAATCCGTCAAATTCTGGGTCTACTAGTGCTCTTGTTATTTCTCTTGCTCTGTCTGGTCTGAAATTGAAGAATATTACAGAATCATTTTCTTCTATTTTTGCAACTGGCTCATTCCCATTACAAATTACTGTTGGTTCTACAAATTCATCAAATACTTCTTTTTGATATGAATCTTCTATTGCTTTTATGCTATCTCCTGCTTTTTGTCCTTCTCCATTTACTAATGCATTATAGCATTTTTGTACTCTTTCCCATCTTTTGTCTCTATCCATTGCATAAAATCTTCCTGAAAGTGTTGCAATCTTTCCGATTCCTTTTTCTTTAATTTTTTCTTGTAATTTAGATACATAGCTCTCTGCTGATGCTGGTGGTGTATCTCTTCCATCTAAAAAACAATGTATATAAACATTTTCAAAGTCTCTTCTTTTTGCCATTTCTAATATTCCATATAAATGTCTTATATGGCTATGAACTCCACCATCTGATACTAGACCTAAAATGTGTAACTTTGAATTATTTTTCTTGCAATTTTCTATTGCTGCTATAAATTCTGAGTTGCTAAAAAAGTCTCCATCTTCTATAGATTTAGTAATTCTTGTTAATTCTTGATATACTATTCTTCCCGCTCCAATATTTGTGTGTCCTACTTCTGAGTTTCCCATTTGTCCTTCTGGTAGTCCTACGTGTAATCCACTTGTATATATGTCTGTATTAGGGTATTTTTTCATTAGTTTATCAATATTAGGTGTTTTTGCTAATTTTATTGCATTCCCATCTTTATTTCTGTTGTCACCAAATCCATCTAATATCATTAGCATTGTTACATTATCTTTCATTGTTTATACCTTCCTTTTGATTTTTTATAGTTATTATTTATCATAATTTACTATTTTTGAAAATTCGTCTGGCTTTAGACTTGCTCCACCAACTAATCCTCCATCTATATCTGACATTTCAAATAATTCTTTAGCATTTGTTGATTTTACGCTTCCGCCATATTGTATTATAACTCCATTTGCTACATTTTGTCCATAGATTTGACAAATTTTGTCACGAATTGCCTTTATGCTGTTGTTTGCATCTTCTGCAGTTGCTGTTTTTCCTGTTCCAATTGCCCATATTGGTTCATACGCTATTATTGTATTTTCTACTTGTTCTTTTGTTAAGCCTTCTAATGCTAATTCTGTTTGTTTTGTAATAATTTCTTCAGTTTTATTCGCTTCTCTTTGTTCTAATGTTTCTCCTACACATACTATTGGTTTTAATTCATTTGCAAATGCTGCTTTTATTTTTTTATTTACTGTTTCATCTGTTTCATTAAAATATTGTCTTCTTTCAGAGTGTCCTATTATAACATATTCGACTCCTATTGATTTTAGCATTTTTCCTGAAACTTCTCCTGTATATGCTCCGGTTTCTTCAAAGTGCATATTTTGTGCTCCTATTTTTATGTTTGTTCCTTGTGCTGTAAGCAAGCTATAGAATAAATCTGTATATGGTACACAAAGTACTACTTCATTGTTCGTTTCTTTAACTTTTGGTGCTAATTTATCTATAAAGTCTATTGCTTCGTTTGGAAGCATGTTCATTTTCCAATTTCCTGCTATTACCTTTTTTTTCATCATTTTTCTCCTCGCTTCTAATCTTTTTTTGTTTTTAGAATAAATATATGTTAATAACATTGCTATTTAGAAGTCGGAGGTCAGAAGTCAGACTTTTTAACCTCTGACGTCCAATTTCTGACTTCTATCTATCTTGTAAGCATTCAATTCCTGGTAATTTTTTACCTTCTAAAAATTCTAATGATGCTCCTCCTCCTGTTGAAATATGTGTCATTTTGTCTGCTAATCCTGCTTTTTCTACTGCTGCTCCAGAGTCTCCTCCTCCTATTATTGTTGTTGCATCTAATTCTGATAAAGCTTTTGCTATTGAATTTGTTCCTATTGCAAATTGGTCAAATTCAAATAATCCTAATGGTCCATTCCAGATTACTGTTTTTGCAGTTTTTAATTCTTCTTTAAACATTTCTATTGTTTTTTCTCCAATGTCAAATCCTTCCCATTCATCTGGTATTTCTGTCCATGCAACTGTTTTGCTTTCTGTATCTGGTTTAAATTCTTTTCCTACTTTTGTATCTATTGGTAGTATTAATTTTACTCCTTTTGATTTTGCTTTTTCCATAGCCTCTCTTGCTAAATCTAATTTATCTACTTCACATAGTGAATTTCCTACATTATATCCTTGTGCTTTAAAAAATGTATATGCCATTCCTCCACCTATCATTAATGTATCTACTTTGTCTAATAAACTATCAATTACTCCTATTTTATCTGATACTTTTGCTCCTCCTAATATTGCTACAAATGGTCTTTCTGGATTGTTTATTGCATTTCCTAAAAATTTTAATTCTTTTTCTATTAAAAATCCTGATACCCCTGGTATATAGTCTGCTACTCCTGTTGTTGATGCAT
>JAFQQR010000032.1 GCA_017410505.1 Clostridia bacterium | reverse complement strand
TATTAAACATGGTTATCAATCCTTTCAAATGTGGTTTTCGTCGATTACATTCTATTGGATTAACCATGTTTTTTCAATATTAAATTTAAAAAATATGCAGACAAAATTTTTATTTTTGCCTACATAAATTTTACACTAACAACAAGTAGTCAGTTTGCTACTTGTTTTACTCTTCTACTTTTTTAAACATATCTTTTCCCACACCACATAATGGACAGCTCCAATCATCTGGTAACTCTTCAAATTTAACTCCTTCAACATCCTCATCATAAACATATCCACAAGCAATACACACAAATTTCATAACAGCACCTCCTTCTAACTTTTATTATTCAAAATTAATATTTTGCCTCATAACCCATATTATATCTCTAAGCAAAACAACAATGTTTACTAAATACATTATATACCTTAATGCAAATATTATTCAAGTACCATTTTATTTATACTTTTATTAAATCTTTTATTTTATCATACTTACTATCTCCAATCCCACTAACATTCTTAATATCCTCAATCTTACTAAATTTCCCATTGTCCTTTCTATAATTTATTATCTTTAAAGCGGTCGAAGCACCAATTCCCGGCAATGTTTCCAACTCTGTTTGACTTGCTGTATTTATATTAATTTTATCTGTTTTACTATTTTGCATCGTATCTCCCACATTCTCTGTAATACTCTCACCTATAGACACATACTTATCCGTATCATCTTCTATAACATTACTTTTTTCACTTTTTTTAGGTATACGAACTTTCATACCATCCTGCAAAACAAACGCCAAATTTATATTATCTATATAAGCCTCCTCTGTTAAACCTCCTGCTTTTTCAATTCCATCTGCAATTCTGCTATTTTCATCTAATTCATACATACCTTCTTTTTTTACTGCCCCTGTTATATACACTACAATTTTATTTACATCACTATCATTACTTTCCTCAACTAAATTTTCTACTTCATTAACATTTCCTTCATTAGAAGCAAATATATTTAAATCATAATTATTATCTAAGAAATCTTCCTTTTTAATAAAAAAATTATATATTACTACAATTAAAACACCAACTATTACTATAACAATAGCTGCCTGTCTATTTATTTTTTTCATATTTATTCCTCCTTTTGTCTTTTTTTGTTATTTTTAGTATTTTTATGTCATAAATTTTGCATAAGTAATTGAATTTTTTATAAAAATATTATATATTAAGTTAAATGTTTTTATGGAGAGTTACAATGAGAGTTAGAAAATTTTTAATGATTTTATTTATTTTAATATTTATGTTTAATACTTCTATTAGTTATGGCTTGTCAGAAGATCCTGATATTTCTGCAGGAGCTGCAATTCTAATTGATAGTTCAAGTGGGAAAATTTTATATTCAAGAAATATGGACCAAAAAATGTATCCAGCAAGTACTACTAAAATTCTTACTGCAATTTTAACATTAGAAAACTGCAATTTAGATGATGTAGTTACAGTACCTTATGAAGCAATATCTTCAATTCCTTCTGGTTATTCTGTTGCATCTCTTCAAGTTGGCGAACAACTTACTGTACACCAATTATTACAGGTACTGTTGGTTTATTCAGCAAATGATGCAGCTAATGTTCTTGCGTATCATATTTCTGGTTCTATTGAAAATTTTGCTACATTAATGAATGATAAAGTTGCAGAATTAGGACTTGAGAATACTCACTTTACAAATCCTAGTGGTAAGCATGATGAAAATCATTATACTACTGCCTATGATTTATCTATTATAATGAAATATTGTATGCAAAATTCTACTTTTAGAAGTTTAGCTGGTCTAAAATATTGTATAATTCCTGCTACAAATAAATATGAGCAGAGAGTTTTTAATACAACAAATGAACTTTTAATATATGGTAATACTTATTATTATAAATATGTAATTGCTGGGAAAACTGGATATACAACTCAAGCAAAAAACTGTCTAGTTTCTGTTTCCAATAAGGATAATTTAGAATTAATATCTGTAATTTTGTCTGTTGGTTTATATTCTGATAACTTAAGTGCAAAATTTGTAGATACAAAGACGCTTTTTGAATATGGCTATAATAATTATACAATTAGAAAATTAAGAGAAAAAGATGCTATCGCAACTCAAATTGATATTGTTAATGGAAATAAAGAAACTCGAAATCTAGATTTATTGATTTCAGATGATATAACTACTTTAGTTTCTCAAGATGATTTAGATACAGAGTTTTCTCCTGAAATAGAAATAAAAGATAATTTATATGCACCAATAAGTCAGGGGCAAGTTGTTGGGAAAATTACTTATACTATTGATGATATAAAATATTCTGCAGATTTAATTGCTTCACATTCAGTTGAAAAATCAACTTTTATGACAACAGTGGTTCAAATCGTATTAATAGTATTAATTTTATTTTTCTTATATCAATTATTGTTTGGATCTGATTCGAAAAAAAAATATTGTAAAAAGAATTATTATAAAAACATTTATAAGAGAAAATAACATTTTATTGATATAATGGGCAGATTATAAATCCGCCCATTTTTATTAGTTTTAAAATCATATTTTTTGATAACTTATTATTCAAAATCTTTTCCTATTACTATTGTTATATCTACTAAACTAGTACTTGATTTATTTGTTGAAATACTTCCTACGCCTAAAGTTTGTTTTATTTCTTTTAGACTTTCATCACTTACCTCTTTTTTATTTGTTATTATTGTCTTTGATATTGATGATGTATTTCCTGTTTTCTTAACATTATATCCGGCTTTTTCTAACATATTTTTTGCTTTTTCTAAATTACTTTTATCTCCACTACCATTTAATAATTCAACTTTTATTTCTAAATTATTAGTCTTGTCTATAGCTAATGTGTTATCAGAAATAGTATTTGTTTCTTCTGTTTCTTCAGCTTCTGTAATATTACTAGTATTAAACATAGAATCTATTAATTTCTTAGTTTCAACTTTATCAACTACAAATATACTTACATTATTAGTTTCTTTTAAATCTGGTGTTGTTCCAGGAAGTGTAGCTGTCTGTAGATTTTCTATACTAAATTCTACTGCATATGGTATATAATCTTTTACGTAAGAAAGTTCTAAATTTGTTTCCACATTTTCAATAGCAATTTCTAATATTTCACCTACTTTTAATATATTTCCAGGTTTTAATGTTTGTTGTAATGTTGCTGAAATAAAGTCTCTTTGTGTTCTCATTCTTCCTAAATCATTATCTCCGTATTCTGTTGAATATGATGTTCCATCATTATTATGTCTAAATCTTAAAAGGTGTTCTGCTTTTTCTCCATCAATCATTTGAGTTCCAGCTTTTAAATTTATATGTAAATCTTGTGTTGGATCATCATATTTCATATCTATTGGTACATTGAATTCTACTCCACCTATTGCATCTACTAATTCTATTAGTGCTTCTGTTCTTACTATAACATAATATTGTATGTCTAATCCTGTAATTTCGTTTATAGCATCTAGTGTATCTTGTGGATCTTCATTAATACCATATAATGAATTTATTTTTTGTGATGCACTTGCTTTACTTGTATATTTCCCTGTATAAGTATCTCTTGGTATTGAAAGTAAATTTGCTTTTTGTGTATTTGGATTATATGATGCAACCATTATTGTATCTGTTAATTGAGATTCTATATCTGTGCTTATTCCTAAAATTAGCACTTTTATTTCTTTTAGATTCTTTTTTGTGTTTTCATCATGCCCTACTGCTGTTGCAAGCATTCCACTTAGCCCTCCACCATTTTTATGTGTTCTATATGAAAACCATCCTATTCCAATTAATAGTATTAATAAAATTACTAATATTACTTTTTTCCATATCTTTTTCTTTTTTCTTTTGTTTCCTCTTCTATCTTCTATATCTTCTTTATCTATATGTTTATCTTTCAAAATAATCACTCCTACATTTATGTAAAAAAAATTCATGTAGTTAGAGTATAACAAATATCAAAAAAAAACGCAACAAAATTGCGCCTTTTTTCTTTAAAACTTAACAATATTTTTATAAATAATTTGTGTTAAATAAGAATTTGATATTTTTTCTTCTACTTTACTTTCAGGATTTATTTTTGCAAACACGCCCATTAGTAAGATACATACACAAATAATTATTACTCCTCTAACTATTCCATATATAATTCCACCTATTTCATTAAACTGTTTTAATATAGGTAAATTTGCAACAAAATCCATTAATGTTATTACAACACTTAAAGCAATTTGAACAACTATAAATAAAATAAGTCCAGTTATTGCATATACTATATTTTTTGACATATTTTTAGCTTCATCTGGCAAAAATTCATTTGCAACATGGTTTGCAATTTGATTTTGTTGTGTATTTTCTTTTATGAAATTTGTTGTATTTTGCATAATTGCATCTTCTATTTTTTCATCTATAGCTGTATTACTAATTATCAATCCAGCTACTGGTTTATATATTATTATTGTTATAATTATTGCAATTATTCCTGCAAATAATCTTGTTCCTAATTTAACTAGTCCTTTTTTATATCCTAAAAATGCTGACAATATTATTATTGCCAATAATATTATATCTATTATAATCCCCATATTTTTCTCCTTTTATAAATTTATAATTTCTATTTTATCTCTATATATTATACCTGCAACTGAGTTTGATACTACAATACTTGTTATCTCTTGTTCTGCTTTATATTTTTTCACAAGCCATCCACTCGTGTTTATAAATTCTACTTCTGAACCTAAATTTAGTGCTATTATATTATTATTTGTATATATTTCTTTTGTTACAGATTCTGCCGTGTATGAAGCTGTGTTTTTATTGTCTGAATTTATTATATTTACAACCGAATCTGCTGTAAATATTCCTGATGATTTTTCTTCTACCGCTATTGATGCATTTGATAATTCTATTGATGCAAAAGATACTTTTTTATTTTCATATTCTTGAATTGTTTCTACTGTTTCGATATCTTTTATTTCTGTTATTTTATTTGTATACATACATAATAATTTATCTTTTTCTTGGTATTTTATGTTTGTTATTAATTCATTATCTTTTCCATTGTATGTTTTCTTAATTGAATTTTCTGGATTATTTTTTCCATTTTCGATTGATATTATTTTTATGTTTGATTGTATCATCGTTCCTGATGTGTCTATTTCTGCTAAAGCTAGATATTTGTTATCATTTGAAATTGATGTTGCAACAACTCTGGTTGATGATAAATATGTATTAAATAAGTGTTCTCCTTGATTATTATACATTGCTATTACTGTTTTATAACTAGTATCTACTATGGTAACTGCAACATATCCATTCTTATTAACACTTATTTGCGAAATATTTCCTTCTACACTTTTTTCCCATTTTATTTCTTTATCTTCTATTAAATAGATTTTTTGTCCTTTTTCTTCTGCTATTGCTAAGTATCTATTGTTTGAGTTGAATATTGGTTTTGATATTTCTATTGTTAGTGTATTTTCTTTTTTGGCTGTGTTATCATATATGTAAAAATTATTTTTATTTAATATTCCTATATATTTGTTAAATGCGTATATGCTTGAATTATTGATTTCTTCTAGTTCGATGCTTGGTAAATTATTTTGTTTTTTTTCTTTTTGTAATATGTTTTTATCTATCCAGTTTCTTGCTTCTTTATTGTTTATGTATATAATGGATACTGCAATTAGCGCAACTAGAAGTATTAATATTATTATTGATATTGTTACTTTTTTCTTGTTTAATTTTTTTTCTTCTGGTTCTTTCCAAAAATCTTTCATATATATTCTCCTATGTTTTGTTATTTATGTTATATCAGTTTTTGTTCATTTTTGCAATATGTTTTGGGATTTATGTTTTGTTTTTTTGAATATAAGAGGTCCGTTGAAATTACTGATATATAATAAATTTAGTTTATAGTATTTGGAATATTTGTAGAAGACCTAATATTCCTAAGATTGGATAGAGTAGGTTAACTAGGTTTGAGAATCCTATTTGGGAAAAGATTATTGAGCTTAAGCACATTAATATTGATATTGTATTGTAGCTTTTTTGATTTCTGGCTACGTTTTTTAGAAAGCTTATTCCTAGTGAGATTGCTGTTGTGAATATTGATATTAATATTGTTATTCCATATATATTTTTTATTTTGGGCCATATTTTATTTATTGCATAGACTGCAGGCATTTCTAGTTCTTTTATATTTACATCTATGTTTATTAGACATAGGTATATTGTTATTAGTAATGTTACTATAATAATAGTTACTATTAGTGATATGTACTTTATGTTTTTGCTTTCTTTTATATAATCTTTTATTGATGTTAGTACAGGTATTAGTAGAATGCTGTTATAGCTTGCATATAGTATGCTTGTTATTAGCCAATTTTTATTGTTATCTTGTATTAAATAGTTGTTTATGTTTTTAAAGTCTATGTTTTTTATGTTTAAAATTCCGGATGATAGTGATTACTGTTATTAGTATTGGTATTAGTATTTCATTTATTTTTACAAATCCTTTTACATTTGTTTTAAATATGATTATGCAGAATATTGCTAAAATTATACTTCCTATAATGCTATTTAAGTTGAATTCTTGTTGTAGATATGCTCCAAATCCTGCTATCATAATGTAAAATGATGCTAGGATAAATATGTTTACTATTATGTTTGCTATTTCTTGTATTTTTTCGTTTTTTATTAAACAGTTTAAAAAATCTTTGTAGTTTTTTATATCGTTTTTGTTTATTATTTTTAATGTTTTATAGATGGTTATTCCTATTAGACTACTTGAAATAACTATTCCGAATAGCCCTTTGATTCCGAATGAAAAGAAAAATGTATAAATTTCTTGACCTGATGCAAATCCTGCCCCTATCAATGTTCCAATTACTACAAATACAACTTTTAAAATACCCATAAAAGTTACACTCCGTTTCGCATAATTATCTTACACTGTTTAACTTATCTGTAATTCACTTCGTTCAAACAGCTAAAAAATATACTGAGCTTTTGTCCTTGCAGTCCAAACTTCCTACAATATAAAAAAGCCCCTAATATTTTATGAGGCTTTTTTATTATTATGATTTATTTTTGTCTTCTTCTTTTTGTCCATACTATTATTCCTATTACAATTATTAGTAATGGAACTGCTGTTATTATAGCTAATATAATTCTGTTTTCTTGTTCTGTTGCTGTATATGTTATGCTTCCTGTACTTTTTCTTACTGTAATATCTTCTTCTCTATCTGATAGATACGCTATTGAATTTAATACTAAATCTTTATTTTGTCTATATGCAATTATTGGTGTTTGTGTTGTTTCTGTTAATTGATAATCTGAAGCAAAGAAGTTTTCTCCATATATAATTAATTTTGATGTGATTCCGTTTTCTCCTGTTTCTTCATTTTTTTCTGTTATAGTTTTATCAAATTGTGCCCCTACTAAAAATGCTGTTTGTTCCTCTCCCTCTTGTGGGGCATTTGATGTGTTTGTAAAGTTTGTTCTAAAATATGCTTTTTCACTTGTTTTAATTAGTTCTGTTTTTGTTACATTTAAATTTGTCATTGCTTCTTCATCTATGGTATTTATTTTTGTAGCATTTACAAATATTACACCTTCTGTATCTTGTAATTTATTTGTTACATCTGCATATTGTATTTCTGGCATTATTAAGTCTGGTGAGTCTGATACCATTTTGCTTGTTTCTGTTTCTCTTATAATTCCAACTTCAAATGGTTTTACTCCATACATTTCTAAAATTTTATTAACATTTGTAAGTTCTCTACTTTGTGCTACTGCTGCATTTAACCATAATATGTTTCCACCTTTATTAATATAATCTGTTATTGCCTTTGTTGCTATATCATCAAAATCATCTTCTGGTGATGCTATTACTAAAGTGTTACAATCGTCTGGTACTTTTCCTTCAGATATTATATCTAATGTTTCTACTTCATTTACTTCATTTTGTAAATACATATTTAAATATTGCATTCCACTTGTTAAAGAAAATGAGCTATATCCACTTAAAAAATATACTTTTGGTAGATTTTCTGCTGATACAGATTTTATTGCTGCTGTTAATTTTTCTTCTGCTATACTTATTGTTTCGTAAGTAGTAGAATCATATGTATATAAATCCTCTGATGCTAATACTTTATATTTTTCTCCAGCTTCTACAATTATTCCTTCACTACTTGTTTCGATTCCATATTTTTCTACTAAATCTGGTCTATCTGTTGATGTTGCTGTTTCTACTTTTATCTTTTCATTCACTTTTGTATATTGCCTTGCTAAGTCAAGTGTAGAATCATCATCTGAATATCCTATAAAATAAATATTTATATCTTTATTTATATCTTTAACTTTTTCTTTACTTTCATCTGTTAAAGTAAATAATTTCTCTTCTGTTAAATCAATTGGTGTTAATTGTAATTTTTGCATTAAAATTGAAACTCCAATAAAAAATGCAAGTATAATTGCAACTAATAAGATCGTTTTGGAACTATCTATCAGCCACTTTTTCTTTATAATTTCTATAAACTTGTTAGATTTTTCTTTTTTGTCTACGTTCTCTTGTCCTACTATAGACTCGTTATCTTTTTTCACTTTTTATCCTCCTTCTTTTTAGTTACTATTCTATTTTACACTTTTTCTCCTTTGCATCACTGTTATTGTTAATAATATACAAGTGATTGTAAATGTTAGAAATGTAACTGAATCTCCTATGTCTATTTGTCCTTGTGTATATTTATAAAACATATTTATGAAAGAGTAACTTTCTAAACTTGAATTATATTCTGGTAACACCCATGTAATTATAAAAAATCCTATTGATATAATACCAGATATTATTTGGTTTTCAGTAATACTTGAAGTTAGCATACCAAATGATATGTATGACATTACAAATAATAAAAATCCGAATAATGTTGCAAATGTTGTTGCTAATTTTGGCATACCATAATGGCATAAAATTCCAAAATACATAAAAGTACATAATTCAGTAAGTAATACTATAAATAGTGCTGCAATAAATTTTCCTAAAACTATTTTTGTTATGCTTATTGGTGATGTTAATAACAATTGCTCTGTTCCTGTTTTTCTCTCTTCTGAAAAAGATCTCATAGTCAATAGTGGAATTATAAATGCTAAAACCAATATCGTTGGTAATGTATAATATATATATTCAAAATTTACATTCCCATATCCTATTACACTAAGATAGAATGATATACTAAATGCAATTAAAAATACTCCAATAAAGATATACCCTATTGGTGTATAAAAATATGATTTAAATTCTTTTTTTATTACTGCCCACATTATTTTTCTCCTCCTTCTATCAATTTCATAAACGCGTCTTCTAATGTTGCATCTGGCTTTTTCATTTCAAATATTGTTATATTTTCTTTCGCAAATTCTGTAAATATTATTTTTCTCAAATCCACATCTCCATCAGATTCTAATATATATTGTTTTGTTCCATCTTCATTCTCTTTTATTAACTTAACTTCTTTTATATCTGCTATCTTCTCTTTTATTGTATCCATTTTATTTTCTGAATCTTCAACTGTTACATATATATTATTATTTGTAGACACTTTTTTCTCTAAATTTTCTGGTGTATCTACAGCAACAATTTTTCCTTCATTTATAATTATAACCTTATTACATATCTGACTTACCTCTGACAATATGTGAGAACTCAATATTATAGTATGTGTTTTCCCTAACTCTCTTATCAACTCTCTTATCTCTGTAATTTGTTTTGGATCTAATCCTACTGTAGGCTCATCCAATATAAGAATTTTAGGTTCTCCCACCAAAGCTCCTGCCATACTTACTCTTTGCTTATAACCTCTTGATAAATTACGTGTTAATTTCTTTTCTACATCTTTTAATCCTGTTTTCTCTATTATTTTATCTACTTTCTCTTTTCTTATTTTTTTATCTACTTTTTTCAATTCCGCCATATAAGTTACAAACTCTTTCACAGTCAAATCTGAATATAAAGGAACACCCTCAGGCATATACCCTATTTGAGATTTTGCTTTTCTAGGTTTTTGAGCCATATTATATCCTTCTATTATTATCTCACCCTCAGTTGGTTCGATATATCCAGTTATCATATTCATTGTTGTGCTTTTTCCAGCTCCATTTGGCCCTAGTAATCCGATTATTTCACCTTCGTTTATTTTAAAGCTAATATTCTCTACTGCTGTGAAACTTCCATACTTTTTTGTGATGTTCTTTACTTCTATCACGAAAAATTCCTCCTTACATTTATATTTTTCATAATAATACCATTTTAATTTTTTAAAGTAAAGAAATTCACAAAGAATTCACATACGGAAATAGAAGTTTTCTATAAAAATTTAGCTCTAATAATTACCTTTTTAAGATTTTTTTCATTTTTTGATTGACATCTGCTCATTTTTGTGTTATTATATGTATTGTTCAATGTTATGGGTCAGTAGCTCAGCTGGATAGAGCACACGCCTTCTAAGCGTGGGGTCGGGGGTTCGAGTCCCTCCTGGCCCACCATTTCGAACAAAAAAAGAACGTTTTAAACGTTCTTTTTTTGTTGCACTCGAATTACATCCATTCAAAAATACCACATAATAAATTACCATTACGAAAAATTATATAATTTTCAAAAACGGGTATAACTAATAGTGATACTCATTTGTTTTTTTATTTTTGATTTTTTCTTGTCATATCAACGTTTTAATTCACTTTTTTCGATTTTTCTTTCACATTACCAATTGGTTTAATTCCTTAAAACGCCTTGATATACTATAACATATAGGATTTTAATATGGAGGTATAAAATGAAATCAACAAAAAAACTTGATATAGATAAAGTACTTGGTGAAATTTTTAAGGAATATCGTTTAAAAAACAATTTAACTCAAGAAAGAATTGCAGAAAAATTAGGTATTTCTGTAAAATATATTTCTAGAATCGAAAATGGTACTGGTGGTGTTAAAGTCGAAACACTTGTAAATTATATGAATATACTATGTATATCTCCAAATGTAATATTTGATAAATTAATTGTTAACGAAAACTTAAGACCTCAATTACAATTATCTAAAAAAGCTGGCGAATTATCAAAGGATAAAGTTGAATTCATTATTTCAATAATTGATTTATTAGAAAAAATATAAAAGAACTGACATTTAATTTAGTCAGTTCTTTTATTATCTCTTATAATATAATTTTATTCTATTCTCTCCAAAATGCTTTATAAGTTTCAAAAGCTGAATATACATCAAATTTACTTGTAACCTCATATGGAGCATGCATTGAAAGAACTGGAACACCACAATCTATTACATCTGCACCTTTATTTGCCAATATATATGCAATTGTTCCTCCTCCGCCAACATCAACTTTTCCAAGTTCTGCAATCTGATATTTTATTTCATTTTTCTCTAAAACATTTCTAACCCATGCAACATATTCTGCATTTGCATCTGAAGCTCCTGATTTTCCTCTTGCACCTGTATATTTATTAATACTTATACCTTTTCCAATAAACCCTGCATTTAATCTATCTGAAACAGATGCGTATATTGGGTCAAGACCTGCATCAACATCAGCTGATAGCATTTTTGAAAAACAAAATACTCTATCTAATAAATTTGGTTTGTTTACTTCAAGTTTATTTAACATTTCTGATATAAAGAAATCAAACATATGTGACTCCATTCCTGTATTTCCCATACTTCCTATTTCTTCTTTATCAGATAAAATACATACAGCTGTATTTTTTACATTTTCTAAGCTCATCATTGCAACTAAAGATGTATATGCACAAACTTTATCATCTTGTCCATAAGCTGCTACCATACTTGAATCAAATCCTAAACTTCTTGCTTTAAAAGCTGGTATGATTTCTAATTCAGAACTTTGTAAATCTGCTTCTACAATTCCATATTTTTGATTTAAAATATTTAAAATATTTAATTTTACCTTGTCTTTGGCATCTTTATCTTGATATGGAATACTTCCAATTAAAATATTTAAATCTTCCCCATTTATTCCATTTTTTAATTTCTTTTCCATTTGTTCTTGTGCTAAATGAGGTAATAAATCTGTTATTGTAAATATTGGGTCATTTTCATCCTCCCCTATATTTACTGTTATTTTATCTCCATTTGGTTTTACAATAACACCATGTATACTAAGTGGAATTGTTGTCCATTGATATTTTTTTATACCACCATAATAATGTGTTTTAAAATATGCTAAACCTGTATCTTCATAAAGTGGATTTGGTTTTAAATCTAATCTTGGAGAATCTACATGTGAACCAATTATATGAAGTCCATTTTCTACACTTTCTGTTCCTATAATTGCTAGATACATACTTTTTTCTCTATTTATAAAATAAACCTTATCTCCTGCTTGCAATTTTTCAAATTCTGCAATATCTTTATATCCATTCTCTCTTGCCATCTTTGTAGCTTCAGCTATAAACTCTCTTTCAGTTTTTGCTCTATTCAAGAAATCCATATAGCCTTTTGAAAAATCAAGTATTTTCTCTTTTTTTATTTCATCTACAGTTTCCCATCCATCTTCTTTTTTATTAAATAATTTTTTTTCTAAATTTTCTTCCATGATACCCTCCTTTGTTATTTTTTTTAGTATATCACTTTATTTTTTATTTTTCCACTTTTTTTAGTATTTATTATAATTTTTAGTAAATACTAATAAAAGAAAACTAAAAATATATAGAGTTGTCCCAAAGTTGATAAATATAATTTTTGTGATAAAAATAATATAATTGGAGGTAACAATGAATTCTCTATGGCTAACTGAAAATAATGTCGAAAAAAATTTCAATAATCTAAGCAATGATATAACCACTGATGTATGCATAATAGGAGCAGGCATATTCGGTCTTACTTCTGCCTATTATCTTTCAAAATCAGGGCTAAAAGTAACTATCGTAGATAAAAGTGACATCAGTAGAAAAACTACTGGACATACTACTGCAAAAATAACTTCACAACATGGTCTAATCTATACTTATCTAATAAATACTTATGGAGAACAATTTGCAAAAGATTACCTATTTGCAAATGAAGAAGCAATAGAAAATATAAAAAACATCATAGATACAGAAAATATAGATTGTGATTTCGAAAAACAGTCAAACTTTGTTTACACAACTGATAGATTTGAACTAAATAAAATTAAAAAAGAAGTGGATTGTGTAAATACCCTTGGTTTTCCAGCAAATTTCGTTACAAAAACAGGATTACCATTTGAAGTTGCAGGTAGTATACACTTTAAAAATCAAGCACAATTTAATCCTATAAAATATGTTTATGGTCTATGTGATTGTATTATTAAAAACAATGGTGAAATTTATACCAACACAACAGTTTATGATGTAAAAAAAGCTGATGAAACATTTACTACTTTTACTATGGGAGGAAGCATAAAATCTAAATATGTTATACTCGCCTCTCATTATCCATTTATTAACTTTCCAGGAATGTATTTCTTAAAAATGTACCAATCTTCTTCATATGTCATTGGTGTAGATACTAAAAAGACACTATTTAATGGTATGTACATCTCATCTTCTTCACCAACCTATTCCTTAAGAACTGCCTATTATAATGGCAAAAAAATTCTTCTTTTAGGTGGTGGTTCTCATAAAACTGGTACACCTGTTACTTATGACCAAAGCTATTTAGCTTTAGAAAAATATGCAAAACAACTATATCCAAATTCTGAAATTTTATTTAGATGGAATACTCGTGACTGCATCACCTTAGATAAAATTCCTTATATTGGGCCTTTTTCTAGTACGATGAGTAACTTTTATGTTGGAACAGGTTTTAATAAATGGGGTATGACTTCTTCAAATGTAGCTGCCAATATTGTTTGTGATATGATTTTAGGTAAGAACAACAAATACTCTTATGTTTTCGATTCTAATCGTGTTAATCCTATAAAAAATAGAACTGAAGTAAAAAATGTGCTTACTGAATCAGTAAACTCTCTTGCTATAAAAAAACTTAAAAATTCTACTGTCTCCTTCGACAACATTCCTAATAACTCTGGCGGAATTATAGATGTTAATAATCAAAAAGTTGGTGTTTACAAAGATACTTCTCGGAAATATTTTTGCTGTTAAACCTATTTGTACACATTTGGGTTGCTTGCTTTCATGGAATGATACTGATAAAACTTGGGATTGCCCTTGTCATGGTTCTAGATTTGATTATATGGGCAAGAATATATATGATCCTGCTTTTAAAGACTTAGATATATTTGATTTAAATTTTTAATTATTTTTTTCTTTTTTGTTGACTTATTTTGAGGTTTTTGCTACAATTTGCTTGAATTCATATATTTATTTAATTATTTATTGAGCTAGATTTCTTCTTTTGTGATAAATCTAGTTCTTTTTATTTTGTCCAGAAATTGGTTATTTTTGACATTTGTTTAATAATGTGTTATAATCTCTCTACTATAAAATAAAAAGGAGGTACATAACTATGTACGATAAAGACGCTCTAAAGAGGATGATTTCAAAAAAAGGCTTAAAAGAAACATTGCGGCTTCTAAATTCTCCTGATTTTCCAGAAGCCATTAAGAATGAATTAGCTAAAGAGAACCTTTTTGACAAAAAAGGTATTCCTAACGTTAAGTTGATTTCTTCTTTATAATTTTATTAATTAATTGCATAAAAAACTTCTTCTTATATTGAAAAATTTAAGAAGAAGTTTTTTATTTATACCTTATAATTTGTATTATATCATATTTTTTATGTATTTGCACTATTTTTTAAAATTTTCTATAAATTTATTGCTAACTGCCTAATTTAGATGGAATAATTTTGTACCTAGATAGAAAAAATAAAAGTTAAACTAAATGCACGCATTACTATTGACTAATGTGTGCATTTGGTTTAAAATAAAATGGGTGATAAAAATGTTATATACACATAAAGAATTACTAAATAAATATAAGTCAAATTATCAAATTGAAAAAGCAGTTAAAGAAAATAAAATTTTTAAAATTGAAAAAGGCATTTACGCAAATAAAAAAAATGTTCATTATTTAGAAGTACTTGCTAAAAAATATCCAAAAGCAATAATTACACGTGATTCTGCTTATTATTATCATAATCTAACAGATGTGATACCAGATAGAATATATTTAGCAACAAACAGAACAGCTGTAAGAATAAATAATAATAAAATTAAACAAATTTCAGTAAGTGATAATCTATTTGAATTAGGAAAAGAAACTATAGTTTATGAAGGAGCAACTATTAATATTTATAATAAAGAAAGAATGTTAATTGATTTAGCTAGAAACAAAAATCAAATAGGTTATGATTTATATAAAGAAATTATATCTAATTACAGAAAACTAGCAAATTCATTAGATACACAAAAGATAGAAGAATATTTACAATACTTTGTAAATGGGGATAAAATCTTTGAAATAATACAAGACGAGGTGTTTTAATGGATATATACGAATTAGTAAACAAATATATAAATGCAGGTTATTCTGAAAATGATGCAATTCCAAAAGTTGCTCAAGATATTGTTTTGATTAAAATTGGAAATAGCAAATACAACAAGAATATCACTGTAAAAGGTGGAGTTGTAATGCACAATATTTCTAAAGATATGCGTCGTGCAACTCGAGATATGGATATTGACTTTATAAAATATTCTTTAGAAGATAAATCAATTCTTGATTTCATAAAAGAATTAAATAATACAGATGATGGTATAAAAATAAAAGTTACTGGAAAAATCGAACCACTACATCATCAAGATTATGATGGCAAAAGAGTTTATATACAACTAACTGATATAAACAAGTATTCAATAAGTTCTAAACTAGATATTGGAGTACATAAATACTTTGATATGGAACAAGATGAGTATTATTTTGATTTTAATATAATAAATGAAAGTGTTAGTCTACTAATTAATTCTAAAGAACAAATAATTGTAGAAAAATTAAAATCATTATTAAAATTTGGTATCACTTCTACAAGATTTAAAGATATTTTTGATTTTTACTATTTAATTAATAATCAAAATTTAGATAAGGACAAGCTAATAAAATACATAGATATTTTAATTTTTCAAGATGATACTATGCGTGAAAACGAATTAAAAGATATACATGTCAGATTAACAAATATTCTAAATAATAACAGATTTAGGTCAAGAATCAATACAGCAAACAACAATTGGCTAGAAATACCTATAAAAGATGTTATTGATAATGTTTTAGGGTATTTTGATGGAATAATAGAGGTTAAAAATTAAAATATAATGTGAAAGGTGAAATAAATGAGCAATTTAGATAAGGAAAAAGAATTAGAAGATAAATTAAGAAATTCTTTATATAATCTTAAAGAAAATTTACAAGATAAGAATTATAATTTTCAAAGTGGTAGACGACCTATAATATGTTCAGATGACGTTATTGAAGCATTAGTAAGATATAAACCAAAAAACATAGAAGATATGTCGAAAATCAGAGGGATTGGAGATAATTTTATACAAAATTATGCACAAGAATTTTTGAAGATTATTAATCAAAATGCTGAAACTTTAAAAATTGAATTAAATGAAAAAGAAAAAACATTACTTGGAAAGTTAGAGAATAGATTAGTAAATATAAATAAAAGAAATAGACTTTTGTATAGTTCTAAAGTAAATAAAGATTATGGTATTGATACATATAGAATCATTGAGAATTTAAAAGAATTTGAAGAATTTATAGTAGAAAGAAAAAATACGGCGTATAAAATTATTGAAATAGGCGATTTTGAAGACGAAAAGTTAAAATTGTTATTAAAATTGATAAGACAGGTAGACAAAATAATAAATGAAACTGGTAACAATGAATTATATATAGCATATCCTTTTGTACAAGGAAAGATGGAAAATGAAGATTTTAATGTTAAAGCACCATTAATATTTTTTCCTGTTGAAATAATAAGAGATAATAAAAGCATTAGTATAAAAAATGATTTTAGCAGAGATATAATTTATAATACTAATTTAATATTAGCAAATAATAAGTTTAATGGAAAAAATGAAATATTACCAAGTAATAAAATTGAAGATTATAACAATGAGAAATATATAGAAAATATGATTGAATTTTATTCGAACAATAATTTATATATTTCAAAAACAGATTTTAAACAAGAAAGATTTTTAGAAAATACAGTTTCTAATTTCCCTAAATATAAAAATGGAGAATTAGAGATTAAAGGATATATGGTATTAGGAATATATTCAATGTCTGTAACTTCAATTTTTTCTGATTTTCATAAAATGATTGAGAATAATAATATAACAAATTTAATAAAAGATTTATTGAATGGATGTGAAAATTTTGGAAATGATTACTCTTATCAAGAATTAGAAAATACAGAAACAACTAATTCGGATTATATAGAAAATGATATATATTATATTAATGAGTTGGACTTTTCACAAGAAAAGGTTTTAAAAGAGATTAAACATACAAATTCATTAGTTGTTCAAGGACCACCCGGTACTGGTAAATCTCAGACAATTACTAGCTTAATAATACAAAGTATATTGGATAACAAAAGGGTATTAATGGTTTCTGAAAAGAAAACAGCATTAGATGTCATATATTCTAGATTAGGAGAGTTATCTAGATTCGCTCTTCTTATTGATGATGTAGAGAACAAGGATTTATTTTATAAGCAATTAAATAAACTTTTAAATACTGAAGATATAAATGAATTAATTGATAGAGAAAATTTACTAGATATTCATAATGATCCTATCAAGTCGAAAGAGCAAATAAAATCATATATAAAAAACATCGATTCTGAATTAACAAAACTAAATAAAATTGCACAAAAAATTTATTCTATAAATGACTTTGGAACAAGTTATTATAATTTATATAATACATGTAAAAATATTAAATTAAATGATGATAAAGAATATGAATTATATAATACTACTAACAATCTATTGACAAAAACCATTAATGAGGCAAAATATAATGAAGTAAAAAACACAAAAACATTTTTTGATAATATAAACAATATAAATTCAATTCTTGAATATCTAAAGATTAGCAATGAACATTCTTATGTATTAGATATTATGCCAAATCTAACTGAATTAGAATTAATAGAATTTAGAAAAGACCTAGTGCAGCTAGAAGAATTTAAAAAACAATATGATACATTTAATTTTATTAAAAAAATGTTTGAAAAATCTAAATTAGAAGAATTATTAAAAAATATTTTAAAAAAATATTTTTATAAAAAGCCTTTTAAAGAATTAAAAGATTTAATTTTAAATGATATTAAATTCTTAATAGAGTTTGTTGATAAATTATACACGCATTTCTTTAACAACAAATATTTGTATGACAAATTAAATTTATTAGAAATTGATTATTCAAATGTACTATACAAATTACACACTATAGAAAATGATAGAGAGCTTGGAGAGTATAATAATTATATATATAATGTAATTTTATATAATAAAATTACTCAATTTGAAAAAAACAATTCTGATATTTTGAATTATGTAAATAATTTTGAAACTATAATAAAAGAAATAAGAAAAAATATTATAGATAAAAAAAATTATACTAAAAGATTAGCATATTTAACCTTAATTATAAATATGCTCAAACTAGACTATAATGGAAACCTTAACAAAATCGAGGAAATGTGTAATAGAAAAAGAAAAATGTCTGTTGGTAAATTTATGGATAAGTTTAAATTAGAAATGCTAGATTCAACGAGAATATGGTTAATGACCCCAGAAGTTGTATCAGATATTTTTCCTTTTGAGAAAAATGTATTTGATTTATTAATTTTTGACGAAGCATCTCAATTGTATGTTGAAAAATCTATTCCTGCAATATATAGAGCGAAAAAAGTAATAATTGCTGGAGATCAACAGCAATTAAAACCATCATGTTTGGGTAAAGGGAGAATATTGGATGATGTTGATGAGAATGAAATTGATGATGGATTTTTGGAATATGAAAGCTTGTTAGATGCAGCAAATTACAAATATAAGCATACGATGTTAAATTATCATTATAGGTCTAGATATTCAGAATTAATTTCTTTTTCAAATTATGCTTTTTATAATGGGAAATTGTTAGTTTCATCTAGTCCAAAATATTCTAAAGAGCCACCTATTGAACGAATAATGGTTAAGAATGGAAGATGGATTGATAAGAAAAATATTGCAGAAGCTGAGCAAGTTGTTAAATTAGTAAAGGATATAATGTCTAGTAGAAAAAATAATGAAACAATAGGAGTTATTACATTTAACATTTCACAGATGAATTTGATTGAAGAATATTTAGAAAAAGAAAAACTGCGAGATGAGAAGTTTGCTATTACTATGAATACAGAGGAACATAGAACTGAAAATGGAGAAAATGTAGGTTTTTTTGTAAAAAATATAGAAAGTGTACAAGGTGATGAAAGAGATATTATAATTTTTTGTATTGGTTATGCAAAAAATGAGCAAAATAGAGTTGCAATTAATTTTGGTTGGTTGAATCAAGATGGAGGAGAAAATAGATTAAATGTAGCAATATCAAGGGCTAAAAATAAAATTTATGTAATAACTTCTATAGAACCAGAAGATTTGGTTGTTGATAATACCAAAAATAGTGGTCCGAAATTGTTTAAAGAATATTTAAAATATGCAAAAGCTATTAGTGAAAATAATAGTGAATTAGCGGAAAGTATATTATTATCATTGTTAGATAGTAAGGATACGGAAAATGGTCAATTAACGTATGATAGTGTTTTTGAAGAAGAAGTGTGTAATAAATTATTAGATGCAGGATATAATATTTCTACACAATATGGAGTAGGTGGTTACAGAATTGATATAGTAGTAAAGAGTAAGGATGGCAAAAATATTTTATTGGGAATAGAGTGTGATGGAAGATTATATCATAGTTCAAAATTTGCAAGAGAAAGAGACTATCACAGGCAGAAATATCTTGAATCAAGAGGATGGAAGATTTATAGGCTATGGAGTACTAATTGGTGGAAAAATTCAGAAGCAGAAATGGAAAAACTAAAAAAATACATAAATTCGTTAGAATAACTAAATTAGATAGAACTACTAAAAAGTAGCTCTATCTATTCTTTTTCTATCCTTATTTTTGTCTTGAATAAATTTTTCTTTCAAACCTTAAAATAAAATCAGCTAAAGTATTTGAAATATATTTATAATCATCAAGTAATTGTAGATTTGGATATTTTTCCATAATTTCATTAACTTTATTCTGCAATTCTTTATAGTCAGAATTATTATTTTTTAATTCAATTCTAGCAGTATCTATTAACTCACTAAATTCAATTGAATTCATATCATATAATCTTATTTCTTCCATCGTTTGTTACCTCTTTTCTATACATAAATTAATTCTTTTAATACAATTTCTTCAGCTTGATTTTTAAAATTATTCATCATGCCTACACAATAAAGTTGGTCTGTATTTTTCATTTCTTCTGTTAAATGGCATTGTTCTTTTAATGATTTTATAATTTCATCTACTCTTTTCGTTGCAGTTTCTTTTCATATATCAATTTAACATTGTTTAGTTCTTTAAATGCTTTGGTAACTGTTTTATCTGATAGGTTTAATTTTTCTTGAGCTTCTTTTCTTGAAAATATTAAAAATATATTTCCATCTTCATCAAGCCAATCATTTTTCATTGAAATAGATAGTCTATCAAGTAATAGTGAATATAGTAATTTACTATCTGAATTTAGATTTTTATAATATGGATTTATGAATAATTCTTTTGGAATTTGATAGAAAACATTTTCAAAGCATTCATTTATTTTATAGGGTATAAAATCCATAGCAATAGTTTTCCTTTCAGTTTTGAATTTGACTGAAAGTATTGAAATATCAACTAAATTTGTTTTGCGGAACATTGCGGAACAAAATATTTGAATTTTTGAGAATTTTTTGAAATTTTTTAGAATTAAACAAAAAAATACTATTCTCTAAAATTCTTAGAAAATAGTATCTTTTATACACTTTTGCCATTTTTGAATTCTTATGAATTCTATTAAAATTTGGCTTAAATATGGTCGAGGTGACAGGGATCGAACCTGCGACCTCATGGTCCCAAACCACGCGCGCTACCAACTGCGCTACACCTCGATTTATTATTTTTTCGCTAAACGCTTATATATAATATCATATATTTTTTAATTTTGCAATATTTTTTAAGAAAATTTTATAAATTTTGCAATTTCTCTTGAATATTATTCAAAATCACATTATAATATATGGTATGCACCAGTAGCTTAGTTGGATAGAGTGTTCGGCTACGAACCGGAAGGTCGGGGGTTCGAATCCCTCCTGGTGCACCAAAGAAAAAATCGACAAACTTTTTTAGTTTGTCGATTTTTTCTATTTTTAAATACTATATATTCATAAAATTCAAATTTTTTAATAAATAATTCCCTCATCATTTTTATATCTCTCAAAAGTTTTTAAGCATTCTTCTCTATCAATCTGTTTCAAGCTTAATAACTTATTATTTTTTCCTTTAATAAAATCATAAATTGCATCATCTCTAAAACCAATTTTTCCTGCATCTTCCTTAGTACATCCATAGTATATCTCTTTTATATTTGCCCAAATTATCGCAGATAAACACATTGGGCAAGGCTCACATGATGTATATAATATATAATCAGATAAATCATATGTATCTAATTTCTTACAAGCTTCCCTTATAGCCACAACTTCTGCATGAGCTGTCGGATCTTTTTCTTTTATTACTTTATTATTTCCATTTGATATTATATTTCCTTCTTTATCTATTATTATCGCCCCGAAAGGACCTCCTTCATTCTTACTAATTCCATTCTCAGCATTTTCTTTTGCTTTTTGCATATATAAATCCATAAATATCATTGAGTAGATTAACTCTACTACTCCTTTCCTTAATATATTTTATATGTTCTCTTTTACCAAAATATCACTAATATCTATTTAGCTACTTGTCATAGATTTTTCATATATAATAAATATAGGGATTTTGGACCCGTCCCCAAATCCCTATATAAATAATTGAACAAATACCTTTCCATAAATCGGACTTTCTACTACACTGATTCCTGTATATTGAAATTTCCCTTCCAAAATATTATCTCTATGTGAAGGTGAATTAATCCACGCTTCTACAGCTTTTTCTGGACTTACATTACCAGCTAAATTTTCTCCAGCTATAATATAATCAATTCCATTTTGCTGTAACATTTCAAAAGGAGTTCCTAAATTTGGTGATGTATGAGAAAAGTATTCATTCTCTACTAAATCTTCAGCTTTTAATTTAGATACCTCTTGTAATTCAAAAAATGGTTTTAATTCACTTAAACCCATTTTTTTTCTGTATTGATTTATTAAATTTAATGTTTCCTGTTCTTCTGCTGTTAGTTCAGTTGTATTTTTTTCTAAGCTTTCTTCTATTCTTTCTTCTACACTATTTCTTTCTGCTTCGCCTTGAATTGCATTTTGATATGTCGCAATTGATATACTCTCTAATAATAAAATAAAAATCACAAAAATAATTAAAATACCAATTCTTCTCTTTGATATTTTCATTTTCATACACATCCCTTATTCTATATTTTTTTCTTTTTTATTTTTCCTAAGTTTTGTGTTTTATTTATTTATTTTTTCCCTTGTGATTTGTTTTATTCTCATTGGCGATTAACATCTATATTTTACCATATCTGTAAAATTATGTCAACTTTTTATGTAAAAATATTAAAAAAATATAACCTTACCTATTCTCTAGCCCCCAATAATTACATATTCAATATTTAATCACATTTTCCCAAAAAATTCAACCCCTTACCACAAATTTACATAAAAAAATCACTCATCCACCCCCGGCGTTTTTTAAGAGCTTTAAAATTTGGTTTTTGGACCCAAGAGGAAGTTGATAGTTGTAGTTCTAAAAACTTTGACGTTCGACTGAAATGCGGAATAGAATTAGTTAGGCTTTCCAATGAGGAATGTTCACGGTACTTGAGGAACGAAAGGGCCTGAGTGAAAGAGGCTCATTAGAAAGCCTTACTAATTCTTTCCAAATGCAAGGAGTAGTCAAAGTTTTTAGAACTACAACTATCAACTTCCTCTTGGGTCCAAAAACCAAATTTCAAAGCTCGCAAAAAAACGCCAGAAAAAAAGAGACAATTGGAACTACCCAACCGTCTCAATTTTTTAGAAATCAATATAATCATTAGGATCAACATCATTACCATACCCACTAGCACTTCTAATCTCGAAATGCAAATGATGTCCAGTAGAACTTCCTGGATTAGGGTCAGACTCCGGATCTCCACCCTCTAAACCAATCACTTCTCCCTGTTTAACAATATCTCCTACCTCCACATCAATTCTAGACAAATGTGCATAAAAACTATAAACTATCTTCCCATCAACAACATGCTTAATCTCTACGCAATTACCAAATCCACTCTGAACTCCTGCAAAAGTAACCTCCCCATCAGCCACTGCAAGAATTTCAGTATGCCATGTTCCCGCCAAGTCGATTCCCGTATGTTTTTTGTACTCTCCAGTTGTTGGATGCACTCTA
The DNA here is from genome assembly GCA_017410505.1 of Clostridia bacterium. Classification (GTDB taxonomy): domain Bacteria; phylum Bacillota; class Clostridia; order TANB77; family CAG-508; genus CAG-269. Next base: position 21,154 of record JAFQQR010000032.1, on the reverse strand, counting down.
TATCCATACTCTGATGTAATTGAATAACTACATGTCATAGGTACTATAAAGTTTGTTTCACTAGCCACACTGCTTGTACTTACTGAATTAGTTGCACTATTCACACTAGTAGTACTTACCTCTTCAGCATCCAAACTCATCAACGCAATTTGATTTACAGCATTTGGATTTACCCATGTTACAGTTTCAGCCTTCTTAGAATAGTTTTTCTTCAAAATATTTCTATCCAACTTATCAACTACTCCATCTTCATTCAAGTCGAAAATTGCCTTAGTTTCCTCATTAGCTTCTGTGATAACTTCCCCATAATTATCATTTAATGCTACTAAGTCATCTATTTCAATTTCGCCCGTCTCTACTACGTCTCCGGCTATCAAACTATACTCATCTAATACTGTTTTTTCTCCTTTAACAACATCTATCTCTGTCACTCTATAACTTAAATATCCTTTTTTAATAACAACAATATCATATTTTTCAATATCTTCAACTTCAACTATAAATGTACCATCTTCTTTAGTTTCAGTTGTTGCAATTATTTCTCTTGGATCCTCTTCATCATCTTCTTTTCTTATGTCTGATGTTTTATAAACTATAACCTGTGAACTATATTTCTCTTCTGTATTCTCTGTAAGAATAGTACCCGCTATATTTGTTTGTCTTGTTATTTTTAATGTATATTCTTTTACAGTTCCATCTTCTGCAGTTACTTTAACTATATATGTATTTTCTACACCTGTTACTTTAACATTTGTATCTAATACTGCTGTAGCTGTTACATCTCCTATCTGAGCTGTTGCTGCATCACTTGATAATGTTACTATAATTCCTGCAGTAGTAGTTCCCCCTTCTACTTCTGCATTATAGATTCCATTTTCATCTGCTTTAATTTCTTCCTCATCTACAGTTAATTTTCCTATACTTACATCTGATGATTGTCTTACTATTTTAACTGTATATGTCTTATCTTCTCCTGCTTCTGATGTTACTTTGTAATTTACATATGTTACTTTACCTGTAAGTGTTACTTCTGTTTCTAGTTCTCCATTTCCTGTTTCTGATCCTCTTGTTACTACTGAATATTCACTTTCTGAAGTTATTTTTAATGTTACTTCTTCTGTTAATTCTTTTACTCCTATAAAGTAATTTCCTTCTTCATCTATAGTTGCTTCTTTTGTTACTGAAGTTCCATCTACATCAAATGTTCCTTCTACTTTTGCTGTTTTGTTATTTGTTGAAATTCTTGTAATTACTAATGTACTATTTTCTATTGTTTCATCTTCTGAAACAACTGCAATTGGTACTTCTATTGTTCTTCCTGCATTCGCAGTATCTATACTTAAGTTATATTCTTTTCCTCCTAATTCATATTCTAATGTATTTGCTATATCTGCTTTTGCATTTTCATCATTTGTAACTACTTTAATCACTCCTGATGTTACTGTATCTAATATACTTACATTATATTTTCCATTTTCATCTTTACTTAAATCTACTCCATCATAACTTACTATTGCATTTGTGTCATTTGATAATCTTGTTAATATAATGTTATATGTTGCTATTGTTTCTCCATCAGTTGCAGTTACTAATACTGGTACTGTTATTACATCTTGTGTTAAGCTTAAATCTACCCACACTTCTGATGTTCCTATTACAGTATCACTATCTCCTATTTTTACACTAGCATATGGATATTCTGTTGTTACTTTTACTTTTGCTTTGTGTGCTAACTTCTTAATATTTTTTCTGTATATATCTGGTTTTTCTTCATCAGGAAGTAATTTTACATCATTTACTATTAATTCTGTTATATTAATATTTGATGATTTTTTAACTAATTTTATTTTATAGTCTTGTACTTCACTTGATTCTGATGTTACCGTAAATACTAGTGTTTTTTCATATTCGTCTTCTTCCATAGTTGTGAATGTTGTAACATTTCCAACTCCTATATCTTCATTTATTTCTATTGTTGCATATGTATTTGATGCCATAATGAAGATTTCGTGCTCTTCAATGTTTGCATCAATCAGAGCTGTATATGTTCTATTATATTCATTATAATTTGTTATCTCAGTTCCATCTACTACTAATGTATCAATATTTGTTGTTGTATAGATTCTTTCGATATCTAAATATTCTACATTTGTTACTCCTGTTTGACTTCTTATAGTAATTGGTACTGTTGTTGTTTTGCTATCACTTAATTCTACTGTTCTTTCACTTTGTGTTTGTTCTTCTTCAAATAATGCTATTCTTACATATCCGAATTCATTATTTGTTATAACTTTAACTACTGGATTTCCATCTTCTTCATTTACAGTAGTTTTATATCTTCCTGTTGTTTCGTCTTTTACTAACTCTATTCCATTTACATATAAACTTTGAATAGTATTATCATTTGATTCTTTTATTATTTCTAATGTATATTCTTTTTCTTCACCTGATTCTGAAATAATTGTAAATACTACATTTGTTCTTTCTTGTGGAAGAGTTTGTATAAAGCTTAATGGATTTCCTGTTTGCTCTATATCATCTACCATTACTTTTACAACTGAGCTTTCACTCGCTGCTGTAATGTCTACTGTTGCTTGTACAGCTGCTTGGTTTACAAACATTCTATATGTTGTGTCATCTAATTTTGTAGCATCAATATTATTAACTTTTACTGTTTCCAAATTATTATTTCCAGATTTTACTGTTATGTATAATTCATATTCATATTCTGTTCCATCTTCTGAAGTTAATTTTATTGGTACTTCTATAAATTGTCCTCCTAATATGTTTTCTATATTTACTGTTTGTTCTCCTACTGTTGCTGTACTTCCGTTTATTTCAATGCTTGTTGTACTTTCTTTTGCTTTTGCATAAATAGTAGCTATGTTTGGTATATCTCCTATTGTTATTTCATAATTTCCATCTTTACGTTTCTCAGCATCTTTTCCATTTACTTTTACTTCTTCTAATTCTATATTTGATGAGAATTGTGAAATTGTTATTGTTCTTGTTTCAATACTTCCTTCTTCTGAAGTTACTGTAAATGTTATTACTTTTTTACCTACTCCTGGTAAACTTATGTCTTCTACTAAAATTGTTTCAAAAGATTCATATTCGCTACCATCTATTGTTGTATTAATTTTAGATTTATTGCTTTCTAGTATAATTTCTAAATCTGTACTAGTTAGCGTATTTTCTAAACTTATACTATAGTTTTTATGCTCTTCATCATAATCTGCTGTGATATCTGTTTCATTTACTTTTACAGTTGTTACTTTTAAGTTATTATCTTTTCTATAAATTTTAACAGTTTTTGTTATCTCTTCTCCATTTTGAGATTTAACTGTAACAACTACTTCTTTTGTTTCTCCTGCTAATATTGTATAAGTTTCTTCTTGAATATTTGTTGTACTATATTCTCCATCATCAAATTTAATAGTTGCATATTCATCTTCTGCTTTTACTTCTAGTACATATTCTTCTGAATCTACTGTAATTACTTCTGTTTCATATGTTTCTGTCTCTTCATTTTCTGTTAAAGTTTCCCCATTTACTTTAACATATTCTATATTATTATTTGTAGATTTTTTAGTTATGTTTAAGATATATGTGCTTGAAGTGCTATCATCATCTGGATTGCTTACTATTATTTTATATGTTGCAGTCTTATCTAGCATTTCTTCTGCAAGAGTTATTGTTCCAGTTCCTGTTGTTACAATATCTGTGTCTTTATATACACTTACATTTGCTAAACTATTGTCTGGTGTTATTACAATATTTGCAGTGTCATCATTATTAGCCCATCCACTATATACATTTCCATCTTTTGTTGCACTTTCATCATCTACTACTATACTTTCTAATTCTGTGCTAAATTTTCTTGTTATTTCTATTGTATATGTTTTAGTAGTTTCCCCATCTTCTGCTAAAACATCTATTGTAAATGAGTCAATTGAACTTATATCTATAGATTTATCTTCTATTTTGTTTAATGTATATTCTGTTTCTGTTCCTAATTTTATTTTAGCTTTTGTATCTTCTGTTATTGCATCTATTACTAATGTCTCTAATCTATTATCTACTTGTATTTCGTATTTATCTGATGTTATCTTAGAAACTTTTTTAATATCAGCACCTTTTATTTGTAGTAATTCTGTATTATTTGATTCTTTTTCTATTTTTATTATTGATGTTTTTTGTGTTCCATCTTCTGCTTCTATTACTACATTTACTTGTGTTATTTCATTTAATAATGTTACTGTTTCTGTACTTTCTTGTATATTTGTTGTTCCTCCTGCTATTGTTACTTTTGCTTTTGTATCTTCCAATGTTACTGTTACATCTGCTGTATCTTGTCTTTTTACTTTTACGTAGTATGTTCCGTCTTCTTGTAGTGTTGGTGTATATGTTGTTCCATCTGATGTTTCTACTTTTACATCTGTTATATTTGTATTTCCACTTAATCTATTTATTGTTAAAGTTTTTTCTACTGTATTTGTACCATCTTCTGATACTACTTTTATTGTGTAAACAGTTGTATCTTCTGTTATTGTTCTTGTTACTGTAACATTATTTGTATTAGAAGTTTCGCTATCTACTGTTACTACTGCATATTGATTTAATGCTTGTACAAATATTTCTGCTTCTGTAGTTGTTGATACAACATTTGCTGTATAATTTCCATCTTCATCTGATGTTATTTCTTTTCCATTTACTTTTACAGTTCCTATATCTGCTATATTTGATTTTTCTATAATTGCTAATTGATATGTTGTACTTGCAATACCATTTTGTGCAGTTATTGTTATTGGAACTATTGTTTCTTCTGCCGCTTTATTTTCTATTGTTTGAGCTGTTCCTGTCGCATTTACACTACCAGTAGAAGCTTCAATTTTTACATCTGCTAAGCTGTCTTGCGCTATTGCTGTTATGTCATATGTAGTTTCAGTACTATCTACTTTTACTTCATATCTTCCAAGTACACTATTGTAAGTTGCTTTTGTACCTCCTACAATAATTTCTTGTAACTTACTATCATCTGACAATGTTTTTATTTTTAATGTATATTGTTTTTCTGTTCCATATTCAGATTTTACTGTAATTATTACTTCTGTCAAGCTTGAATCTATTGTTATTTCTTTATTTGCTTCTTGTGTATCATATTCACCGTCTGCAATTTTTATATTAGAATTTTCATTTGTTGTACTTGCTATAACTTTTACTAAAGTTACAGGATTTTGTAATTGTACTTCATATGTGTCTTCTTCAGTTTCTGAAATTTCTGCTTGGATATCTAGATTTCCTAACAATTCATTTACAGCTACTATGTTTAATGTTGTGTCATCTGATATTCTTATTATTTTTGCTGTATATTCTTCTGTCTTTGCTCCATCTGCTGTTGTTACTACTATTGGTACAATTGTTTCTTTTTCTGTTAATGAAATTGTTTTTGTATTTGAACCAATTACGTAATTTTCAGCATCTATATCCTCTTGTCCTATTGCTATTTTGCTTTCAGGATTTACACTATTTATGGTTAAGTTTGTGTCTGTATATGTGTCTAATACTATTATTTCATACTCTGTATCAGATATTTGTGTAGCATATTTTACTATACTATCATTTACAGCAAATATATCTTTAATTCCAACTTCTGTATCTCCACGTTTTATTATTAAAGTATAATTTACTATCTCTCCTGATACTCCATCTCTTATTTGGATTTCGTATGTATTTGTATCTGCATTTACTTCTACATCTTTAGTAATAGTATAATTTTCTTCTGCATAATCTGCTAAAGTAATGTAATATTCTGTGTCTTTTGCTGTTATTTTTACTGTAGCAGTTTCTGTGTCTGATGTTACATATGCTGTATATACATTATTTACTTCTTTTATTGTTTGTCCATTTACTTGTAATTCTTGTATTTTACTGTTTACTCTTTGTTTATTAATTGTTAATGTATATTCTTCTGATATTGTTCCATCAGCACTTTCTACTTGTATTGTTACTATGCTTACATCATCTGCTGTTTTTACACTTTCAGTTATTGTATTTACTTGTTTTTCTCCACCATTTATTCCTACATTTGAAGTAGATAAATTAGTTATAGCTTTAACAGTTGACAAGTCTATTTCATCTGTTATTGTAATTTCATAATTTGTATCATCTATTTTTGTTGCTTCTTCTCCATTTACAAATACTTTATTTAGTGTTGTAACATAGTCTTCTGTATAAACTTTTAATGTGTAGTTTTCTTCTCTTCCAGATTCAGAAGTGATTTTTATTGGTAATTCTTCTACTGATTTTGTCATTACTAAATTATAGTCTTGTTCTTTAAGTTCTTTTTGTAATCCTTTTATACTTACTGATGCTCTGTCATTTTCTGCTGTTACTTTTACTACATTTACTTCACTATTTGGTACTATCATTTCATAAACTTTATCTGATATTTTTGTTGCTTCTTTTTCATTTACTGTTATACTAGCTAATTTATTATTATTACTTTGTCTTATTATTGTTAATGTGTAATTTAATTCATTTCCTGCTTCTGTTTTTACTATAAATGGTAGTGTTGTAGAATCATTTGTTATATCTACTGTTGTGCTTATTGTTCCTGTTTCCCAAGTTGTTCCACCATCTACACTAATTTGGTCTGTTTCGAGTTTTGTTTTTATTGTAACTATAGATGTTGTTTCATCTTCGTCTACCGGAATTCTTACTTCATATTGATATGCATCTGTTACTTCTGCTTCTTTTCCACTAGCTGTTATACTTTCAATTCTATCTGTATCTACTGGCACAACTACTCTTGTTCCTTCTTTTGTTTCTCCTGTCACATTGTCAGTAACAATTAATTTTGTTGTTCCTACATTAATACCTTGAATTTCTCCATCTCCTAATACTGCTAAGATTGTTTCATCTTCTGCTGTCCAATCATATTCACTTAAATCTTTAGCTTTATTGCTAAATACATTAAATGTATTTGATTTAATACCTACTTCTTCTATTTCGTTTATTTCTAATGTATTACTTGTTGGTTCTATTTCAAAGTTTCTGTCTCCAACTAATGTGTGTACTAAACTATTGTCTTTTGTTGTACTTTCTTCATTTTCACTTGTTCCATTTCCAAGTTCTCCGTATGTGTTATTTCCTGCTGCATATACAAATCCTGTATTTAAAATAGTGTATGTGTTGTTGTAACCAGAACCTACTCTAAATACATTAGTTCCATTTTCTGAGACTTGTACTGGTGTTGAAACTGATGTTGTTGAATTTATTCCTAATTGTCCATTTGTATTTACTCCCCAAGTATATGCTTTTTCATCTACACTTTGATATGCATTTACTTTATTTTGTACTGATATATCAACTGCATTTGAAACATTTGATACTTTTGTTAATACTCCATATTGATATTTGTAAATACTTCCATCTTCTCTTAGTATTAGTATATAGTTTTCTCCTATATCTACTTTTACTGCGTCAGATATATTTGGTATATATCCATTTAACATGCTTCCCATTCCATATACTGTTCCATTTGCTGTTACAAATGCTGATTGATTTTTTCCTGCTGCTATTTGCATTATTCTTTCATTTGGTATTGTTATAACTATTGGTGATTTAGTATCTTGTCCTATATATTCAGATGATAATTCTCCATTTGCATTTGAACCCCATCCATATACAATTCCATAACTATCAATTGCTAATGAATGTGTTTCTCCTGCTGCTATTTGAGTAATATCTGTTAATCCTTCAATTTGTACTAGTCTTGATTTATCTTCTAAATTTCCTATTCCAAGTTCACCATTACTGTTATTTCCTACTGACCAAACTGTTCCATCAGTTCTTATGGCTATAGCATGATTTTTTCCTGCATCTATCATTTTATATGTTGACAATACATTTGTATTTATTGGTGTGTTTGTATCTGCTAGTCCACTTGCATCATATCCCCATGTCCATACTGTTCCATCTTCTTTTAGACCTATTGCGAAGTTTTCTCCGGCAATAACATTTGGTGCTACATGTGTTTCATATTCTTCATTATTGTCTATTACTCTTACTATTGCTATATGAACTTTTCCTGTTTTTTCATCTGTTACTTTTGCCCAAGTTGTACCTTCTCTTATTCCTAATATATCTCCATCCTCATCTATTTTTGCTATTTCTTCATTATAACTTGAATAGCTAAAGTCACTTGTATCATTTTCTTCTATGTATATTAGGTTAAATTTGAACTTCGCATTTGCCATTATGTTTTGTACTTCACTCTTCATTAATACTACTTCCATAGTATCTAATGATGATGAGTCACTTCCTACTAATACTGGCACTTGTGCTTTTGTTCTACTCTTCTTAGATTTGTCTCCATGGTTATAATCCCCACAAGCCCATACAAATCCATCTTCTTTTAAGAATGTTGTGTATGTGTTTCCTGCTGATACTCTTATTACATTGCTTATTCTTTGATTTTGTTCAAATGTTTCTTTATTGTCTTTTGTTCCTATACCTAATTGTCCATTTGTATTTGTTCCTACTACAAATACATTATTATTTCCATCTCTTAAAACAGTATGTGTTTTTCCAGAATCTGCTTGTCTTATATTTTGAACATTGTTTATTCTTGTTGGAACATATTTATTTTCTTTATCACTTGTTCCTAGTTGTCCATATGTATTGCCTCCCCAAGCATATACATATCCATCTACTGTAGTTGCTATATTTGATAAATCTCCTGAATTTATTGTTCCTATTTTTTCGCTTATTTCTAGCTTTCTAAATTCATTTATTTTACTTGTTTCATTTGTTCCAATTCCTAATTGTCCATATAAGTTAGATCCTGTGACATACACTTCACCTGCTCTATTTAATGCTATAAAATGGCTCTTTCCTCCTGATATATCTATGATATCTCCAATACCTGTCACTTTTGTTGGTAATACTTTATTTGTATATGTTCCTAGTCCTAAATCTCCATATGCATTTAATCCCCATGCATATAATTCGTTGTTTTCTGTAATTACCATTGTGTTATTATTTCCTGCTGCTATTCTTATAACTTTTGGTAATCCTGTTATTTTATATGGTGTATATTGATTTCCACCTGAATGACCTATTTGATAGTTATTATTTCTTCCCCATGTCCATACATTTCCTTGGTCATCTAATGCCACATTATGATTTTCTCCTGATGCTATTTCAGTAATAACAGTTCCTTCTGGGAATGTTACTTCTTCTGGTTCGTCACTGCTTACTGTTGTTCCATTTCCTAATTGTCCATATGTGTTATCTCCCCATGTAAATACTTTTCCATCTACTCTTAAACTTATTGTATGACTTCCATTAGTAATTACATTTGGTGATATTGTTTTTCCTTCTGGTATTACTTCTACTTGGATTACTCCTATATTAGTACTATTTTCTTGATTTGCTGTTACAATTGTTGTTCCTACCTTTTTACCACTTAATTTTATTCCTATTTTTCCTGTTGTTACTTCTTCTGATTGTGCTTCTATTAATTCTACTACTGATGAGTCTTTAGAAGTATAGTTTATATTAATTGCATTATTATTAAATATGTTGAAGTAATCTACATATCCTTCTACTATTTTTTCACTATTTACTCCTAATATTACTCTATTAGTATTTGTTCTTATCATGTAGTCACCTACCATTACAGGTATTATGCTATTTTTGTTTGTTCTGTTACCTAATTCTCCTTGTTTTCCATTTCCCCATGCGTATACTGTTCCGTCTGCTTTTACAACTACTACATGGTTATATCCTGGATTTGCAAATATTACATTACTTATATTTGCGTTTTCTTCTGGTAAGTTTCTATCTAATATTTCTGTATTTTCTATACCTAATTCATTATTGTCATTCATTCCAGCAGTCCATACTTTTCCATCTGTTGTTACTATTGTTGTTACTCTATCTCCTGCTTTTATTTCTTTTATTCCTGTAAATAAATTTTCACTGTCTATTCTTACTGCAACAGGTAGTTCTTCACTTGGTACATTGTTTCCATTTGCTAATTGTCCATATGTATTATCTCCTATTGCATATGCTTTTTGTTCTCCTGTTAGCATTACTGTATGGTCTGTTCCTTCATCTAGTTCTACAATTTTCCCTACTAATGCTAACTCTTCTTTTGTTGCTATATTGTATACTTTTCCATCTCCTGATAATACATATTTTGATGTTACATCTATTAAATTCTCTACTACATCTAGTTTTTGTGCTCTACTACTATATCCATTACCCCATACATATACTACACCTTTTGAATTTATTGCAAAGCTAATATCTTTTCCTGCTTCTACTTTTACTATATCTTCTAATTGGATTCCATATATGTCTGTTGCAACTACTGGACTGTAATAATTGTATCCATTTCCTACACCTAATTGTCCTTTGTTTCCTAAGCCCCATGTGTAGACTTTTCCTGACTCACCTAGTGCTAATACATGGTAGTTTCCTACTGATATATCTTTTATTGTTTCTTCTATAGAAGTTACCTTTTGTGGTTCATTATATGATGTTGTGTTTCCTAATCCTAGTTGTCCATATAGGTTTTGTCCCCAACTCCATACTGTTCCATCTGCTTTTAGAGAAATTGTGAATCCATCTCCTGTTTCTACTTTTGGAACAACTATTCCACCTTCTGGTAATACTTCTATTTCTATATTTCTATAGAATTTTCTAATTTCTGTATTTACACTTCCTATTGCTCCTTCATATGTTGCATTTAAAATGGTTTTTCCTACAGATAATCCTGTTACAGTATTTTCTGATAAACTTGCTATTGCTTCATTTACTATAGTTTTGTTTACACTGCTTGTATTTTGATTATCTGATTTTAAGTTAAATGAACTACTTAAAGATAAACTAATATCTTTGCTTTCTCCTACATACATTGTTATTTTACTTGGATTGCATGTTATTTGTAGTTCTCCTACCATTTCAAATTCTGCTCTATTTGTGTAGTCTTCTAATCCTAATTGTCCTGCATCATTTAGTCCTACTGTGTATACATATCCATCCCAGTCTACGACAGCAGTATGAGCTCCTCCTGATGCTCCTACTAATTCTATTTTATTTAAATTTTCTACTTTTATTGGTAAGTTTCTTGTATCTCCAATACCTAAGCAATTGTATCCATCCCAACCAAATGTGTATACATTTCCATCTTTGTCACTTATTATTGAATAACAATTTCCTGCTGAAATCTCTACTATGTCTGTAATATTTTCTGTTCCATCCGGAGTTAATACTTTTGTAGGTATATTACTTGATGTATTGTTTCCATTTCCTAATTGTCCATAGTTGTTTGTACCCCATGCATATACTTCTCCATCTGCTGTTAAACCTAAATAGTGGTTTTCTCCTGCAGATATTTTTATTAAGTCTTTTCCATATGACATTGTTTCTGTTAAGTTATATGCTCTTCTGTTTTCTGCTAATACTATATTTCCTGCTATGTCTATTATTTTTCTTGTAAAGTTTAGTTTTACAGGTGTGGCTCCATATCCGCTTCCCCAAACGTATACTTCTCCATTTTCTGTTAATGCAATTGTCATATATTTATATGCATTTATTTTTACTATGTTTGTTAGACCTGTAACTTTTATTGGTGTTAAAACATTTTGTGCAGTTCCATTTCCACATTGTCCTTGATAATTGTATCCCCATGTGTAAACTTCTCCATTTTCTGTTAAAGCTATACTATGGTAATATCCTGATTCTATATCTACTATTTTTTCTGTTATTCCAGTTATTTTTTGTGGTTCGTTGTAGTATGTTGTATTTCCTAAACCTAATTGACCAACATGGTTTTCTCCCCAGCTCCATACTGATCCATCTTGTTTTAGTGCTATTGTGAATTTGTATCCTAGATTTATTTTTATGTTTTCATCTTCTACTACTTTTACCCATATATTTGTTGTTGCTCCTGTTATTGTATCTTCTACTTTTATTTTTGTAATTCCTTGTGCTTTTCCTGTAATCATTCCTAAAGTTGTTACTATTGCTGTTGTTTCGTCTTCTATTGTATAAGTTAACTCTCCAACCTCTGTGCTGCTGTCTGTGAATACATTCATATCATCTTCTATATTGAATAATAGTGGATTTATTTTTTTAGATTCGTTTATTCCTAATGTTATTGTTTTTTCTGAATAATTTAAGAATCCGTCTCCCATTTTGGTTAGATAGCTTGTGCTTGTATTAGTTGCATTTCCTATTTGCCCATATGTGTTGTTTCCAGATAGCCATACTGTTCCATCTTGTCTTATAATTCCCATATTTAGTGAAACAGTTTCATAGTAAGAAGATCCTCCATCTGCTAATAAAATACAATCTGTAACTTCTGTTCCATCTGCATTTAACATTACTGTTGGATATAAGGCATCTGTGGTTGTTCCATTACTGAATTGTCCTTGGCCATTGTATCCAGTTACATATACTTTTCCATCTGTTCCTATAAATTGTAAATTTCTTGAACCAGCTTGGATTGCTTTTGCTGTAACTTCATGTCCATTTTCAAACATTACTTGATTAAATGTTGTTCTATTAGTTTTATCTCCTAATCCTAATTGTCCATAGTTATTTATTCCTGATGACCATACTGTTCCGTCTTCTTTTAAGATGTATCCTGAATATCCATCAAATTTTATCTGTACTATATTTTCTCCTAAAATACTTCTCATTGCACTAGTTGCTGTAGTTCCATTTCCTAAAGAACCATATGGATTATGTCCCCATGTCCATGTTTCACCATTTGAAATCATTGCTCCTACATCTTCGTACCCTGTATCTACACTTATAATGTTGTTTACATTATCAATCTTTATTGGTACATAACTAGCTGCTTTTCCTAGAAATCCAAATCCACATCCCCATGCAATAAATTCTCCTTTGTCGTTTACTGCATATGCATCATCATGTGCCATTGCTATATCAATTATGCCTTCTAAATATCCTTCCCCTTTAATGCCTTTTACTTTTGTTGCATAACTTCTATTTGTTGTATCTCCTTGACCTAATTCTCCATTATTATTATATCCCCATGTATATACTTCTCCATCTTTAGTTAATGCCATTGTTTGTGCATATGTACTTGATATTTTTATTACATTTGTTAAATATGTATTTTCATCTATCTTTACTTGTACAGCTATATTTCTATTTACTGTATCTCCCTGTCCTAATTGTCCTACATTATTCAATCCTGTTGCCCAAACTGTTCCATCTTCTTTTAGTACTATTGTAAATCCTTCTCCTTCTACTATTTGTGGAACTGTTATTGCTTCTTCTTTATCTCTATATACATTTATTATCGCTCTTGCTTTTAAACCATTATCTTGATTGTATCCTATTATTGTTGTATATCCTATATTTTTTCCTGTAATTATGCCATTATTATCAACTGTAGCAACATCTTCATTAGATGATTTCCATATCCAATCACTTTGTTTTGGTTCGTTATCAACAAATACACTAAATCCTGAGGCTACTAATACCTCTAAATCTATACTCTCATTAACTTTTATGTATTCATTGTCTTTATTTAATATAATTTCATTGGTTCCTACTTTAGTTAAATAGCTTGAACTATTATTGCTATCATCTCCAATTTGGCCATAAGTATTGTCTCCAGCAAGCCAAACTGTTCCATCTTCTCTTATGATGCCCATATTTAATGAATAAGTTGAATGGCAAGATGATCCTCCATCTACTAATAAAATACCATCTGTAACTTCTGTTCCATCTGCATTTAACATTACTATTGGATAAATCGCGTTGTCAGTTGTTCCATTACTTAATTGCCCTTTTCCGTTGTAACCTGTAACATATACTTTTCCATCTGTTCCTATAAATTGTAGATTTCTTGAACCTGCCTGAATTGCTTTTGCTGTGACTGTGTCTCCATTCTCAAATACTACTTGATTATATGTTAATCTAGTAGTTGTATCTCCTAAACCTAATTGTCCATAATTATTAAGACCACATGACCATACTGTTCTGTTTTCTTTTAATATGTATCCTGAATATCCATCAAATTTTATCTGTACTATATCATTTCCTAAAAAATTTTGCATTGAGATACCTGCTGTAGTCCCATTTCCTATAGATCCATTTTGATTATGTCCCCATGTCCATGTTTCACCATTTGCAAACATTGCTCCTACGTCATTATATCCTGCATCTATACTTATTATATTTGATACCATTTCTATTTTGACAGGTGTAGTAGAGGCTGATTGACCTAAAAATGCATATCCTCCTCCCCATGCAATAAATTCTCCTTTATCATTTACTGCATATGCTTCATCATGAGCCATTGCTATATCAATTATGTTTTCTAAATATCCTTCTCCTCCAATACCTTTTACTTTTGTTGCATAACTTCTAGTTGCTCCATCTCCTTGACCTAATTGACCATCATCATTATATCCCCATGCATATACTTCTCCACTTAATGTTAATGCCATTATATGAGAGAATGAGCTTGATATTTTCTGAACATTAGTTAAATATGTGTTTTCATCTATTTTTACTTGTCTTAATCTACTTCTATTAGTTGTTGTTCCATCACCTAATTGCCCAACATTATTGTATCCTGTTGCCCAAACAGTTCCATCTTCTTTTAATACAACTGTAAATCCTTCACCTTCTTCTACTTGTGGTACTGTTATTGCTCCTTCTTTGTTTCTATATACATTTACTATTGCTCTTGCTTTTAGTCCTGTTTTTGAATTATATCCAGTTATTGCTGTATACCCTATAGCTTTTCCTGTAACTATACCATTATTGTCAATAGTTGCTACTTCTTCGTTTGATGAACTCCATGTCCAATCACCTTGATTTACTTCATCTTGAATAAATACATTAAATCCTGATACATTTTCTATGTTAACTTCTAATATGTCTCCTATTTTTATATATTCATTTCTAATATTTAAAGTTGTTTCATTAATTCCAACTTTTGTTAAGTATGTACTTGTTATAGTTGTTGATATTCCGTTTCCCAATTGTCCATATGTATTATCTCCAGCAAGCCAAACTGTTCCATCTTCTCTTATAATTCCCATATTTAGTGAAGCAGTTTGATGACAAGAAGATCCTCCATCTACTAATAAAATACCATCTACAACTTCTGTTCCATCTGCATTTAACATTACTGTTGGATATAAAGCATTGTTAGTTGTTCCATTACTTAATTGTCCTTTTCCATTATAACCTGTAACATATATTTTTCCATCTGTTCCTATAAATTGTAAATTTCTAGAACCTGCTTGTATTGTTTTTGCTGTAACTGCTTCTCCATTTTCAAATACTACTTGCTCAAATGTTGTTCTAGTTGTTGTATCTCCTAACCCTAGTTGTCCACAATTATTAAAACCAGATGACCATACTGTTCTGTCTTCTTTTAAGATATATCCTGAATATCCATCAAATTTTATTTGTACTATATCATTTCCTAAAACATTTTGCATTGCACTAGATGATGTAGTACCACTTCCTATAGATCCATACGGAGTATGTCCCCATGTCCATGTTTCACCATCAGAAAACATTGCTCCTACGTCATTATAACCTGTATCTATACTTATTATATTTGATACTTTTTCTATCTTAATAGGTGTAGTAGAGGCTGCTTGACCTAAAAATCCGCTTCCGCCTCCCCATGCAATAAATTCGCCTTCATTATTTAGAGCATATGCGTCATCATGCGCCATTGCTATATCAATTATATTTTCTAAGTATCCTTCTCCTTTAATACCTTTTACTTTTGTTGCATAACTTCTATTAGTTCCATCTCCTTGACCTAATTGTCCATTACCATTATATCCCCATGCATATACTTCTCCATCTTTGGTTAATGCCATTATATGAGTGAATGAAGCTGATATTTTCTTTACATTTGTTAGATATGCGTCTTCATCTATTTTTACTTGTTTTAATACATTACTATTAGTTGTCGTTCCATCTCCTAATTGTCCAAGATTATTTTTTCCTGTAGCCCAGACGGTTCCATCCTCTTTTAATACAATTGTAAATCCTTCTCCTTCTGCTACTTGTGGTACTGTTATTGCTCCTTCTTTGTCTCTATAGACATTTATTATTACTCTTGCTTTAAATCCTGTTTTTGAATTATACCCTGTTATTGCTGTATAGCCTATAGTTTTTCCTGTAACTATACCATTATTATCAACTGTTGCTACTTCTTCATTTGATGAGCTCCATGTCCAATCACTTTGATTTATCTCATCTTGAATAAATACATTAAACCCTGATGCTACTAATACTTCTAAATCTATGTTTTCATCAACTTTTATATATTCATTGTTTTTATTTAATATTACTTCATTAGTTCCTACTTTAGTTAAGTAACTTGAACTATTATTACTATAATCTCCTATTTGACCATAAGTATTATCTCCAGCAAGCCATACTGTTCCATCTTGTCTTATAATCCCTGTATTTAATGGAATACTACCACTTATGCAATTTCCAGTTATTAAAGACAACACATCTGTTATCTCTGTTCCATCTGCATTTATCATTACTGTTGGATATATAGCATTTGTAGTTGTTCCATCGCCTACTTGTCCATATCCATTGTATCCTGTAATATACGCTTTTCCATCTGTTCCAATATATTGTAAATTTTTTGAACCAGCTTGTATTGTTTTTGCTGTAACTGCATTTCCATTTTCATACATAACTTGAGTAAATATTTGACGATTTGTTGTGTCTCCTAAACCTAACTGTCCAGCATCATTTAACCCTGAAGCCCATATTGTTTTATCTTCTTTCAGTATATATCCTGAACCTCCATTAAGTTTAATTTCTGTAATATCATTTGAAAGACATCTTTCAGTTGTTGCATCTTCTTCTTTTCCATTACCTAGTGCTCCTTTTGTATTATATCCCCATACCCAAGTTTCACCATTCGATAATATTGCTGCTCCTTCTGAATATCCACTATTTATACTTACTACATTTGTTATTTTCTCCATTTTTAATGGGGTATATGTTGTTCCTACTCCTAGAAGAGTATATTCATTATCTTCTCCCCATCCATATATATTTCCATCTTTATCAATAGCTAATCCTGAATCATGAGATTTTGCTATATCTATTATATTTTCTAAGTATTCTTCTCCTCCAATACCTTTTACTTTTTCTGCATATAGTCTATTAGTTGTATCTCCTACTCCTAATTGTCCATAAGTATTATATCCCCATACATATATTTCTCCATCTAACGTTAATGCCATAGTTGCTCCATAGGATGTTGATATTTTTTTAATATTAGTTAAATATGTATTTTCATCTATTTTTACTTGTTTTAATATATTTCTATTAGTTGTTGTTCCATCTCCTAATTGTCCCCATGCATTATAACCTGTTGTCCAAACAGTTCCATCTTCTTTTAATACAACTGTAAATCCTGTTCCTTCTTCTACTTGTGGTACTGTTATTGCTCCTTCTTTGTTTCTATACACATTAATTATTACTCTTGCTTTTAGTCTATTACTTGCATTGTACCCTGTTATTGTTGTATGACCTAATGCTTTTGCTGTTACTATTCCATTGTTATCAATTGTTGCTACCTCTTCATTTGATGAACTCCATGTCCAATCACTTTGTTTTGCATCTTCTTTAATTAAAACATTAAATTCTGATGCTTCTTCTACATTAACATCTAATGTATCTCCCACTTTTATATATTCATTTCTTACATTTAACTTAACATTATCTATACCTGCTTTTTTCATATAAGATGTACTTGTAGTATTTGAATTTCCCATCTGTTTATATGTATTATCTCCTGACATCCATACTGTTCCATCATTACGAATAATTGCTATATTTTTACTAACTCTTCCATCTCCTAATACCTCACCAGCAGCTATATCTAGACAATCTGTAATGTATGTACTTTCATTTTCTTTTATTTGGACGAAAGTATTTGTTGCTGTTGTATCCCCTTGTGATAATTGTCCATATCCATTATATCCCGCTGCCCATACTGTTCCATCTGAAGCTAAAACTACTGTATTAAAGCCTTGTCTTTTTACCTTCACCACTTTTCTTGAACTATCACTTGGTAATTCAATTTTTTGATATGTTGTTATTAAATTACTGGTTGATCCTATCCCTAATCCTCCAGTCATACCATTAAAATTGTTTAATCCAGTTATATATATTTCTTTATCTTCTTTTTGTACTATTCCTGCATATTCTCCCAAATGGATATCTACTATATCTTTTCCTATATGTGTTAATCCTCTTGTACGTGCTGTACTTCCTTGTCCTAATTGTCCCCAACTATCATATCCCCATCCTAAAGTTGTTCCTTTACCTTGCATTACCATAACCGTAAAGGCTTGAGCTTCTATTTTTATACCATCTGATACTTGTGTTATTTCTTTAAATTCATATGTTGATGCATTTCCAAGATTTTGATTATAGCCACTCTCTTCACATATTCCTACATAATGTTGCTTTCCATCCGCTGTTAATACATATGTCATCTGATAATTAGCAGCAACGTCTATAGCTTTATATGAGCTTTTTATTTCCATCTTATGTACATATAATTGAGCTGTTATATCTCCTGTTGCTAAATTCCCATACGAATTGTTACCCCATCCATATACTTCTCCTGTTTTTGTTAATGCAATTGTATTAAACTCAGAACCTGTTGATAGTTTCAACACATTTGTTAATGGTGTATTTTCATCTATCATTACTTGTACAAATTCTGTTTTGTCAACTGTTGTTCCATCTCCTAATTGACCATATCCATTATATCCTGTTGCCCATACTGTTCCATCTTCTTTTAATGCAATTGTTACATTGTCTTGAACTACTACTTGTGGAATTGTTATTGCTCCTTCTTTATTTCTGTATACACTTATAATAGCTCTTACTTTTAGTTCTGAACTATTATGTATTCCTGTTATTGTTGTTTCTCCAATATATTTTCCTGTAACTACACCACTACTATTAATTGTTGCTACATCTTCATTTGATGATGTCCATGTAAAATCACTTTTTGACACTTTGTTATTTAATAAATTAAATCCATCTTCTATCTCAATTTCAAGATTTTCATCAATTTTTATATATTCATTTCTTACATTTAATCCTGGAGTACTCATATTTATTGGAGTTGTAGAATTTAATATTATTCCATTTCCCATTTCTCCATTTTGATTGTACCCTACAGTATATATATTTCCATTAGTATCTACTATCAATCCTGTTTGGAACGAATATTGAGTACTACCACTCCAATAACGAAACTTTGTTGCTGCAACCATTAATATATCTTTATCTATTTCTACATGTTCATATGCATTTCTATCAGTTGTATCTTCGGTAAATAATCCTCCGTATCTATTTTCTCCTGTAACATACATACCTTTCTCGCCATTTACTGTTATATAAGTTGCATCTGATTCTGAATAAATATTTTTTACATTGGTCATCTGTTCTCCATCAGCATTTATTAATGGCGTTATTGTTGTTATACACGCTGTATTATTTCCAATTCCTAAATTTCCAAATGCGTTATAACCTACTCCCCATGCTGTATTATCTGATTTTATTAACAGTGTTTGATGACCACCGGCTGATATATCTTTTACATCGTATAAAATACTTCCATCTGTATCAAGCATTTGGACTGGTAGTGCATAGTTTGTTTGATTATTTACTCCTAATTCTCCAACACAATTATCTCCAACACCCCATATGCTTCCATTTGAATCAAGCATTGCTAAATATCCTGCACCAGCATCAATTTTTATTATGTCTGTTACTCCTTGCATCTCTTCTGGATATCTGTGCGTATTACTATCTGTGCTATTTATTCCTAATTGTCCATATTCGTTGCTTCCCCATGCATATACTTTTCCACTTTCTGTTAATGCATAAAATGAAGATGTAGTAACATTCTCCCATCCTTCTGTTATTGTTATTGATTTAATATTTTGCAAATATCCTTCTCCATTTGATCCTTTAACTTGTACAAATATATTTGAATCTGTTATACTTCCATCTCCTAATTGTCCATAATTATTCCATCCTGTTGCCCATACTGTTCCATCTGATTTTAAAATCATTGTATTATTATTTCCTGCTGCTATATCTATTACATCTGTCATTCCTTGTATTTGTGTTGGTTCTGATCTATTTGTGTTATCTCCTAATCCTAATTGTCCATATGTATTACTTCCCCATGACCATACTGTTCCATCTGATTTTAAAGCTACGAAATGATTAGATCCTCCTATTACTTTTGGTTCTATACTTGAAGTTGTACTTACTGTTGATAATGTATATTCACTTGAAAGAGAACTGTTTGAAGTTAGAGAAGTTTGAGAAACATCATAATTAGAAGCTATTTCTGTAGCTTCTGATTTTTTGCTATTTGATTCTAGTTTTGCAATTATACTACTTGAATTGTTTAGCTCCTTATCTACTGCAAGCATGCAGATTATTACAGTGATTATGCTTAGCAACATTAATGCTGTTGACTTAATCTTCCCTTTCATTTTTTTACTTAACTTCATAACTTCTCTTCTCCTTCTTTTTTTGCTTCGTAGCTATATAATATATATTTATATATATAATTTTAAATATTATATTTATTTATTACAATTACCTTAATTATTATATTACGTCATAAAAATCAATTTTTTCTTACGGGTATTTGGATTTTAAGTTGTGAAGTACTTATTTTATCATTTTATTTATTTTTGTGTTTCAAAACGTCAATTTTTGCCATTTTTTCTTAGGGAATTGTGGACGTAGGAATTTGGGGACGAAAAAAAAGACTATCCACATTTTATGTTTTTTATGTGGATAATCTTTTTCTAATTTAATGTTCATTTGTATGTTGCTTTTCTAATTTTAGGATTTCTTCTTTTGTTAATTCTGTTATTTCTATAATATCTTCTATTGGGGTATTTCTCTTTAGTAATTTTTTTAAATTGTACCCTTTGTCAAGGACATTTAGAAAAAAGGGATAATTTTTTTCTGGTAAATATTGTATATTTATTTATTTTTTAATGGATAAACTCCTGTTGTTATATATTCATAATATTCATTAGGTGATAACTTAGCT
>JAFQQR010000031.1 GCA_017410505.1 Clostridia bacterium | reverse complement strand
TTATATAAAATATTATAATCATCTTGTGTTATTTCAGTTGCTTTTAAATTCAAATCATAATTTTTTCTTTTTTCAGAATTAGATAATATCTCATATGCTTCATTAATTTCTTTTATTTTTTCTTCGAATTTATTTTTTAAATTATTTTCTTGTAAATCAGGATGATATTTTTTTACTAAAGTTTTATATGCTTTTTCAATTATTTCTGGTGAGGCATTTTTATTTACTTCTAGTATATCATAATAATTTTTATTCAATAAAATCATTCCTTTCTCTATTAATATAACATAAATTTAAAAAAAAATAAATAAAAAACCTTTTAATTAAAAATGTTTTTTATTTATTTTAAAGCAAAAAATATAAAAATTATTAATATCCAAAACCAATGATTTGTCATAAGAATTAATAATGTATTATTCTGCAAACAACATAGTATTTTTAATATTAATAAATCTAATAAAAGATTTGCCATTATCCGCAGAGTTTCTTTTGTTGTACTTCCAAGTGTATATTTTAGAAATATAAACATAATTAAAAAAATTATAATAAATTTAATCATATCTATCCCCTCCCGGAATTTAAAAATATAATTTGAATTAATATACCATCTTTTATTAAAATAGTCAACTAAAAAATATCACAAAAAATTTTAAAATTCATATTTTATAAAGGGGATTAATATGAGTTTAGGATTAGCTTTATCAGGAGGAGGAGTAAAAGGTGCAGCACATATAGGTGTTTTAAAAGCATTAGAAGAAGAAAATATAAAAATTGATTATATAGGAGGGACATCGTCAGGGAGTATTGTTTCAACATTATATGCTGCAGGTTATAAACCTGATGAAATATATGATATTTTTAAAAAATATTGTAAAAAAATAAAATATGTAGATATAAAAAATATTTTTAAATTGTTTTTTGGATTAATTACAACAGGTACTATAAAAATAGATGGATTAAATTCAGGGAAATCTATTAATAAATTGATTAATAAAGTATGTAATGAAAAAAACATTTGTAATATTTCAGATATTGATATGCCATTAGCAATACCAAGTGTGGATATGAATACTGGTGAAGTTGTATGTTTTACTTCTTCAAAAATAAGGGCTTTTTCAGATAATACAATTTTTGTGAATAATTTTAATGTAGGAAATGCTGTTCAAGCAAGCTGCAGTTTTCCGACTGTTTTTTCTCCATGTGATTATAAAAATGCTAAATTAATTGATGGTGGTATTAGAGAAAATGTGCCTTGGAGAGAAGTTAAATTGTTGGGTGCAGATAAGGTTATAAGTGTTGTTTTTGAAAATGAAGTGGATGAAAGTTGTTGTAAAAATTTAATAGATGTTGCTTTTCGTTCTTTTGAATTAATGTGTAAAGAGCTTTCTAAGTACGAGCAGGATGGTATAGATTATTTAATAAAAATTAAAAGTGAAAAAGTTTCTCTTTTGGATATGAGTAAAATAGATGAATTTTATCAGTTGGGATATAATGAGGCTAAAAAATTTGTAAATAAAAATAAATTTATTGTAAATTAGAAAAAAGATTAAATTATAAAAAATATCATATTTATATATTATGGTATTTTTTATAATTACTTTTATGAATTTACATAAATTTTAAAAATAGTATTTACAAGATATAGTATTTGTGTTATAAAGAGGTTATTCTATTTAGTCTATATAATTGTTTAAAACTTTATATCAAAAATTTTAATCAAAAATTTTAATCAAAAATTTAATTATTATTTCAAAAAATAAAATCCAAAAAAATGAATTATAAAATAAAAGGAAAGGAGGTAAATTCTATTTAGTGTGCAAAAGAAAAAATATAGATATATTAACTAAATAGAAAATATTTATTTAAAAGTTATAATAAATACTTGAATTTTATAATAGTAGTTGTTATAATAAAGGAGGAAAGCTTATTGGCACAAAAAATAAAAAATACAGAGATAAAAAGAAAGTTAAATTTAAAAAATGATATAATATTTAAAGCTTTTTTTAGTAGGAAAGGAAACGAAAAATATTTAATTGATTTTTTAAATGCAATATTAAAGATCGAAATAACAAGTATCCAAGTAAAAGAAGAGGTAAATTTAGAACAATTAAGCACGACGGAAAAAGGTGGAAGATTAGACATACAAGCAATTCTAAATGATGGAATGATAGTTAATATTGAGATGCAGATGAGAAATTTAAATAATATAGAACAAAGAGATGATATCTATGAAGCGAAAACAATATCAAGACATTTTCCAAGAGGGGAAGACTATGAAAGGGCAGAAGAGATAGTTTCAATATACATACTGAATTATAATTTATTTGGATTTAACGAATATATATTGGATACAATAAAGGTATTAAATAAGCATAGAGATTATCAAGTAAATAGTATAAGTAAAGAATATTATATACAATTACCAAAATTTAGAGAATCAAATCCAGATATGAATGATAAGCTAAATCAATGGTTAGCTATTATTGATGATCAAGATAGGGGGAAAATAGAAATGGCAAAATCTAAGAATAAAATTATTAAAGAAGCAGAAGTAGAAATTAAATATTTTACAGCTGATGAAGAAGCAAGATATTTAGCAGATTTAAGAGATATGTGGGAATCAGATAGAACAACTGAATTAAACCATGCTACAAGGTTAGGATTAGAGCAGGGGAAAAAAGAAAAACAGATAGAAATTGCAAAAAAAATGTTAGAAAAAAATAAGGACATAGAAGAAATAATGGAATTGACGGAATTAACAAAAGAAGAAATT
The DNA here is from genome assembly GCA_017410505.1 of Clostridia bacterium. Lineage (GTDB taxonomy): Bacteria > Bacillota > Clostridia > TANB77 > CAG-508 > CAG-269. The sequence continues at coordinate 15,542 of JAFQQR010000031.1, read as the reverse complement.
GAGAATTTACAATAATAAAATTATAAAAAGAACAGAAATTAAATTCTGTTCTTTTTATACCGTTTCTTTTTCTTGTTTATTAATATTTTCAGTATTTTCGTTATCTAAAGCTTTTTTCTCATTTTCTTGTCTTTGTAAATTATCTTTAGCAACAGTCATTAATAATTTAATTCTATTAGCTTGATTTGTCTCACTAGCTCCTGGGTCATAATCAACAGGAGAAATATTTGCTTCTGGATATTTTTGTCTAATTGTTTTTATAACACCTTTTCCAACAACATGATTAGGTAAACATGCAAATGGTTGTACACATACAATATTTGGAATATCATTTTCCATATATTCAATCATTTCAGCTGTTAAGAACCAACCTTCTCCAGTTTGATTTCCAATAGATAGAACATCTTTTACTTTATCTTCAAGGTGCCAAATATCACATGGTTGTAGATATCCTTTTTTAGAATTAGCTAGTGCTATTTTTAAATCTTTTTCTAAAATATCGATTAATTTAATTGCTATTTTGCTTATTTTTGCAGAAGTTTTATTTGTATTTAATAAACTATTAAATGTAATTTTATGTGTTGCCATAAATTTAATGAATCCCATAAAGTCTGGTAAGATTACTTCTGCACCTTCTTTTTCAAGTAAGTCTGCTACAAAATTGTTTCCAAATGGATGATATTTTATTAAAACTTCTCCAACTATTCCAACCTTAGGTTTTTTAATACTTGTGTCTAGTTCTATTTTTTCAAAATCATTTACTATGTTGTAAATACTTTGTTTGAATTCTTTACTTGTAGAGTTTCTAACAAGTTTTTTACATTTTTCCATCCATTCATCATATAATTTTTGTGTTTCACCTTTATTTATTTCATAAACTCTATTTTTTGTTAGCATTTTTTGTAATAAATCTGCATATATTACACATTTTATCATTCTTTCAATCATTTTTGGTGTTAGTTTAAATCCAGGCATTTTTTCCATACCAACTACATTAAATGAAATTACAGGTATATTGCTAAATCCCGCATCTTTTAGAGCTTTTCTTATAAATCCTATGTAATTTGTAGCTCTACATCCACCACCTGTTTGTGACATTATTAAAGCTGTTTTATTTAGGTCATATTTTCCAGATTCTAAAGCTTCAATCATTTGTCCTGTAACTAATATTGAAGGATAACATGCATCATTATTTATATATTTTAATCCTGTTTCAACTGTATTATTAGTACATTCTCTTAATAATTCAAGTTTATATCCAGATTCTTGCATTGCTGATTCTAATAATTCAAAGTGTACTGGTGCCATTTGAGGGCAAAGAATTGTATAATCTTTTCTCATTTCTTTTGTGAAGATTTTTTTAGTAATTCCGTAGTCTCCTGAAGCTTTTTCTTCTTCTTTTTTTGCTATTCTTTTATTCATACTTGCTAAAAGTGAACGTATACGAATTCTTACAGCTCCTAAGTTATTTACTTCATCTATTTTTATTAAAGTATACATTTTATCATAACTTGATAATATTTCTTCAACTTGGTCTGTTGTAACTGCGTCAACTCCACATCCAAATGAATTTAGTTGTATTAATTCTAAGTTATCATGTTTTCCTACAAAATCTGCTGCTGCATATAATCTTGCATGGAATACCCATTGGTCAACAACTCTTATAGGACGTTTTGCTTCTGTTTTATCAGATACACTGTCTTCTGTTAAAACACATAAACCAAGTGATGTTATTAATGTATCTATTCCGTGATTTATTTCAGGGTCTATATGATAAGGTCTTCCTGCTAGTACTATTCCTCTTAAATTGTTTTCTTCAATATATCTTACTGTTTCAGTACCTTTATCTTGGATATCTTTTTTGCATTTTTGATATTCTTCTTCAGCTTTTTTTGCTGCTTCAGTTAATTCTTTTTTAGTAAAATTATATTCTTTAAATTCATCTAATTCCATAACTTTTTTTACAAGATTTTTTGTGTCGAAAGGTAAGAATGGATTCATGAATTTAATGTTTTTTGCTTGTATATTTTCAACATTATTTTTTAATACTTCTGAATATGAAATTACTATTGGACAATTATAATGATTGTCAGCTTTTTCATATTCTTTTCTTGAATATGGCATACAAGGATAGAATATTGATGTGATTCCTTTTTCAATTAAGTTTTCTATATGTCCATGAGAAATTTTTGCTGGATAGCAAACTGATTCTGATGGCATAGATTCCATTCCTTTTTCATATGTTTTTCTAGTACTTTTATCTGATATAATTACTCTAAAGCCTAGATTTGTAAAGAATGTAAACCAGAAAGGATAATCTTCATACATATTTAAAACTCTAGGAATTCCAATTGTTCCTCTTGTAGCATATTGTTCTTCTAAAGGTTTATAATCAAATATTCTTTGATATTTGTATTGTACTAAGTTTGGTAAATTCTTTTTACTTGCAGTTATTCCTGCACCTTTTTCGCAACGGTTTCCAGATACATGTATAGAACCATTGCTAAATTTATTAATTGTTAGTTTACAATGATTTTCACAGTTGTTACATCTTGTATGTGTTACTTTTATTTCTAAGTTATCTAATTCATCTGTTTTTAGAATAGTTGATCTGTATTCCATATCTAAATTTGCTTCATATTGTTCTTTTGAAAGTAGAGCCATTCCGTAGGCACCCATTAATCCTGAGATATCTGGTCTTACTACATTTTTTCCAACTATTTTTTCAAAAGCTCTTAATACTGCATCATTATAAAAAGTTCCACCTTGCACAACTATGTGGTCTCCTAAAGTAGCAGTGTCTCTTACTTTCATAACTTTTTGAATAGCATTTTTTATTACTGAATATGAAAGTCCACTTGAAATATCTCCAACTGTATATCCTTCTTTTTGAGCTTGTTTAATTTTTGAATTCATAAAAACTGTACATCTTGAACCTAAATCAACAGGTCGTTTTGCATTTATTGCTTCTTTTACAAATTCAGATATTTCTATATTTAAACTTTTTGCAAATGTTTCTATAAATGAACCACAACCAGAAGAACAAGCTTCATTTAGCATGATATTGTCAATTGTTCCATTTTTCATTTTGATATATTTCATATCTTGTCCACCAATGTCTATAATTGCTGTAACATTAGGTTCAAATTGTTTTGCAGCTGTGTAATGTGCAATTGTTTCTATTTCATTTAAATCAACATTTAATGCTGTTTGAATTAGTTTTTCTCCATATCCTGTAACACCACTATATCTTAGAATTGCTTTTTCTGGTAAAACTTTATACAATTTTTTAAGCATATTCATAACACTTTTTAGTGGGTTTCCTTCATTACTTCCATATAATGAGTATAAAAGATTTCCTTCATTATCTATTAAAACAAGCTTTGTTGTTGTTGAACCAGCATCTATACCAATAAAACAATCACCTTCATATGAAGACAAGTCTTTTTTTGTTACTTTTGCTGTTTCATGTCTTTCTTTAAATTCATTATATGCTTGTTCATTTTCAAATAATGGTTCTAATGGATGTGTTGTATTATCATGTGAATTTCTTAAATTTTTTATTTTTTGATTTAATTCTTCTATTGTAATTGGTGTAGCATTTAAAGAATCAAGAGCTGCACCTTTTGCAACTAGTAGATGAGCTTCATCAGGTACAATAATTTCTTCAGGTTTTAAGTTAAGAGTTTCGATAAATCTTTTTCTTAATTCTGAAAGATAGCTTAAAGGTCCACCTAAAAATGCTACATTTCCTCTAATAGGTCTACCACAAGCTAATCCACTTATTGTTTGATTTACAACAGCCTGAAAAATAGAAGTTGCAATATCTTCTTTTGCAGCACCTTCATTTATTAAAGGTTGGACATCTGTTTTTGCAAAAACACCACATCTTGAAGCTATTGGGTAGATTGTTTTATAATTTTTTGCTAGCTCATTTAGCCCAGCTGTATCTGTATGTAATAATGAAGCCATTTGGTCCAAAAATGCACCTGTTCCACCAGCACATGTACCATTCATTCTTTGTTCAATAGATTTATCAAAATAAATTATTTTTGCATCTTCTCCACCAAGTTCTATAACGACATCTGTTTGTGGAATGTATTTTTCTACAGCTCTTTTACAAGATACAACTTCTTGTATAAAGTCTACTCCTAAAAATTTGCTTGCAGACATTGCTCCTGAACCTGTAAGAGCTATTGTAAATTCATTTTTAGGGAACATTTCTGCTAAACTTTCTAATACATTACATACTGTATTTTTTGTGTCAGAAAAGTGTCTTTGGTAATCTTTATATATTGTATTTTGATTTTCGTCCATAACTATTATTTTTACAGTCGTTGAACCAACATCTAGTCCAACATGTAAGATTTTATTCATATTTCATTACTCCTTTTTTATTCGCCTTTATCCCCCTAATTGTATACGGAAAATGGGCGTTTGTCAAATGTCAAAAAATGGAAATAACGACCTATTTTTTCTTTTTAATTAGATAAAAGTTTAAATAAAAATTATAGCATAATTTGGACAAACAAATAATAGAATTGAATATAAAAAATTTAAATTTTAAAAAATGGGGAGGAAGTTATGAAAAATAAAAAAATTATTTTATTATTTTTGGTTCTATTAATTGTTATTTTTGTTGTAGGTTTTTTTTCAATTAAATATGTAAAAAATAAAAAGGAAAGTGAAATACAAAATGAATATATTCCAGAAGAAGAAATATCTGATGAGCAATTAAGAGAAACAATAGTAAGTTTATATTTTCCAGATAAAGAAACAAATTCATTAAAACCAGAGGCAAGACTTGTAAATGTTAAAGAACTTATGCAATCACCATATAATGTTTTGATTGATTTATTAATAGAGGGACCTAAGAATGATAAGTTAAAAAGTATTATCCCAGAAAATACAAAGTTAATTAATTCTTCTTTAGAAGGTGAATGTTTAATTTTGGATTTTTCAAGTGAATTATTAAATTATAATAAAGAAGATAATAAGGAAAAAGAAAATTTGATAAATGCAATTATTAATACTGTAACAGAATTAAATGAGGTTAATAAAGTTAAGATTTTAATTAATGGACAGACAAATGAGGAATTTAAAGATGAATATGTGAGAAAATAATGTCCAAAAGTACAATGTTGCTGACTTAAGTGTCAAGTAGTATTGTACTTTTTGGACATTATTTTAATATTTTATATAATTTTATATATTTAACAAATCCATTAAAATTTCTTAAAAAATGTTCAACCTGATTTAATGAATTTATTGTATTTTTTTTGCAAGCTTTAAAATCTATTTTTTTCTTTTTTGAGGGAGAAGATTTCTTTTCACCTCTTTTTTCATTTTCATAATAATCTTTTTTTTCTAATAATTGTTTATTTTCACATCTATATATACTAGGCATAAAGTAAGATCCTTTCTCTTTAAATATTATAATATAATATTCTAAAATAAGAGAAAAAGTGATAGTGTTCAATATTTTTAGTAAAATTGTTATGTTCGCTTGTTTTTTGTATAATTTTATTGTATAGTATCAATTATAGGAAATGAGAATAAGCAGAGTGTGTTGCCACCTTTTATCACAGTAGAGTCTGTGAAATTTACATAGGAGGTGGTGCTATGGAAAGTATATTAATGTCTATAATATTGTTACTTTTCTTTGGATTAGTAACTGTTTCTATCATAGCGGTTGCCTTAATTATAGCGATAGTTGTAATATTGAGCAAATAAAAAATAAACCATTCTGCTTTGACGAGGGAATGGTTTATTAAATGATTCTTTGGCAACCACTTTGTGGATTCTCATTTTCTAACTATATTATACACAGAATATAATAAAAAGTCAAATATAAACAGGAAAGATAGAAGATGGATATAAAATTAAAAGAAAATGAAAGAATAGATGATTTAGGAATTAAAAATTTAAAAATAATTCAAAATAAAGAAGGATTTTGTTTTGGGATTGATGCAGTATTGCTTTCTAATTTTGCTCAAAATATAAAAAAGGATTCAAAAGTATTAGATTTAGGAACAGGAACAGGAATTATTTCTATTTTATTATGTGGAAAAACACAATTAAAGAAAATTACAGGAATTGAAGTTCAAGAAGAAGTGTATGACATGGCTTGCAGAAGTGCAAAATTAAATAATTTAGAAGATAGATTTGAAATTATAAATGAAAATATTTTTGAAAATAATTGTTTTGATGTAATTGTAACAAATCCGCCATATAAAAAACAAAATACAGGAGTGATAAATGAAGATAAGAAAAAAATAATATCAAGACATGAAATTCTTGCAGACTTAGAAGGGTTTATTAAAATATCTAGTAAAATGTTAAAAGATAAAGGTGAATTTTATATGGTGCATAGGCCGGAGAGAATGGTTGATATATTTTCTTTAATGCGAAAATATAAAATTGAACCTAAAGAAGTTAGATTAGTATTTTCAAATGAAAAAAATCCTCCAAAAATGGTTTTAATTAAAGGCGTAAGAAATGGGGGGCAATATTTAAAATTTAGAGAAAATTTATATATTTATAATGAAGATGGTTCATATACTGATGAAATTTTGAAAATATATGGGATTTAGGGACGAGTTAAAAATCCTAAGAAAAGAGGAGAGGTAATTGGAAAAAGAAGATAAAAAAGGAACGTTATATATTGTTGCGACACCAATAGGGAATTTGGAAGATATAACTTTGAGAGCTATAAATGTATTAAAAGAAGTTGATTTAATTGCGGCAGAGGATACTAGGCATACTTTAAAATTATTAAATCATTTAGAAATATCTAAACCCTTAATTAGTTATCACAGACATAATGAAGAAATAAAATCAGATATATTGATAGAAAAATTACAAGAAGGGAAAGAGATTGCATTAGTATCTGATGCAGGGACTCCTGGAATTTGTGATCCTGGTGAAGAAATTATAAAAAAATGTATTGACTTAGAAATAAATATAGTTCCAATTCCAGGTGCATGTGCAATGATAAATTCATTAATTTGTTCAGGAATTGATACAAAAGAATTTACTTTTTTAGGATTTTTGCCTTTAAATAAAAAATTGAGAAAAAGTAAATTAGATGAAATAGAAAAGTCTAAAAAAACAATAATAATATATGAAGCTCCTCATAAGATAGAGACAACATTAAAAGATTTAAAACAAATATTAAATAGTGAAAGAAAAATTACTTTGGCAAGAGAAATTACAAAAATTCATGAAGAATTTATTAGAGGAAATATAGATGACTTGATTGAAAAAAGCCAAGGTATAAAAGGAGAAATTGTTTTAGTAATAGAAGGAAATGCTGATATATCAGAAGAAAATGAATTGACTAAATTAAGTATAGAAGAACATTATAAATATTATGAAAATTTGGGATTGAGTAAAAAAGAAATAATAAAAAAAATCGCAAAAGATAGAAATGTGAATAAAAATGAAGTTTATCAAAAGTTTATATAAAATAAAAAGAAACAATATTAAAATTGTTTCTTTTTATATTTTATTTTTTTAATTGCTCTTGTAATACGTTTAATTCTTTAGAACATTTATCGCATACTAATTTATCTTTGTATTCTACTAAATTTTCTGTACTACCACAAAATACACAATTAGGTTCATATTTTTTTAAAACTATTGAAGAACCATCTACATAGATTTCAATTGGATCTTTCTCGACAATGTTAAATTGATTTCTAATTTCAATTGGAATAACAACTCTTCCTAGTTCATCAACTCTTCTTATAATTCCAGTAGCTTTCATGTTTTTCCTCCTTAATGTTACTTTTTACAATTCCCATTGTTAATATACATTAATATAACATAAATACTTGTCTGGGTCAATTAAAATGTAATAAAAATTTGAAATAAATAATAAAATTATTTAGGTGATATGAATGTTAAATATTGTTTGGCCAGGATTTATAATAATATCTGTTATTTTTGCAATTTTATCTGGAAATCTTGCAGAATTAAATAATTCTATATTTGAAAGCACAAGTACAGCGGTTAATTTATCTATAACGCTTCTTGGTACGATGTGTTTATGGAGTGGAATAATGAAAATTGCAAGTAGAACTTCTGCAATGCAAAAAATTACAAATATTTTAGCTCCTATTATGAAGTTATTATTCCCAAAATTAAAAAAAGATAGTGAAATTTATCAAGAAATTTCAATGAATATGGTTGCAAATATTTTAGGTTTAGGAAATGCAGCTACACCATTGGGGATTAAAGCTATGAAATCAATGCAGGAAAATAATAGTGATAAAAAAGTTTTAACAAATGAAATGGTGACTTTAATTGTATTAAATACAGCATCAATACAAATTATACCTACTACTGTTATTGCCATTAGAAATTCTTTAGGTTCGGAAAATCCAACAGCTATTATTGTTCCAGTATGGATTGCTACTATTTGTGCAGCTGTTGCTGGAATTGTAGCTACAAAAATTTTTATTAAATTGGGGAGATAAGTAAATGATGAAATTCATAGAATTTTTTTCTAATATTGCAATGCCATTGATGATAATAATTATTGTTCTTTATGGAGTAGTCGAAAGACAAAAAGTTTTTGATATTTTTTTAGAAGGGGCAAAAGAGGGAATTAGTATTGTTTTTAATATTTTTCCTACATTAGTGGGATTATTTATGGCAATAGGTGCTTTGAGAAGTTCAGGAGTTATAGATTTAATTGTTAATTTAATGACACCGATTTTTAATTTATGTAATTTTCCAACTGAGATTTTACCATTAGCACTTATTAGACCTATTTCAGGAAGTAGTTCAATTGCAGTTGCTACAGATATTATGAAAAATTTTGGTGTTGATAGTAATATAGGATTTATTGCTTCAGTTATTATGGGGTCTACTGAAACGACAGTTTATACTATTGCGGTTTATAGCAGTAGTATTGGGATAAAGAAAACAAGATTTGTTTTATGGGCTGCTTTGATAGCTGATTTTGTTGGAATTGTTACGAGCGTAGTAGTTTGTCGATTATTGTCGTAATTTTCTTGTTGACATTTTATGAAAAGTGATGTAAAATGAGTACATCAAAATCTTAGACAAGCATTTTTTAATTATGCCAATTTAATTAATATAATTAGAAGATAGCACTACATAACAGGAGGTCTTATGATTTTAAAATTTATTTTATTTATATCAATTTTTTTTATAGTCAAAAAAATTATCACTAAAATGTTAGCGATAATAATTCTAAAAAAAATCAGAGAATAAAAATTAAAATGTTTTTAATTTTGTAGGGAAAATATAATATCCCCCATATTCCCCAATACGATATTTATTTATTTTAGAGAAAGTTTTATTATGTCGTCCCACTAATTTTCTTTCATAAAAGTATTTAATATATGTTTTCCCTACAATCCAAATATATATTTATCTATGGTATGTTTCACCATTAGAGATTTTAAATGCTCTAAATAGTTGCTCTAGCAAAAATATTCTTATTAATTGGTGAGGAAATGTCATTTTTGAAAAGCAAATTTTTTGGTTAGATAAATTTAATAATTTTTCAGTCAATCCCAAAGAACCACCAATTATAAAGGTAATTTGACTTGATTCCATAGATATATTTTCAATATTTTTAGAAAATTGTTCAGATGAAAATTCTTTTCCATTTAAATCTAAGCAAATAACATAAGAATCTTTTTTAATATGATTTATAATATTATTACATTCTTTTGATTTTATCTCATTTTCTATACTAGAATTTATTTTATCTGGAATTTTTTCATCTGGTAATTCTAAAATATTTAATTTGCAATATCTAGATAATCTTTTTGAATATTCAGCTATTGCGTCTTTAAAAAATTTTTCTTTTATTTTTCCAATACATATTACATTTATAGATAACATTTTATTTTCCTAATAATATATTTGAGTTTTGGATTACTCATAACCATAATATAAAATGTCCATTTGAAAAACATTACCAAAAGGACATAAGGATATTATAAATTTATAATATTTCCAGGAACATCTCTACTTGCCACACCTAATTTTAAAGAATCTGCACTGTAATTACTTGCAATTATTTCATCAATAACTGTTTTATATGCAAGTTCTGGAAAGTTACTTTCTTTGCTTAGATGTCCAAGCACAGCTTGTTTTAATCCTGATTGTAAAAGATGTGAAATTGTTTTTCCAGCTAACTCGTTAGACAAGTGTCCAGTAGGTCCTGCTATTCTAGATTTTAATGGATATGGATATCTAGAAAATTTTAAAACTTCTGGGTCATAATTTGATTCTAATAGAACAAAAATACTATCTTCTAGGTTTTTTAAAATTCCATTTGTCATATGTCCAATGTCTGTTGCAATACTAATTTTTTTATTATCTTTTAAAATATTAAATCCGCAAGGATTTGCGGCATCATGCGGTATTGAAAATGGTTTTATTTGCATATCACCAATTTCAAATTTTTCTTCAATTTTAAATATTTTAATATTTTTTTCAGGTATTTTTTCTTTTTGTTTAGGCATTGCATCTAAAGTTTTTTTATTTACATATACGGGTAAATCATATTTTTTTGCAAATGTTCCTAATCCTTGAACATGATCTGAATGCTCATGTGTTATTAATATACCATTAATTGAAGAGGGGTCAATATCTACAGTTGTTAGTGCATTTTCTATTTTTTTGCTACTGACACCTGCATCAATTAATATTTTAGTATTTTCTGTTTCTACAAATAAACTATTTCCACTACTTCCACTATATAAACTACAAAAATTAAACATAATGTATTCTTCCTTTGATTATTCTTCTACTCTTTGTATATTAGCACCTATTTTTCTAAATTTTTCTTCTATATGTTCATAGCCTCTATCAATATGTTCTAGGTTGTAAACTTCTGTAACACCATTTGCAGAAATTCCAGCAATAATTAATGCTGCACCTGCTCTTAAATCTGTTGAATATACAGGGGCACCGAATAATTCATCTACTCCTTCAAATATAGCAGATTTTCCTTGAGCTGTTATTTTTGCTCCCATTTTATTTAGTTCAGCTGTATATTGAAATCTTGATTCCCAGATACTTTCATTTATAATGCTTGTACCATTTGCTGTTGATAAAACTACACCCATTTGAGGTTGTAGATCTGTTGGAAATCCTGGATATGGTAATGTTTTAACAGTTGCTTTATTTGGTCTTTTACTATACCAAACTCTTATACTATCACCATTATCTTCTACATTTCCACCAATTTCTAATATTTTAGCTGTTATAGATTCTAAATGTTTTGTTATACAATTTTTTATAAGTAAATCACCTTTTGATGCTAGTGCTGCTAACATAAATGTACCAGCTTCTATTTGATCAGGAACTACAGAATATGTAGCATTTCCATGTAATTTTTCAACTCCATTAATTTTTATAACATCTGTACCAGCACCTCTGATATCTGCTCCCATAGTATTTAAAAAGTTGGCAACATCTACTATATGAGGCTCTTTTGCGGCATTATCTATAATTGTAGTACCTTTAGCTAAAACTGAAGCAAGCATTACATTTATTGTAGCACCTACAGAAACAATATCCATATATATAGATGTACCAGTTAGGCAATTTGCTTTTGCTAATATGCTACCCTTTTCTACAGTAACATTTGCACCTAATAATTCAAAGCCCTTTATATGTTGGTCAATAGGTCTTGCTCCTAGTTTACATCCGGCCAGGCATACCTACTTCAATTTCTCCTTTTCTTCCAAGCATTGATCCTATAAGATAATAAGAAGCTCTAAATTTACTTGTTAAATCTAGAGGTGCTTGTGTTGTATCTATATTTCTAGTATCTATAGTAATTTCATTTTGATTATTCCAAGTGATTTTTGCACCCATTTTTTCTAATATTTTACATAGAATTTGAACATCGCTAATATTAGGAAGATTATTAATAGTACAAATTCCATCTATTAATAGAGTAGCTGGTAAAATAGCTACTGCTGCGTTTTTTGCGCCATTTATTTCTACTTCACCTTTTAAAGGTGTTGGTCCTGTTATTACTAATTTTTCCAATTGAATTCCTCCCACGTATAGTATTTATCCTTTTAAAATATACCATAAAGAGCGAAGTATTGCAAGTGTGTTGTAAAGTATTTTACAGTAATAAATTGTTTGATTTAATTTTTGGCTGTAAATAGTTCGTTGTTTGAAAATAATTCTAGTAATTTAAATTTAAATTTTATATCATAATTAGAATTATCAGATATTATAGAATACTCTTCATCTGATAGGACATTTTTAAGTTCTTCTTTAGATTCTTCTGGGACAACTCCTGAAGAAATGTCTACAAAGCATAAAGATGGGAACATTACACACCACCAATTTTTTCCTTTTGCTTCTCCAATTTCAACTCTTAATGCATCATAATATCCAGCAGGAAGTGATATATCTCCATATTGTTTAGTTGGAAATTCAAAATTACCAATTGTAATATTTACATTATAAGAGAAACCTTCATTATTAATAGTTTCTAAAGCAATTTGTTCAAATTCTTCTTGATGTTCAGAAACTAGATTGATTGATTCTTCTTTTGAAGAACAATTATTACAAATTGTATTCATATAATTTAATAGATTATCCCTAACTTTATATTTCAAGTTTTGGTCTTCTTCACTATCACTATTAGCTATTACATGTAATCTAAAAACACTATCACTAATATCAGAAGATACAGCTTCTACATATGTCATTGCACAGACAATTGTATAAATAAATAATAAAATACTTAAAATAATAATAATTCCTATTTTGGAATTTTTGATATGGTTTAAAAATTTTTTCATAAGTTACCTCCAATGAACTTTTTTTCTAAAATATTCTTTAAATTAATTATTTACAGTTTATATAAAATTATACATTTATTTAAAAAATAGCTTTAAATAAATGTCGAAAAAAGTCAATGAAATATTTTTGAAATATTTTTGAAATATTATTGACATATTTAAAAACAGATGGTAAAATTTACCAGTATTCAAAAATAAGAATATTCTAAAGAAAAAAGATTTCTTTGTGAAATTGAAAGGGTTGATATGTAAATGGTAAAAGAAAACGAAAGTAAAGAAAAACTATGTTTATTTTTTGCAAGTGATTATCACTTTGAGATGATAAGTTTACCTTATATTAATGAAAATTTGAAACTTAATAAGAATGTTATAGTAATTACAGAAAATGATTTAAATAAAACAGTGAATGAACTATTGTCAAAAATAAATTTGAAGAGTGAAGATAAAGAAAAATTAACTAAAATTGATTGGGATAGTAATGATTTGAATAAATTTAAAGAAATAAAAAAGGCTAATGAAGATGGTAAAGAAACAATAATTTTTGTAAAGGGTAGAGAGAATTATATTGAGAGTATAAATAAAAATATTGATAATTGGATTAATGTTGAGGATACTAAAGTGATAAATTGTTATGATGTTAATGAGGTTCAGGATAGTGTTAGTAATATTGCTAAAAGATATGGAAAAATCTTGTCTACTTCGGGGATTGAGAAGTTGCTGTAAAATTATAATTATTATCAAACCCAACGGCTTTTTTGTATGCAAGACTAATTTTATATATTTAAAATAAAATTTTGACAAAGTAGATAATATATTTAAGACAAAAATTCGAAAAATACTTGATAATTTTATGCAAATGATATATAAATGTATAATGAATTGCAAACAATATATGTTGAAAGGATGAAGTTTATGGAAGATGCATTAGATGAAGTAAGGAGTGTACTAAAAAAATACAATCAAGAACATTTATTGAATGGTTTTGAAAAGTTAGATGATAAAAAGAAGCAAACTTTAATTGATCAAATTTTGAATATAGATTTTGAATTAATAAATAGTTTATATATAAATACTAAGAATGATTTTTGTAATAATAATGATAAAATAGAACCAATGGATTATTTGGATAAATATAAATTGAATGAAGAGTATAAATATTATGAAAATATAGGAAAACAAGCTATAAAAAGTGGTAAATTAGCTGCTGTAACAATGGCGGGAGGTCAAGGTACAAGACTTGGTCATGATGGTCCAAAAGGTACTTATGATATAGGATTAGATTCTCATAAATCTTTATTTGAGTTATTGTGTGATTCTTTAAAAGAAGAAGGGCAAAAATATGGAGTTACAATACCATGGTTTATTATGACAAGTAGAGAAAACAATGAGGAGACATTGGAGTTTTTTGAGAAGAATAAGTTCTTTGGATATAAGAAGGATAAGGATATATTTTTCTTTATTCAAAGTGAGTTACCAATGGTAGATACTGAAGGAAAAATATTGATAGGTGAAGATGGATTAATAAAGCAAGCTGCAGATGGACATGGTGGTATATATGAGGCATTGGTTAATAATGGAATGACAGAAAAAATGAAACAATTGAATATTGAATGGGTATTTATTGGAGGAGTAGATAATTGTTTAGTAAAAATGGTTGATCCTGTTTTAATGGGTGTTGCCATAGATAAAAAAGTTACTGTTGCTTGTAAGTCTATAGTAAAAGCAAATCCACATGAAAAAGTAGGTGTGTTCTGTAAGAGAAATGGAAAGCCAGGTGTTATAGAATATTCAGAGATTACTGATGAAATGGCAGAAGCAGTAGATGACAATGGAGAACTTTTATATGGTGAATCTCATATTCTTTGTAACTTATTTAGTGTTGAAGCAATAGAAAGAATGGGTACAACACCATTACCATATCACAGTGCTTACAAAAAAGCTAAATATATAGATAAAGAGGGAAATCTAGTTGTACCAGATTCTCCTAATGCATATAAATTTGAAGCATTTTTATTTGATGCTTTTGGAGAAGTTGATGATATGGCAATATTAAGAGTAAAAAGAGAAGAAGAATTTGCACCTGTAAAAAATGCAGATGATGCAGGAGTAGATTGTCCATCAACAGCTAGAAAATTATATCAAGAATTTTATAGTACAAAGTAAAAATAGATAAAAACAAAAAAAGACCGATTAGGTCTTTTTTATGCTTATAAATTTAATAATTCAACTAATTGAACCGTTGTAATATCCAAAGCTTTAGCGATATCGGATAAATCAGTAGCTTTTGGAATAATAGAATCTGAACACCATCTATCTACATGTAATGATGAATGTTCAGTTTTATTTGCTAATTCAAGTACAGTTACTCCTTTTTCTTCCAAAATAGAACTCAATCTTTCTCCAAGTGTCATAGATTCTTTCATTTGGTACCTCCTAGTCAATTGACGTTTGATGATTTGACACTTGTTTTCAATAGGAAAACAAGTTATTTATAAAATTACTATACAATAATACCATAGTTTGGCTAAAAATACAATATTACTGAGGTAATTTTTAAAAATACCTCTTTATTTATTTAATAATTAATGATATTATAAAAACACAAAAAAATAGAGAGGATTGATAATATGATTAACTATTTAGAAGAATATGAAAAATGGTGTAGAAGTTCAGACTTCGATGAACAAACAAAAAAAGAACTAGAAGAAATAAAAGATAATGAAAAAG
>JAFQQR010000030.1 GCA_017410505.1 Clostridia bacterium | reverse complement strand
TTTTAATTTTTTTAAAATTTTTTATATTTTATTAATACATTCCATCCATTCCGGCTCCCATTCCATTGTCATGACTGCAATTGCATGATTTTGGATCTGGTACATCTGCAACTAAACTTTCAGTTGTTAACACCATTGAAGCTATTGATGCTGCATTTTGTAAAGCACTTCTTGTAACTTTTGTTGGATCAACTATTCCTGCTTTTTTCATATCAACATATTGTTCTGTTGCAGCATCAAATCCAATTCCAGCATCTGATTGTTTTACTTGATTTGCTATTACTGCTGGTTCTAATCCTGCATTTCTTGCAATTTGTTTTACAGGTTCTTCTAAAGATTTTAATATTATTTCTGCTCCTAATTTTTCTCCATCTGTTAACTCTTTTACTGTTTTCTCAACTGCTGGAACTACATTTATTAGCGCTGTTCCACCACCTGCTACTATTCCTTCTTCAACTGCTGCTTTTGTTGCTGAAAGAGCATCTTCAATTCTTAATTTTTTATCTTTCATTTCTGTCTCTGTAGCTGCTCCAACTTCTATTACTGCAACTCCACCTGCAATTTTAGCAAGTCTTTCTTGTAATCCTTCTTTATCATATTCGCTTTTTGTTTCTTCTATTTGTGTTTTTATTTGATTTACTCTTGCTGCAATTGCTTGTTTATCTCCAGCTCCATCTACTATTATTGTATTTTCTTTTTGAACTTTGATTTGTTTACTTCTTCCTAATTGCTCAATTTGTGTATCTTTTAATTCTAATCCTAAATCTGATGTTATAACTTCTCCACCTGTTAAAATTGCAATATCTTCTAACATTGCTTTTCTCTTATCTCCAAATCCTGGTGCTTTAACAGCGACAACATTTAACACTCCTCTTAATTTATTAAGTACTAATGTTGATAATGCTTCTCCTTCTATATCATCACAAATTATTACTAGTTTTCCTGATTGTTGCATCAAAGCTTCTAATAATGGTAATATCTCTTGAATATTGCTTATTTTCTTGTCTGTTATTAATATATATGGATTATCAATTATAGCCTCCATTTTTTCTGTATCTGTTACCATATATGGAGAAACATATCCTTTATCAAATTGCATACCTTCAACAACATTTAACTCCGTATTTGAAGTTTTAGATTCTTCAATTGTTATTACTCCATCTTTAGAAACTTTTTCCATTGCCTCTGCAATTAATTCACCTACTTCTTCATTATTTGCAGAAATACTTGCAACTCTCGCTATGTCTTCTTTTCCATTAACAGGAACACTTATTTTTTTCAATTCGTCAACTGCTGCTACCACGGCTTTGTCAATACCTCTTTTCATAGCCATTGGATCTGCACCGGCTGCAACATTTTTAACTCCTTCTTTAATCATAGCTTGAGCTAAAACTGTAGCTGTTGTAGTACCATCACCAGCAACATCATTAGTCTTTTCAGAAACTTCTTTAACAAGTCTTGCACCCATATTTTCAAATTTATCTTCTAACTCTATATCTTTAGCAATTGTAACACCATCATTTGTAATTAAAGGTGCTCCAAAGCTTTTATCTAAAACTACATTTCTACCTTTTGGTCCTAATGTAACCTTAACTGTATCTGCTAATTTATTAACTCCTTCTAATAAAGATTTTCTTGCATCTTCACCAAATTTTATTTGTTTTGCCATTTTATATCAAACTCCTTTTTTTTATATTATTCTACTATTGCCAATATATCATCTTGCTTTACTATTAAATATTCTATCCCTTCATATTTTACTTCTGTTCCAGAATATTTGCTAACTATTATATTATCACCTTTTTTTACATACATTTCTTCTACTTTTCCGTCTATTTTTTCTCCTGGTCCTACTTCTATCACTTCTGCTATTTGTGGTTTTTCTTGTGCACTACTAGCTAATATAATTCCACTTTTTGTTGTTTCTTCGCCTTCTTTCATTTTTATTAATACTCTACTTCCTAATGGTTTAATCATTATAATACCTCCTTCTTTTTTGCATTAATATTATTAGCACTCTTTTTGAATGACTGCTAATAATTTATACCTTTTTTTAGCAAATGTCAATACAGTTTGCTAAAATTCACATAGATTTCACATTCCTTACATAAATATTTTTTGTATTTATTTGACTATATATTATATTTCCAATTTCTCAATATTAGAACTATTTTAAGTTTCATTTTTTTGCAAAAGCTGCACTACATCTCAGCATAAATACATATATATTAAAATGCAGTGACGCGCAGTTTGGAAGGACTAATATTCATACAGACCCTCCAGATTAACTCTTCAAACTCTGACATACCAATACTCTACTCATATGATTAGTGCGACCAGTAAGGAACGGAATTTTAATATATATGTATTTATGCTGAGATGTAGTGCAGCTTTTGCAAAAAAATGAAACTTAAAATAGAACTATATAAAAAAATGGCAATTACATTATATAATTGCCATTGATGCCTTTACCAATCCTATAAATAATGGTGCCGGCTTATTAGGTCTTGATTTTAACTCTGGATGAAATTGACCTGCTATAAAATATGGATGTTCTTTTTTACTTAATTCAACTATCTCAACTAAATTTCCATCAGGTGAAGTTCCTGAACATATTAATCCAGATTCTTCTAATCTTTCTCTAAATTCATTATTATACTCAAAACGATGTCTATGCCTTTCTAATATATCTTTTGTTCCATACACTTCTTCTGCTAATGAACCTTCTTTTATTACACATGGATAACTTCCGAAGCCTCATTGTTCCACCTTTATTATCAATATCTTTTTGTTCAGCCATAATGTGTATTACTTGATTTTCTGAATTTTCATCAAATTCTGCTGAATTTGCATCTTTTATATTTAAAACATTTCTTGCAAATTCTACAACTGTCATCTGCATTCCTAAACAAATTCCTAAAAATGGAATCTTATTTTCTCTTGCATATTTAATTGTTTCAATTTTTCCTTCTATTCCTCTATTTCCAAATCCTCCTGGCACTATAATACCTTTAAAATCTTTTAACAAATCTTTTACTGTATCTTTTGTTATCTTTTCACTATCAATTAATTCTATTTCTGTTTCTACATCATTTGCAAAACCTGCATGTTTTACACTTTCTATTACTGAAATATAAGAATCTTCTAACTTGATATACTTTCCTACTATTGCTATTTTTACTTTTTTATTTTTATCTATATTTCTTATTTTCTCTATCATCGCTTCCCATTTTCTATTATCTGGTACATATCTATCTAGTTTTAAGTGATTACATACTTCTCTTGCCAAACCTTCTTCTTCAAGCATTAATGGTACTGCATATAAACAATCTGCTGTTTTATTTTGTATTACACTTGTTTTTCTTACATTACAATATAACGCTAATTTTTCTCTTATATTTTCTGGTATCTCCTGTTCTGTTCTACATACCAAAATATCTGGTTTTATTCCAAAACTTTGTAATTCCTTTACAGAATGCTGTGTTGGTTTTGATTTTATTTCATTAGAACCATATATATACGGAAGTAATGTAACATGTATAAAACATACATCTTCTGGATTTTTTTCAAGTCCAACTTGTCTTATTGCTTCTATTATTGACAAACCTTCAATATCTCCAACTGTTCCTCCCACTTCTGATATTACTATATCTGTATCAGTATTTTCAAATCCATATATTTTTTCTTTTATTTGGTTTGTTATATGAGGAATTACTTGAACAGTTTTTCCTAAATAATCTCCTCTTCTTTCTTTTTCAATTACCTCAGAATATATTTTCCCCATTGTTATACTTGAATTTTTAGTTAAATTCTCATTTATAAATCTTTCATAATGACCTAAATCTAAATCTGTTTCTGCTCCATCATCTGTTACAAATACTTCTCCATGTTCATAAGGATTCATCGTTCCAGGATCCACATTTATATATGGATCAAATTTTTGTATCGTTACATTATACCCTCTATTTTTTAACAATCTTCCGAAGCGATGCAGCAGTTATTCCTTTTCCTAATCCTGACACTACTCCTCCTGTTACAAATATATACTTTGTATTCACCTTCTCATACCTTCCTTTCCCCTTTTGCAAATAAAAAAAGATTAAAAAAATTCCCCTGCAAAATCGGTTTTTTTTTAATCTATTATTAGTTTATCACTTACTAATAAATTTAGCAAGTATTTTTTATTTAATATTCTAAAATTAAATTACAGTTCAGTGTTAAACACATAGAATATGTTCTAAATGTTGATATATTAATATGTCAACATTTAGAACGGATAATTTTTATGCTACTATACCTTGTAAGAACATCTCAAAATTTATTCAGTTGTCATATATTGACTATACATCCAAGAAGTATAATCAAATGGTGTTAATGTTTCTGGTAATCCATAATCAATACCATAAGTTTCAACTCTAATTGATGTTACCTTAGGCGCATTTACCGGTGTACTTACTTCTGCCCCTTCTGTTTCTTCTTCTCCTTCTGCAACTTTTACTTCTACATTTTCAATATTGTGTACAACATCTAATCCTTCAGTTACTTTTCCAAATGCTGTATAATATCCATCTAAGCCACTATTTTCTTTAGTCATTATAAAGAATTGTGCACATCCAGAATTATATGATTCTTCTGTAAGATTTGATGAATATTGTGTATAATCTGCTCTAGCCATTGCTAATACTCCTTCTTCTAGTTTTAAATCATTTGTTACACCATTTGCTAAAAATTCTCCTTTTATTGTATAATCTTCCTCTGCACCACCATCTTTTAAATCACTTATTTTTGCTCCTGTTGTTCCATCACCATTTTTTGAACCAGCTTGAATCATGAAATCTTTTACAACTCTATGGAAAGTTGTTCCATCATAAAATCCTCTATTTGCTAAAGCAATAAAATTTGAAACTGTTTCAGGTGCTTTATCTGGATATAATTCCATTTTTATTGTTCCAAAATTTTCTACTTCCATTGTTACGATTGGATTTTGCGAAGTAAATGTATATTTTCTATAATATCCATATCCTACTACTCCTATTAAAACTATTATAGCTATTAATGCTATTACCCAAATTATTTTTCCTAAGTTTTTCATATTTTTTTCCTCTTCCTTTCTTTGTCTCAAAACAGACTATTATTCAAACATAAATTGTTCCTGCATCCTTCTTAGAGATTGTTTAATTGTTCTGGCTCTTACTTCACCAATTCCATCAACATCGTCCAAGCTCTCTATATCTGCAGCTAATATATGTTGAAACGATTTAAATGATACTACTAAATTTTCTACTATATTTGTAGGCATTCGCGGTATTTTACTTAATATTCTGTATCCTCTTGTATACACGCCAACTTCATCATAGTTATCAAATGTTTCATATCCTAATAATTTAGCAATTGTTGTTTCTCTTGTCATTTCCTCATATTGCACTTTAGATAATTCTTCCATCACTTTTTCAGGTGTTCTTCGTTTCTTAGCTGGTGCAATATAGTCTTTTATAATTAACTCTTCCTCTTTTTCAAGCCCACCTATTAATTCTTCCAATTGCATTTTTACTAATCTTCCGTCTTCTCCAAGTTCATATATCTGTTTTCTAATTTCATCTGCAATTCTCATTACCATTTCTGCTCTTTGAATTACATCTATAACATTTTTCAATGTAACTATATCATTAAATTCATATTCATTCAAGATACTTAATCTATTATCAAATACTTTTTTATATCTCTCTAATGTCTGTATTCCTTGATTTGCTTTATTTAAAACTGCATTTGTATCTTCTAGAATATATCTAAAATTACCTTTAAAAATAGTTATTATATTCCTTCTTTGTGATATACTTATTACTAGCTCTCCTGTTTGCTTTGCTGTCCTTTCTGCTGTTCTATGTCTAGTTCCTGTTTCCATTGTTTCTATTTGTCTGGATGGTATTAATTGTGCATTTGCAAATAAAATCCTTTTTAAGTCTCCACTTAAAACTATAGCTCCATCCATTTTTGCGAGTTCATATAATCTCGATGATGTATATTCTTCATTTATATAAAAACCACCATCAACCACTTCTTTTATTATATCATTATTATCTGTTATAAGTACTAATGCACCGGTTTTGGCTCTTAATATATTTTCCAGTCCATCTCTTATAGGTGTACCTGGTGCAATCAATTTCAGTAATTCTGTCAATGTTTTTCCTCCTTTTGTCCAAAAGGGACATTTCTTTTTTGACATTTTTGTCCAGCTAACACATATATTTATATATTATCTTAGCCCCAATTTTTTCATTGCTTCATTTACATCCTTGACACCTATTATATCTAATTTAAAATTTTCTTTCAACCCTTTTTTATTACTTTCTGGAATTATACATTTTTTAAAGCCTAATTTTTCCGCTTCTTTTAATCTTTTTTCGATTAAATTAATTCTTCTAACTTCTCCTGTAAGTCCAACTTCTCCCATTATAACAACACCTTTTTCAATCGGAACATTTCTATAACTTGATGCTGTTACCATTAAAATTCCTAAATCAATTGAAGGCTCATTTATTTTTAAACCTCCAACAACATTTAAATAAACATCTTGAGTTCCTAACGACATCCCTGCCCTTTTTTCTAAAACTGCAATTAAAAGAGCTAATCTATTATAGTCAATTCCATTTGCTGTCCTTTTCGGATAACCAAAAACACTTTGACTAGTTAATGCCTGTAATTCTACTAAAATAGACCTTGTTCCTTCCATACAAGAAACAATACAAGAACCTGGAGGATTATCTTCTCTTTCTGAAATCAATACATCTGACGGATTAGCAATCTCGCACATTCCCTCTCCTCTCATCTCAAACATTCCAATTTCATTAGTAGAACCAAATCTATTTTTTACTCCTCTTAAAATTCTATAAGAAAAATATCTTTCTCCTTCTAAATAAAGAACTGTATCTACCATATGTTCTAAAACTCTTGGTCCTGCAATATTTCCATCTTTTGTAACATGTCCTATAATTATTGTTGTAATATTTCTAGATTTACAAACTCTCATTATTTGAGAAGTAATTTCTCTAACTTGACTAACACTTCCAGCAGCTGCCGAAATTTCTTCTGAATACATAGTTTGAATTGAATCTATTATGACCAATTTAGGATTCAAATTTATAATGTTTTGATTTACAACATCAATATCTGTTTCACCTAAAAATAAAATATCTTCATTATTAATCCCGTAATCTATCTGCTCTCAATTTTATTTGCTCAGCAGACTCTTCTCCTGAAACATATAGAACACTGCTATCTCCTATGACTTTATCACATAATTGCAAAATCAAAGTAGACTTGCCTATACCTGGCTCACCACCAAGTAAAATTAAAGAACCTTTAACCAATCCTCCTCCTAATACTCTGTCTAACTCTTCAAAACCCGTTGAAGTTCTTATCGTTTCTTTTGCTTCATATGAATTTAATTTTTGAGGTATATTATTTGAAGATTTTTCTGCTTTTAACGCACTATTTTTACTTTCAACAATTTTTTGTTCAAAAAATGTATTCCAACTTCCACATGCCGGACATTTTCCTAACCATTTTCCTGATTCATATCCACATTCATTACATACAAAAACTGTTTTATTTTTTGCCATTTTTCCCCTCCGTGTCCCTGTATATTCTAGCTACTCTAGGCATAACTCCACCTTCCTTTAATTAATTTTTTGTCCCGTATTTTTTATCCCCAAAATAGTAATTTAATAAAAAAAGTATAACATATATATTTTTTATATGCTATACATTTTACAAATAATTCACAATTATAATTTTATACATCTATCCCAAATGAACAAAATTGTCCAGAAAGAAACGTCCCTTTTGGACATTCACATTTAACTTTCACTATTTTATTATATAAATTTTCTTTTGATTTACAATATACCATAATATAATTTTGTGTATGCCCCATATATATTTCTGATTTTTTTTCTTCAAATAAAACATCTACTTCTTGTCCAATATATTGTCTATTATATTCAAATTCATTTTTATTTGATAATTCTATTAATTTTTTACTTCTTTCTTCCTTTATATTTCCTGGAATTTGATTTTCCATTACTGCTGCTTTTGTTCCTTTTCTTGGTGAATATTTAAATACATGCATTTTATAAAATTTAATTTCCTCCAAAAATTTATAAGTTTTCAAAAATTCCTCTTCTGTTTCTCCAGGAAAACCTACTATTATATCTGTTGTTAAATTAACATCCTTATAAGCTTTTCTTAATATATCAACAATATCTCTAAATTGCTGTGTCGTATATCTTCTATTCATTCTTTTTAGAGTTTCATCACATCCACTTTGTAATGATAAATGAAAATGATGGCATATTTTTTCTAATTTTTTTAATCTTTCTACAAATTCTTCTGTTATTAATAATGGTTCTATTGAACCTAATCTTATTCTTTTTATCCCCTCTATTTTATTTATTTCTTCTAATAAATCTATTAATTTGTAATCTTCTTTAAAATCTTTTCCATATGATGCTATATGTATTCCTGTTATTACTACTTCTTTAATTCCTTTTTCTGCAATTTTAGTAATTTCTGATATTATACTCTCTTTTTTCCTACTTCTTACTCTCCCCCTTGCATATGGTATTATACAATATGAGCAAAATCTATCACATCCATCTTGAATTTTTATAACTGCTCTTGTTTTTTCTGTAAATGTTATATTCCCAAATTCTGAAAATTCTTTTGATTTCATTATATCTTCAATTTCCACTTCATTTACATTTTCTTTTATATATTTTTCTACATATTCTACAATATTCACTTTTTCATTATTTCCTAAAACTATATCTATTTCAGGTATTTCGTTCAATTCTTTTTGGGCTACTTGTGCATAACATCCCACAGCAACTACTATTGTATTTTTATTTTTTTCTTTCATTCTTCTAAGCATTTGTCTTGATTTTCTATCTGACATATTTGTTACTGTACATGTATTTATTATACATATATCTGGTTCTATTTCTTCTGCTTCTTCTATTATTTTATAGCCTTTTTCTAAAAATTTTTGTGCCATTGCATTTGTTTCATATTGATTTACTTTACATCCTAATGTTATGAATTTTACTACTTTTTCCATCTTTTTTCCCTTCTTACCTAAAAATAGAATCGCTGTTTATGCAATTCTATTTTATACTGTATAATTTATTTATTTTTTATTTTGATTTTCCATCTAACATATCTAAATTATCTAATGCTTTTCCGGTTCCTAAAGCTACACATGATACAGAGTCTTGTGCTATCATTACATTTATTCCTGTTTTTTCTTGTAGTAATTTATCTAACCCATCTACTAAACAGCCTCCACCTGTCATATATATTCCTTTATCACTTATATCTGCAGCCAATTCTGGAGGTGTTTTTTCCAAAACACTATGCACACTGTCTACTATCATCATTGCAGGTTCTATTAAAGCTTCTAACATTTCACTTGAATGAACTGTTATTGTTTTTGGTAATCCTGTGCTTAAATCTCTTCCTCTTATGTCCATTTCGGAATCTTGTATTTTTGGATACACACATCCGATATTAACTTTTAAGTCTTCTGCTGTCCTTTCTCCAATTACTATATTATGTTTTCTTTTAATATATTTTACTATATATTCATCAAATTTATCTCCTGCAACTTTTAATGATGCACTAACAACAGAACCACCTAGAGAAATTACCGCAATATCAGTTGTTCCTCCTCCGATATCTACTATCATATTTCCACATGGTTTTGCTATATCTATTCCTGCTCCTATTGCTGCAGCTATTGGCTCTTCTATTAAATATACTTTTCTAGCCCCAGCTTGCATTGCAGCATCAATTACTGCTTTTTTTTCTACCTCTGTTACTCGTGAAGGTATACATATCATTATTCTTGGCGCAAATATAGATTTTCCACATACTTTGCTTATAAAGTGTTTTAACATTTTTTCTGTAACTGTATAATCTGATATTACACCATCTCTTAAAGGTCTTGTAGCAACTATATTTCCTGGTGTTCTTCCTAGCATTCTTCTTGCTTCTCCACCTACTGCTAATACTTCTCCTGAATTGTTGTCCACTGCTACTACTGAAGGTTCTCTTAATACAATACCTTTTCCTTTTATATATACAATAACTGTTGCTGTACCTAAATCTATTCCTACGTCTTGTCCAAATCCTAATTTTAACATGTAATTTCTTTCCTTCCTTATTTATAATTAAGTAAGCTTTCTTTTCTATTTCACTTTTGTTACAGTTTCGTTACGATTATATTACGATTTTAAAAAATTATCAATAGATTTCATTGAATTTTTTATATTTTTATATTATAATAGTATAAAAATTTGTACGGAGATTAAAATGGAAAATTATATTTTTAGATCAAAATCTGAAATTGATACAAAAGAATTTGCTAAAAAATTTGCTTCTAAACTAAAAAAAGGAAATACTATTGTACTTTCTGGTGATTTAGGTTCTGGTAAAACTAAGTTCACAGAAGGGTTTTTATCTTATTTTGGTTTAGAAAATGAAATATCTAGCCCAACATTTACGATTGTTAACGAATATCATAAAGATGATATAAATATATATCATTTCGATGTCTATAGATTAGAAGATTCTTCAGAATTTTATGCAATTGGTGGCGAAGAATATTTTGAAAAAGGAATTTGTATAATCGAATGGGGCGAATTAATCAAAGATGCTTTGCCACCAAAATATATAAAAATAGATTTTTCTAGATGTTCTGATAATGAAGATTCTAGAATTTTAAATGTGTAATTTATACGGAATAAATTAGATATTTTGAAGGGAGTTTTATTTTGAAAATTTTATGTATTGATACCTCTAGCAATTTATGTAGTGTTGCTATCTTAGAAAATACAACTTTAATAAATAAATTAGAATTGAATAATGGTTTAACACATTCTGAAACTTTAATGCCTTTAATTAAAAATCTTTTAGATTCTAGCAAAATTAATCTAAAAGATATTGATTTACTTGCAGTTGACATTGGACCTGGTTCTTTTACTGGCTTAAGAATTGGAATTGCAACTGTAAAGGCTTTTTCTGATAGTTTAAATATCCCCTGTGTAGGAATTAGTTCTTTAGAAATCTTAGCTTATAATATAAAAGATAATGGAATTATTTGTAGTACAATTGATTGCAAAAATAATAATTGCTATTTTGCTTTATATGAATTAAATTCTAATAATTATACAATTTTAGAAGAACCTCAAGCAGATAGTATTGAAAATATTATGAATTTATTAAATTCTAAATATACTAATAAATCTATCTACTTTGTTGGTGATGGCATAAAAAAAGAAACTAGTTCTAATTATTTAAATATAGAAAATCTTGGAATTGCTGCTTTTAAAAAATTTAATGACAACTTCATTAATGAAAACATTTTACCTTTATATTTAAAAAAACCTCAAGCTCAACAGCAATTAGAAGAAAAAATGAAAAATTCTAAATAAGCAAGGAGTTCTCATGAATTTATTAATTAGTAAAATGAATTTAAATGATTTAAATTCTATTAAAGAAATTTTAACTTCTGATTTTGATGATTTTTGGAATTATAATATCTTAAAGCAAGAATTAGAATGTAACAATTCTCATTTTATTGTAGTAAAAAATGAGAATTTTGAGATTCTTGGCTTTGCTGGTCTTAAAATTATTATTGATGAAGCTGATATTATGAATATTGTTGTTAAGAAAAATTTTAGAAATAAAGGAATTGGTTCTTTTCTTTTAGATAATTTAATTTCTTTTTCAAAAAATTTAAATTTGAATGTTATCACTCTAGAAGTCAGTGAAAAGAATTTAACTGCTATTTCTCTATATGAGAATTTTGGATTTGAAAAATTAGGAATTAGAAAAAATTATTATGATAATTCTGATGGCTTTATAATGAGCAAAAAATTATAAAACATAAGGGACACACTCGTGTCCCTTATGTTAATTTTTACTCGATGACAAAAACTTTTGCTTCTGCTCTCGTTATATCATAACACTCTTCATGATTGTTACAATAGACATCAATATGTTTGCCATCTACGCCTCCACCAATATCTTCTACAGTGTATATTCCTAATCCTTCTATATATACTTCTGTATACATTGGCAGAACACTTAAATCTGCAGCAATCGTATGTTCTACAATAGGAGGTCTTCCACTTTTTGTAATTTTTCCTCCTCCCACACCGCAGCAACCTTCACAAGAATCATATCCTGTGATTTTAAAATTTTCAGCTTTTCCATCTGCTTCTTTTAATGCTTCTTTCTTTTCTCGTGACAAATTTTTTCTAAGTACATATCCTGTACCATATTTGCACTCTATCTCTACCCATTTTTTGTAAGTTTTGACTACTTCAACTTTCTTCCCTGGATAAAGTAAAAAGTTTTTAGCAGCATTCTTATTTTTATTATCCCGCACATATACATAACCATTAGTATACATATATGTTTCTTCAGAAGATATTGCTGCTGCAGATAGTACTGTTGCTGTCATTAGCTCTAGCGGTGTCGATACAATTGCCGATGGCGATGGCGATGCCGTTGTTACTGGCACTGAGTTTATTGGTTGCATTGTTACTTCCAGCCGAGACATTTTTATATCTGGCTTTACAGTTATATTATTATTAAATTTACTATTTAATAATAATGCTCCACAAGTCAACAGGGTCAGTAACTTCCATTTTTTTAACATATTTTCCTCCTTTGTTTCCTAAATAAATTTCATCTAGGAATCTTGTACAACTTCGTGTTACATAAATAGTATACCACGTTTTTTACTATTTTTCAAGCTTAATCGCCCATTTATATATACTTTTCAATCTTCACAACAATTCTTCCACTTCTTGTACTTCCACAAAGCTCTTTTACAACAAATCTTCCCTTTCCTCTAACTGTAATAATATCACCTATTTTTACTTGTTTTGAAGCTTTTGTCTCATTTTGTCCATTAATAAAAACCCTTTCACTATCAATAATTTGCGAAGCTTTACTCCTAGATGTTCTTGCTAAATCCGAAACAAAATTATCAAGTCTTAAAGATGGTACAATAATCTTTAATTCTTCAACTTTAATTTCTTGTTTTCTTAAATTTTCTAATTCAATGATTTCAAATTTAGCATTTTCAAATCTATTAAGCGTTCCTAATTCCTTTACCAATGTTTCTGCAGACTCTTCTTTCACTAATATGTCAGCACCATCATCAGAAACTAAAATATCTCCTACTTTTTCCCTTTTCATACCTAATTTAACAATTCCACCTAAATAATTTCTATGTGTATACTTCCCTTTTTCTTCATCTCCCAATGAAATCCTTATAGGCTTAATAATTTTAGAATAATTCTTTTCAATCATGCTTGTATTGTATTTCTCAGGATATATTATAAGCACATTTCTTTCGCTATTTTCAAATCCTCCATAAAAGATATAATTTTCAAATTCTATTTTTTTCATAAAACTCTTTACCAATGATATTTGGTACATATCTAAAAAATCTGTATATTCTAGCTTTTCTCTTTGTTTTGAAAATTCAATTTTATCTAAAATCTGTGCTAACAATATTTTGTCTTCTTGCTTTTTGTAGTCACCTAAAATTTTTTGTTTATCCATCATTTTCTCCTCTCGTGTCCAAAAAGAAACTTCCCATTTGGACATGGACAATAAATTTTTTCTAATTCTTCTACAGTACCATGCTTTATAAACTCATCCGGATATGCATATTCCATCATTTCTACATTTTCTAAACACTCATCAACAATCAATTCTTTTACAGCTGTTGCCAAACCATTTATTTTTGTTCCATCTTCTATTGTTATAACTTTTCCTGTTTTTTCTATAGATTTTCCTATTGTTTCTTCATCTAATGGTTTCAAAAACCTAGCATTTATAACTTCTGCATTTATACCATCTTCTTTATAATTTTCCGCCAATTGAATTGCTTTCGCTACCTTATTCCCTATAGCAATTATACTTATGTCATTTCCCTCTTTTAGTATTTCTACTTTTCCTAATTCTATTTTTGGATGTTTTTCAAATTTAATATTATTATCTTCTCCACCTCTTGGATATCTTATAACTACTGGTTTATTTAAATTTATAGCAAATTCTAACATATCCTCTAATTCTTTAAAGTCCTTTGGCGCCATTATTGTTAAATTTGGTACTAATCTAAAAAATGCCATATCTAGCGTTCCTTGATGTGTTTCTCCATCTGCCCCAACTATACCTGCTCTATCTACACACATAACTACAGGTAAATTTTGAATCGCTATATCATGTATTACTTGGTCATAAGCCCTTTGATAAAATGATGAATATATTGGAACAACTGGTATCATGCCTTCTTTTGCCATTCCTGCTGCCATTGTTAAACAATGTTGTTCTGCTATTCCTATATCAAAAAATCTTTCTGGGAATTTTTGCTGAAATTTTGTAAGTCCGGTTCCATCTCTCATTGATGCTGTTACTGCTACTATTTTGTCATTTTTATTTGCTAATTCTACTAGTTTTTCTCCAAATATTTTTGAATAATCTGCTTTTTTTTCTTTTTTTGGTTTTCCTGTTTCAATATCAAAAGGTGCTGTCGCATGATATTTATCTGGATTTTCTTCTGCTATTTTATATCCTTTCCCTTTTTTAGTTAAAACATGTACTAAAACTGGTTTATCCAATTCTTTGCTTAATTTTAAAATATTTTCTAATTGTTCAATATTATGCCCATCAACTGGTCCTAAATATGTAAATCCTATATCTTCAAAAAACATTTTTGGAATTATTAGCTGTTTTATACTTCTTTTTATTCTCTGTATTATCCTAACTAGTGGCTTTCCTATCACAGGTATTTTTGTTAATATCTTTTTTAATGATATATTTGATTTTTTATATAATTTTTTTGTTCTTAATTTACTTAAAAACATATTTAGTCCACCAATATTTTTAGATATACTCATCTCATTATCATTTAATATGACTGTCATTTTTGTTTTACTAAATCCTGCATCATTTAATGCTTCTAAAGCCATTCCCCCTGTTAAAGCTCCATCTCCTATTACTGCAAGTACTTGATTATTTTCACCTTTTAAATCTCTTGCTCTTGCCATTCCTAATGCTGCTGATATTGATGTACTACTATGACCTGTATTAAAACTATCATATTCTGATTCATTTATTTTAGGAAATCCAGATAATCCATCTAGCTTTCTTAATGTTTTAAATTGTTCTTTTCTTCCTGTGATTATTTTATGGACATAAGATTGATGTCCAACATCCCATACTACTTTGTCTTTTGGCATGTCTAAAACACTGTGAATCGCAAGTGTAAGTTCTACTACTCCTAAATTTGAGGCTAAGTGTCCTCCATTTTCTGATACTACTTGCAATATGTATTCTCTGATTTCTTGGGCTAATTTGTTTTTTTCTTCTATATTTAGTTTTTTTAAATCTTCTGGTGAATTTATATCTTCTAACATTTTTATACTCCATTTTTATAATTTTTATTGTTCACTAATTATTTTATAAATAGCTAATATATAATAACATATTTTTGGGTATTTTGCAAAGTTATTATGACTTTAAGTTTCGGTTTTTTGGAAAAGATGTGTTACGTCTCAGCATAAATACATATATATTAAAATGCAGTGACGCGCAGTTTGGAATGACTAATATTCATACAGATCATCCAGATTAACTCTTCAAACTCTGACATATCAATATTCTGCTCATATGATTAGTCCGACCAGTAAGGAACGGATTTTTAATATATATGTATTTATGCTGAGACGTAACACATCTTTTCCAAAAAACCGAAACTTAAAGGGCAATATTTATTGAAAAATGAGGATTTTTATGATATAATACTTCCATTAGCACTTTGAAAATCAAATATATATATGCGTTAAAATTAAAGAGGAGGTTATTTTAGAAAAAGTTATTTCTATAAAAACAATTTACAAGGAGGATGACAATATGGATGTTTCTTATAAAAAAGGAAAAAAATTGTATGATGTAGAAATATTTGACGAAACTTTTAAAGATGTAAAAGGTTACAAATGCCCTAACAATAAGTGGCACTGTAAATTTAATAATCCCTGCTACGCTGAAGATCACATCAGATTTTTCGATTGTAGGAGAAATGCTCTTAGAGCAATTTTGATTTACAATCTCATTACATCAGCAATTGTGGTCTGTATAGCTGCAATAATATTTTTTTATTATGACTTCAGTTGGTTTAAGGGTATAGCCTTTTTTATTGTTTCTTTAGTTTTTTTAGATATTTTATGTACTGTTGGAGAATATATAGTACCTAAAATTAGAGAAAGGCTATTTTACAATAAATTAAAAAAAGCAAAAAGAAAACAAGAAAAAATTAAAGAAGCTGAAGAAAAAGCACAAGAAGCAAAAAAAGTAATGGAAGAACTTCAGGAAAGTAAAAGAAATCCAAATTACAAGAGTGTTATTGAAGCTGAGGCTTTTGTAAATAATTTAAAAGACCTTTCTGAGGAATATAATTTTGGCGTCAATGAAGAAAAAATTGACATTTGTGTAGAAAAGCTTTCTGAAATAATAGCTGTTCTAAAAAAAGATAGTTCCGGATATATTCGGGTTGCTTTTCTTTTCGAAGCTTATCTACCAGAATTCTACAACACCTTAAGATTCTACGCTGATTTTATAAAAGCCAATGTTGTAAATCAGGAGTATGAAGATATTCTTACCAAATGTGTAGATAAATTTTTGAATTTTTTAAATGACCAAAAAATTGAAGCTATATTTGATAAGAGATCCATAGAAATTCAGTTTAAATCAACAGCAAGAACCTTAGAAAAAATGATTGATAAAGGAGAGAATCACTATGAAAGTAAGAACAAGACGGATTATTAGTTGGATAACTGCTTTAGTTATAGCAGCAATTTTTATGTTTTGCGGAGAATTTATAAATAATGTGTTCTTTGTAGAAAAAAAACCTATCACAGTATGTGCTCCTGAAGATATGAAATCTGCCTTCGAAACAGCACTTGACAATTCTGACTTAGAAGATTGCAAAATAGTAATGTCGACTAATTCTAAGTCTAATATTACTGTAGATTATGCAAAGGAAAATGATAAAAGCTATATCAAGTTCGCTTTTTCACCATTTATTATTGCATACAATTCTGAGAATAAATATTTTAAAGCTCTTAAAGAGTCTAATGTTTTAGTTCAGTCAGAATTTAATAAAGATTACTATGATATTGATTTTTTAAAAGTTATTAATGAGGTTACAGAAGAAGGAGTTTGGTCTAATCTAGGAATTAAAGATTTTACACAAATCAAGATATTTTATCCTTCTGAAGAAACCATTTATTGGCATGACTTCTATAATTTTATGCTTGTCACTGTCAATAATGGAATTTATCCTCAAACAGAAGATGAGCTAAAAAAAGCAGATGAAACTATTCAAAAATTCATTGATAGTAACTGTACAGAAGCTGTTAGTAATTTTGATGAAAAAGTTGAAAGAGTTGGTGGATTTCCAGGAAATTCATTTTTTGTACTTCCAGAAAAAACTGCTATTGAGCTTCACTTAGCTCATAGTAAACCTGATGTTAGATTTCTTTATCCTATTTACACAACATATTTTAATTATTATGTTAAAGGTGATAAAATTGGTAAACAAATAATCTTAGCTTTTGAAAAGAAAAGTACTTGGCTTAAGTCCAACCTCTATTCAGAATTGATTTTAGAGTTTTATAGAAGCGAACAAAATTTAAAACTCTCTACTACATCAGGTGCTTTGGCCTCTATAGACGATGTAAGAAACATATATAATGTTTCAAATATCCCAAAGGATAATATACTTTCTACTTTAAATAAAGAAAATACAACTCCATAAAAAAAAATAACGCATAAATATATTTAGCCACTGAATACAAATGTATTTAGTGGTTTTTTTATTCAAAAAACTAGTTACAATTTAGTGTAGCATAGAATTTGGCCGTTCTAAATGTTGATAAAAATCAGATTTTATGCTATAATTTAAACCGCACATTAAAAATTGAATAGAATTAGTATTTTATTATGCATCTATTAACTCATTAAAGGAGGTATAATTATGCCAGAAGAAAATTTACAACCACAACAAGAAGTTAGTTTTAAAGAACCTGAACCTATAGTTCAAGAAGAAAACTTTCCTCAGCAAAGCAGCCGTTTACAAAAGCTTATAAGCAACTATCGAAAAGATATTAATCAACCTATTCCAACTTCTCGGGAAAATCCACTAGCAAATACAAAAGTTGTAAACGAAGTAAGAACTCGTACTTTTGAATCTTTAAATGATAATGAACAAAAAGAAGTTTTATCACGTATCGATGGGATTGATTATTTAATTTCTAGAGATATTCAAACTTTTGGAAGTGCGAAAGAAAGTCCAATGACTAAACATGCTGAAATCATTATTTCCAAGTATTCTGCCAATGAAGCTGGTGAAATTGCAGACCCTATTACTGATCTTGTGGCTACACTTAAATCTAATAATCCAAAAGAAATCGTTAAAAAAGTAAGTGTAGATCCAGATAAAAAAGAATGGGGAGTTTTTTCAAGTATCAAAGATATGATATCTATGAAAAACGCTAAGAAAAAAATGTACAAAGCTTTAGCTGAACATGAGTCTATCATGAAAAATATTAAAGATGTAGAAATTGAATTAAAAAAACAACAACTTAGTCTTCAAAAGGATATCCAAGTATATGAAGAAATGGGTCAAAATACTTATACCCAAATTTCTGACTTTGAGCTTGACTGCATAGCTCTTGACTTGATGATTGAAGATGCAGCTGAAAAACTTTCTGCATTTACAAAAAAAGATACATTAGATCTTACTGAAATGAATGAAGCTAATATGCTTAAAAGTGCAATAGATAGAATGGAAAGAAGAAAATTTACAATTCAAACTATTCGTGTATCTACAGTACAGAGTGTACCTCAATTATCAGTGCTTATATGTGGCAATGAAATTATTTGTGAAAAAATTGATGAAATCGAAAGTTTAGTAATTCCACTTTGGACATGGCAGTATGCTATTGCTATTGGTGCTATCAAACAAAAAGAAGCATTAAGTATTCAAAAAACAATAAGAGGTATTACTTCAAAATTGCTTACTGGTAATGCTAAAATGCTTCATGATAATATGATTGCCGCACAAGAAGAACTATATGCAGCTGCAGTTGCCATTGAGGATTTAGCAACAGTACAAGAATACATTGATGATATGGTAATCAAGGTAAATGAAACTCGCAAACAAGCATCACAAAAATGTATTGAAGGAATGAAAACAATGCAAGCAATTGAACAGAAAAATTATTCTCTTATGTCTAAAAATATTTCTTCAGATGTAACTGTAAAATAATCTAAATAAAATAACTAATTCTAATCTTATGTTAAATAAGAACATAAATAAACTCAGGAAATATACAACTGTATAAAACCTGAGTTTATTATTTTTATTTTGTAAATCTTAATATTATCTAACTATGTACAACCCTATAATGAATAAACCTAAAACAACTCTATATATAGCAAAAATTTTAAAACTTCCCTTTTTCAAATATTCAAGTAAAAATTTAATAACTATTACACCAACTATAAAACTTGCTAAAACTCCAACAAAAAATGGAATATTCAAAACAAAATCCTTAAACTTATAAAGTGTTGCTCCAACAACTATTGGTGTAGATAATAAGAATGAATATTTAGCTGTTGACTCTCTATCTACTCCCATCACTCTTCCTGTTGTCATTGTTATACCTGAACGTGACACTCCTGGTATAAAAGCCAAAGCTTGTGAAAATCCTATTAAAAATGTTTGTTTAAATGTCATATGTTCATAATCTGTTGTTGCTGGTGCTTTTTTATCTACAAAATATAATATTATTCCCATTACTATTAAAGATGTTGCAATTACTAAAGGATATTTACCCAAACTATCACCTATAAAATGGTCTAATAAAAAACCTATTGCTCCACCTGGTATTGTAGCAATTACTAAATACCAAAACATTTTTCCTTCAAAGCTTTTTTCTTTTTTCACAACTTGTTTATATCCACCTTCTATTAACTTTAACCAATCTTTAAAGAAAAATATTACTATCGCAAGTAATGTTCCAAAATGTAAAGCCACATCAAAACTTTCTTGTATTTCCCAATTAAATATCCAAGGTATCAAATTCAAATGCGCAGAACTTGATATCGGTAACAACTCTGTTAACCCCTGAACTATTCCCAAAATTAACGCTTGTATAATTTCATTCATTTTATCCTCTTCCCTTCTTTTGTTTTTTATTAACATTTTACACGGCTTATTTATAATTAATAAAATTATTTTTTGTATATTTCCTTTAATACATTATAAACCGTCTCTTTTATAAATTCAGCAGTAGTAGTCGGAGCCACTTTTCCCGGCAAAGCTAACGCCCATATCAACTTCAACTTTTTATTTTTAGCAACCCTTTTATCTATCCCACCAGGATTTGATGCCAAATCAACTAACAAACAATCATCTTTCACATATTTAAGTCTTTCCTCTGTCAAAATAAGATGCGGAACAGTATTAACTATCACATCATATTCAGCCAAATTTTCTCCAATTGCATTTATATTTGTTTCATCATACCCATACGCTTTAATCCATGCCAAATCCTCGTCTTTTCTGGCCGCACATGTTACTTTAGCAGACAGTCCTATTAACTTTCTCGCTAACACTTTCCCAATTCTTCCAAATCCTAATATTAACACTTTACTTCCATGTATTATTTTATTTGTATTTGCAATTATTATTTCTATTGCCCCTTCTGCTGTTGATATTGTGTTTAAAACTGCCAATTCCTCTCTTTTCATTAAATCTATTATTTCTATATATTCATCATTTGCTAAACTATAAACTTCAGGAGTTAAACTTCCTGCAATTAATATTTTTGCATTTATAACATGCATCAATTCTCTAATTGATATTTGGTTATCACTAAATGGTGAATTTATATCTTTCCCATTACTTGAAAATGGTATTGGCCCAATTATAATTTCTGAATTTTTTACTGCATCAATTAATTTATCACATATTATAATATTTGCATTTTCTTTTAATTCTTCTGCTTTTTCTACACCATATGCATATATAGTATTTCCATCTGTTGCTAACATATTTGCTAATTTTATTATTCTTAAGTCCCCACCAACAATCGTAAAATTTGTCCCCATAAAATCCCTCTTTCAAAAAATAATTCTTCTATTTAGTATATTTATTTTTCAAAATTTTATGAGTATATTTCTACTATCCTTATAAAAAAAATTATTCTCTCTCTATTTGTTCTTCATTCTGTTTATCTTCTATATTTTTTCCACCTTTATCATATGAATTTCTTTTTAACATTCTAATATCGTTATAACTTAAATTTCTAGTTATATCAAACATATCTTCCAAATGTTCTTTTGCTTTTATTTCCTTTTCTTGTAGTTTTCCTTGCATTTGCCCTGATGCTTCTAAATTAAATGGTATTGAAATTTTTGCAAGTATTGGTATAAATAATGGATCTTTTTTTATTTTTGGAGCAATCTTTAATGAATCTATATCTATTGCTACATTTGCAAATTGTATAGCTTTTTCTTTTTCACCTTTAATCAGTGCTATTTTTGAAAGCTCATAATAACTATCTGCTGATAATTCATCATCTTCTAATGCTTCCATAAAATATTTCTCTGCTTCTTCTAATTCTTTATATATTAACGAAATTTCTGCTAATGAGTATTTTGCATTATATAAAAGTGAATTTATATCTGCCGCTTTTTCATAACATATTCTTGCATTCTGGAAATCATTAAGCATTGTATATGCTATTCCCAAATTGTAATTTAATTCAAAACTTAAAGGATTATATTTTAATGCATCTTGATATACATTTACTGCTTCTTTATACATTTCCTTTGATAATAATATATCTCCTAATAATTCAGTTGCTTTATAATAATCTGGCTTTTTATTTAGCAAACTAAACAACATTTCTGATGCCTCATCAGATTTTTCTAGGTTATTTAATAATTCAGCTACTTTGTAATATGAATCATAATCTTGTTTATTTATATCTATTGCTTGCACATATTCATCTATTGCTTTTCTCATTCCACCTTCTAGTTCATATATTTCGGCTAACATTTTATGCCCAATATAATTTTCTGGATATTTCGTTACTAAATTTATTAATTGTTCCTTTGCTTTCTTGTTATTTCCTAATTTTAAATATATTTTAGCTTTAGCTACATTTAGCACTTGGATTAATGGTATATTTCTTCTTTCTAGCATCATAATAGCTATAGGTACTATAATTCCAAGCATATATTTAAACACCATAAAAAATGGACTTAACTGTATTTTTAACAATACTTCTATAAAATTCAAAGCAATTCCTATTGCTTGTATTATTAACACACCAATATAATTAGTATCATTTTCTTTTATCATCTTAAAAAAAATATAGACAAATAATACAAATGCAAATATAGTGAAAATTAACTGTTCTAATATCATAAATTTTCTCCCTTTCTGTTGACTATATTTTATTTCATTTTTTATTATTTGTCCAGTATTTTAAATTATTTTTTCTATTTGATATAACAATTCAATTTATATTTTAAGCCATAAGAAATACCATTTAATATGTATTATTAAACCTGAATCATTACTCTAAATTTGTATAAATTTTATAATCTCTTAAAATTTTTCTAACATAATTATTTGTTTCTTTATATGGAATATTCTCAACATCAGAACCATCTGATTTGATTATCCCTTTTTCAATCCAATTATCTACTGTTCCAATACCAGCATTATATGCAGTAACTGCTATTTCTACATTTTGATATCTATCTATTAAAATAGATAAATATTTAGTTCCTAAATTTATATTTACATCAGCCTCTTGCAATTTTTCTCCTATTTCATTATCTGGTATTTGCAAATCCACTTTTTTAATTATATCTTTAGCTGTACTTTCCATAAGTTGCATCAATCCTATTGCATTCTTATTAGATTTTGCATTTGGATTAAAATTACTTTCTGCTTTTATTACTGCATAAACTAAATTTTCATCTACATTGTATTCTTGAGAATATTTTAGTACATATTCCGTATATTGCTTTTTGTATATATTTTTTTGTATTTTACTTGGAATATCTATAATGGCTATTATTGTGCCTATAATAAATATTATGGCTAAAATCATTATTGTTTTTTTCTTTATAATAACTATTTTAAACTACTCCTTTCATGTCCAAAAAGAAACGTCCCCTTTGGACATCACTTGCATTCGTACCAGTTCTCTGCTTCTGACACATCTGCTATTAATGGTACTTTTAACACAATTGCACTTTCCATTTCTCTTTTAATTATCTCTTTTACTTCTTCAGCCTCTTCAATTGGAGCCTCTATCATCATCTCATCATGTACCTGTAATACTATTTTTGCTTTCAAATTTCTTTTTACTAATTCATTATATACATTTATCATAGCTATTTTCATTATATCTGCTGCTGTTCCTTGTATTGGTGTATTCATTGCAGCTCTACTTCCAAATTGTCTTACCATATAATTATTTGATTTTAATTCTGGTATGTATCTTCTTCTATTAAATAAAGTTTCCACATATCCGATTTCTTTTGCTTTTTCTGTCATATTATCCATAAATTTTTTGATACCTTCATATTCTGTTAAATATTCATCTATATATTGCTTTGCTTTTTTTCTTGATATTCCTAATTGTTCTCCTAATCCAAAGTCACTTATTCCATATACTATTCCAAAGTTTACTGCTTTTGCATTACTTCTTTGTTCTTTTGTTACTTCATCTATTGGTGTTTTAAATACTTTTGATGCTGCTTGTTTATGGATGTCTTGATCTTCTTTAAATGCTTGAACCATATGTTTATCTTCTGACATATGTGCTAAAACTCTTAATTCTATTTGTGAATAATCTGCATCTATGTAAACTTTTCCTTCTTCTGGTTTGAATATTTTTCTTACTTGTTTTCCTAGCTCGAATCTTGTTGGTATATTTTGTAAATTTGGTTCTGTTGAACTTATTCTTCCTGTTGCTGTTATTGTTTGATGAAAAAATGAGTGTATTCTTTTTGTTTTTGGGTTGATATATGGTTTTAATCCTTCTACATATGTTGAGTTTAGTTTCATTAATTGTCTATAATCTAATATTTCTGATATTATCGGATCTTCTGATTTTAATTTTTCTAATACATCAACATCTGTTGAATATCCACTTTTTGTTTTCTTTACAACTGGTAATTTCATTTTTTCAAACAATATTTCTCCTAGTTGTTTGGTTGAATTTATATTAAATTCTTCTCCTGCCATTTCATATATCGTTTTTGTTTTTATTTCCAATTGTTCTTTTAATTGATTTCCAAATTTGTTAAGTTCTTCTTCGTCTGCATACATTCCATTCCATTGCATATCTGCTAATACTTCTATTGTTGGCATATCTATATTATTAAATAGGTCTATTGCATTTATTTCTTCTAATTTTTTCATTGTTATTTCTTGTAGCTTACAAATTAAATATGAATAAAATGTATATTTTTTCTCATCAACTTTATCTTTTTCTATTTGCTCTTCATTATTTATTTCATCAAATAAATTAATCTGTTCTCCTTTTTTATTTGTATCTTCTTCTAAAACTTCATTAACATCTATTTCTAGATATTCTTCTGCTAAATTTTCTATTTTTAATTTATTATTTGTCGGATTTAAAATATATGCTGCTATACTGCTATCAAATTTTATGCCTTTTAGATTAATCCCTTCTTGTTTTAATAATATATATATTCTGCTTAAATCTATTCCTATTTTATATATTTCCTCATTTTCCCAAATTTCTTTTAATTCTTGAAGTTGATTGTTGTTCTCTTTTAGATTTATATAATATGATTCATTTGCTTTTTTATTAAGAATTCCTATTCCTGTTATTGCTTCTTTTATTATTTTTGATTGAACTTCATCTTTTGAAGTATTTATATAAAAAATCATTTCTTTTTGTTCTTTTAATATATCTTTTATTTCTTCTATTGATTTATTTTTAATTTTATATAAATCTTCTATTTTTCCGAACCTCTACTTCTGACATCTGACTTCCAGCCTCTTGAATTAAATTAAATCTATCTATATATCTTTTAAAATTCAACTCTTTAAATATTTCTAATACTTTTGGCTTGTCCCATTCTTCTACTTTTAGTTGTTCTAATGTATCTTCAATTGGTACATGCGTATCTATCTCTCCTAGTGTTCTTGATAAAAACGCTAATTCCTTATTATCTTCTATCTTTTCTTTTTGTTTTCCTTTTAAATCTGATTCTCCTGCTTCCAATTTTTTATATAAGTTTTCTATTGTTTCATATTTTTGTATTAAAGAAAGCGCTGTTTTTTCTCCTATACCTGGTACTCCTGGAATATTATCTGATGTATCTCCTTGTAATCCTTTTACTTCAATTAATTGTTTTGGTTCTATTCCATAAACTTCTTGTACTTTTTTTCTGTCATAAATTTCTGTTTCTGTTTTTCCAGCTTTAGTTCTTGGTATGTGTATTTTTACTTGATCTGTTGCTAATTGGAATGTATCTCTATCTCCTGAAAGAATTATTACTTCTAATCCTTTTTCCTCTCCATATTTTGATAATGTTCCAATTATATCGTCACCTTCATATCCTTCTTTTTCAACTATGTCTATATTCATTGCTCTTAAAACTTCTTTTATGAGTGGCATTTGTTCTGCAAGTTCATTTGGCATTCCTTTTCTATTTGCTTTATAACCTTCATACAATTTATGTCTTGCTGTAGGTCCTTTTAAGTCAAATGATACTCCTAAATAATCTGGATTTTCATCTTCTATTAATTTAAACAAAATCGCCAAAAAACCATATACTGCATTTGTATATTTCCCATCCTTTGTCGTTAGAGCTTTACTTCCCATTATTCCATAAAATGCTCTATTCATTATACTGTTTCCATCAATTAATACTAGTTTTTTCAAAATTGTCCTCCCTTATATTTATAAAATTTTTCTACTTTTCTAATAAATATCCTTTTATTGTTAAGTTTTCAATTGATTCACTATCATCGTAATATCTAATATAAATATTTGATATAAACATATCTTTTGTATCATTTATTCTAACAATATTATTTTTTTCGAAATATTCATTTACTTTAGTATTACTTATATCTTTATTTTTTATTAATTCTGCTACTAAACCTTCTAAGTCTATTTTTTCATCAATCTCTTCTAATTCCAAAGTATCATCAAAATTTTCTGTTTCTGCTTTTACATAAGATATATTTTTATATTCCTCAACATTTAATTCTAATTCTTTATTTAAAGATATATATTTTTTTACCTTTTTACCTGAAACATGGTTACTGTACGTATTCATTTTGTTTTTATCTTCATCTGATAAATAGTTAGGTATATATTTTTCATTATCTACTTGATCTAATAAATATTTATATGCACTCTTAACCTTCTCCTTTTCTTCATCAGTTAAATCATCAAACTCTTGATTTTTAGGCATAATGCTTTCTATTATTTTCTTTTGGCTTAAATTTGATATATTATCAAAACCTAAAGGTGTAACACATGCTATAAATACAAGAACTGCTGAAAATATAAATATATTTAAAATTTTTTCTTTCTCTTTATAGAAAGTAAGTGCAAGAGCAATTACTTGAAACACTATAAATGCACATGATATATATCTAAGTGGCGTCACCCCAAATTCATTTATTCTTGTACCTATAGAATAGATTTCTAATAAAATAAATGGAGCATATAAGTATGGTAATAATTTTACAATTTTACTTATAACTTTATTGTCTTTACTATAATTATTTGCCATATTCCATACAGGAAAAGCTACAATGAAAATTCCTGCTAATATTCTATAAATTATGTTTTCTGGCATATCATTTAATATTATTATTTTAGCTATGTATATATATATTATAGCCATTGCGATAACAGTTAGTGGTAACAATACATATAATACTAATCCTTTGATAAATGAACCTATCTCTTTTTTATTAACACTTGATACTGTATAAATAAGTGAAGGCACATAATAAAATCCTAATATCAATACCATTAATCTTTGTAAAATATTTATTTTCCCTCCATCTAGTATTAATTCTATAAAGATGGCGGCTACTATTGTAATTCCAATATTTAAAATTATATAT
The DNA here is from genome assembly GCA_017410505.1 of Clostridia bacterium. Classification (GTDB taxonomy): domain Bacteria; phylum Bacillota; class Clostridia; order TANB77; family CAG-508; genus CAG-269. The sequence continues at coordinate 8,204 of JAFQQR010000030.1, read as the reverse complement.
GTGGTTGTTGTATTAAATAAATCTCTAAAAACTCTTAAGCAATATTCTTCAAACTTTAAATCTGCATTTTTTATTGATTTATATATACTTAAAACAATTAGTATAATTACATACGCACTTAAAATTTTAATAGTTTCGTGCTTTACAATATCAGTTGTTGAATTTGATAATAAAATATGCGTAAATATTAAACTTACTCCACTTGTCAATACATAACTTATTATTCTATTTGTTTTTTCTTTGAAAAATGTCTCTGTAAAAAATGTACCAAAAGTCCATATTATACAAAATACATATATTCTTTCTAACATATTTTCAGCATCTTTTGAAAAGTTTTGGTCTAATGTCACACTACACAATATTGTAACAAATACTATTACTAGCATTGAAAGTGGAAATTTATTTGCTAATTCTTTAACTTCACTTGACACATTTGATATCAATTTTTTTATTTCTTTCATAATTTTCTCCTACTCAAATTCTTTCTTGTCATTCTTTTTTAATAATTTATATTTTTTCCTAATCAAATACATATATATACTTGGCCAAATTAAAAAATTAGCTAAAATCAATTTAGAAAGTGTATCTCCTGCAAAAAAAGCATATATCCATATACCATAGCAAAATACATATACTATTACATTCAATATTTTATCTATAAAATTATCATAATTATCATTATAATCATACATAGTTATAATTTTGTTATAATATTCAGTAGCTTCTTTATCTAATTTTCCTTTTAAATTAAAAAGTATAGCAGCTCTAATATAATAACCCCACAGATTTTCTTCATCAATTGTTCTTTTAGAAATCAAAGAATATTTCTTTAAATATCTTTTTAATGCATTTAGTTTAACTGCATTATCACATCCCTTTGTGGTCATATATGATTTAAATGATATATTAAATTTAATATCCAATAAATACACTGATATCCATATTAATGCTGCTATCATTGAAATTATTTTTATTATTAGTATAGCATTTGGATTTACAATTTCAACAAATCCACTTAACAAGAATATATTTGCCATGAAATATAGAAATGGCATTGCATCTCCCATACTTATATGCCTTTCCATTTTATAATTATCATCTATTAATTCTTCTTTGATTAAATCTTCTACTACTAATTTTTCTAAATATTGTATAACTGTATACTCTGCATTATATCTAGTTTCTTTACGATTGTACAAATCATAAAATATAAATTTACTTCTTTCTATGAAAAATCTTTCGTGATCTCTTATATCTTTTTGATTATTCATAATAAACTTATTTTCATCATTCTGTACAATAATATTTTTATCTTTCAAATACAAAATCATTGCTGTAATTGCATCTTTATCAAAAACATTTTTTCCCATTAGTTTTGCGCTCATTAATGGTGAAATTTCATCTAAACAGTCTCTGTAATATTCAATTTTTTTTACATTTTTATTAATGTAAAACGATTTTTTTAAACTTTTAATTAAATTTTCATTTATAAAAAAAACTATAAATGTTAATGTAACTAAAATCATAATTGATAATTTTATTTTCATATCTACTTTTTCTTCAAAAAAAGGTAGTATAATAATATTACTTATAATCCATAATATAAGTATTATTTGTAAGCATTTTTTGTTTTCTTTTTTCATATGTTTCTTTTCCTTCTTTATATTATTTTTTTATTTCCACAGTACTATAATGTATATTATCATACTTTCTTAAAATTATCTACAAATTAGATAATTTTAACACAAAAATAAAAGATATTAAAATAATATCTTTTATTTTATAAATATTCATCATATAATAATTCAAAATCATCTATTTAATTTTGCGATATCTTATATAACATTTTAAAACAACTCCTATTAATATAAGCATAACCACATTGATATCATTATTTGTTTTTGTACCAGTAGATGGTAATATTCCTTTTATAATTGTATTATCTATTTCAGATTCATTCTCAGGTTCTGTTTTATTGTTTTTATCAGTTTTATCTGTTATATCATCTGATTCTGTTTTGTTATCTTCATCGTCTTTATCTATTATATCATCTGGTTCTGTTTTATTATCTTCATCAGTTTTATCTATTATATTATCTGATTCTGTTTTGTTATCTTCATCAGCTTTATCTATTATATCATCTGATTCTGTTTTGTTATCTTCATCAGCTTTATCTATTATATCATCTGATTCTGTTTTGCTATCTTCATCAGCTTTATCTATTATATCATCTGATTCTGTTTTGTTATCTTCATCATCTTTATCTATTATATCATCTGATTCTGTTTTTTTATCTCCATCAGTTTTATCCATTATATCATCTGGTTCTGATTTATTATCTTCATCAGTTTTATCTATTATATCATCTGGTTTTTCTACATCTTCAATTCCAAATAATTTTTTAATTGTACTTATTTCATTAGAAGTTGTAGCTACTTTTATAATATTGTCATCCACCTCTATTAATGAAAAAGTAGAATTAGCATCTTTTTTATATTCAGATATAAAATCATCTTTTTCTGATATCTTATAAGAATCTCTAAAAATTGTTGCCTCTTCTGTAAGCAAATATGTATTATAATCTGATTTTATATAATCATTTTCTTTAAAAAATATATTAGTTCCATTCGTTTGCTCTATAAAATATAATCTACGTGGATTATAAACTGTATTATTATGAAAATATATATCTGTATTTTCTATCGAATATCCCCAAAATAGTATATGTGCCGTATCGTATTTGTCTGGACGAGCATCATATCCCCATCCTCGTCCTACATTAATTGAAATATTACTAGTAAATTCGTAAGCCTGTATTCCAGTAGCCGTCCCAGTTTCCCATATTTCTGAATCATGTGAATTACTTACAAAAACATTATCTTTTACGACAACGTTTTTTCCAGAACCTTGAGTTCCTTGAATTGTAAATCCTACATCATACACATTTCTAATAATATTGTCTTTAACTATTATGTTAGAAGCATCTGTACCATAAAATTCGATTCCATTTCCATATCTAGTTGTTCCTTTTAAATAGCTTCCACCAATATCTTGAATAATATTATTTGAAATTTCAACATTTTGGGTAACTGCTTCTGAACCTACCATTCCATGAGCTCCTGTACCAGAAAATTTTATATTTTCTATTTTTAAATTAGATTTTATTATAAATAAATTTGTTTTTGTTGCTAACTTAAGTTCTCCCAGTTTGCTATATGGATTTTCATCTGATTTCATATACAAATATGTTCCATCACAATAAAAATCATATTCATTTTCAAGTTCACTCAATGTTCCTTTTTTGTTAGCATATTTTATAGCATTTTTATCTTCTAAAAATCCAACATTTGTACTATTGGCATCTGTTGTCGTAAGCCCTGTAAAATATTTTGTATCTGTTAAATCTATTTTATAAATTCCATCTGTATGTAATTGCCAAGAATCTTCTGAATTTACAATTTTATAGCCAACTATATTGGGCATTTCTCCTTCTCCATAAGAAGAAATTGTTGTTATTTCTTCATTAACTTTAGCAATTGTTGGATTAAACGTTCCATAAAAAGTATCACCTTTTTTGAAAAGAATTGTGTCTCCACTTAAATATGTTTTACTTTTTGCAGTTTCATAAGACATCGGATCATTTTTATCAGTTCCAACTGTAGATGTTCCTGTACTTGAAACATAATATGTAGTTTTAGTATTAATAATTTCTGACTCTTTTACAGCATTTTTTTCGTACATTTCCTTGTATGTAACTGTTTCTAACTCTGTTTCACTTTTTGAATTTATATAGTCAAGAACTTGACCAAGTACCTCTGGGTCTATTTCACTTGAATCATGAAAATAAAATACTGTCCATGTTTTATTTTCTATTGCTTCATCTATTGATTGTTTTATTTTATTTAAATCATTGCCATAGTTTCCTAATCCGCCTCTTCTATGATAATATACAGAATCTAAAGCGATTTCCTTTTTATCATATTCTACACCATATAAATCTGAATAGCTATATATCGAGCTAGCCCATCTTTCAGATTCTTCAGCTCCAGCCACTTGTCCACTTCCACCTGCTAAAATGATTCCATTTACATCAAAATCGTAATAATTAAATAACTGTTTTGTTCTTACAAAAAATGAATACATTGTATTATAATCTGAAAAACCTTCTTGTGTTAACACTCCACCATTATGGGCTATAATTTCTCCCCCTGCTTGTTCTACTCTTCTTGCAACTTCTAATCTTGTTTCCTTTTGAGAAGATGCATTTTCGATTAATAACTCTGGGACTGTTGCAAGGACTAATGGAATATTTTTAGAAATAAACAAATCTGCAAACACGTCAACTTCTGACCTTGTATCATCATTAACAAATGTTATATATGCCTTATCAGTTTTTTTGTAAACTGTTTTATCTTTTTTATATTCTTCATATTTTTGATTAATTTCATTTTCAAGTTGTGTTTTATTTATTGGTAAATTATCAAATTCTTCATCTGTCAAATTTAACACTTTTTGTAATGTAAAACTTTGGTGACCATACATTGTAAAATGCATTCTTGTTGCATTTTCTGGAACTGTTACAATTACACCATTCTTACTTTTACTAAGTGTATTTGTTAATTCATCTGATATCACATTATTATTATCATCTAAAAATAATACTGGCGCATACCAAACAAATTGTGTATCGGAAAGCTTTATCCCTCCAACACCATACATTTTTACGAAATATTCTTCACCTTCTTTAACTGATATATAATTTTCAGGTGAAGTAGCTCCATGTGGTACTATAGTTATTCCATCTTCTCTTGTAACAATATTATCAATATATTCTCCACTTGTAGTCCATGCTTTATTAGCTGTAAATTCTGGCAAAATTGTTTCATACACTGTTGTAATTCCTGTTCCTGATTTTTGCAAGTCATATATATCATTGTTATTTTCATCATGTTGAACATATATTTTTTCTCCAACTTCTAATACAGGATTTAATGAAACAAATTCTTCTTTTGCATATATCTCTAAGCAAGTTATATTCATGAATATTAAAATTAACACTATTACTACTAATAATATTTTTTTACTCATATAAACCTCCTTATATGCTTTATCAATACAATACTTTTTAATTATATCACACTTTACATAATTTTGCAAAAAATATAGATAAATTCTCCTTTCATTAAAATAGACTAGCTTAATGCTAGTCTATCCATTATATTAAATTTCTAATTCTTTTTTTAATTTTTTATGAATTTTGTTATAACTAAAAAAGGATTATAATTCCATGCCATCCACGTCAATATATTCATCTTTTGGTTCATTTGAATAAGTACTTCCAGCATTTTTTAGCGTTTTCTTAACATCATCACATAAATCATCTATTTCTTTTTCATCTAATTTTGATTTTTTATTTCCTACATTACCAAGCATCTCCTGAATTTCATTACACAACTCATCTACTTTATCTTTTTCAAAAAAATAAACATCAATCACATCATCTTTTACTTCAGAAACGTCTTCATCTTTATCTTGATTTTCTAATTCAGCAACCTTTTCTTTATCTTTAATTTTACTTTCTTTCTCAGGCTCTTCTTCTCTTATATCATCTTCTCTTCTAAATTTAAAATATTTACTATTATCTTCAATATTTTCAGATTTCAAATTATCTTTTTCTGTAGCTTTATAAGTTTTCTTAGCATATGCCTCTTCTATTTGTTTCTCCATTTCGTAACGCGCATTTAACAATTTTGCCATTTGTTCTTCATAGTTTTGTTTTATTTCATCTTTTTTTGCATTATATTCATCTTTTATGTAGTTCATTTTTTCCATCTTTTCAATATCATCTTTTTTATTTTCTTTACGCTCAGCAAAAAATTCTTTTATTCCACTTGTTGCACCCTTTATAATATCACTTATTTTAGAAAAGATATTAAATCTGCTTTTTCTTACTTCTAAATACTTTTCTTCAATTGCTATCTTACGATTTTGTTTTTTCAAATTTTTATTAATATTTTTCAAATCATCTTCTTGTTCTTTTAGTTGCTCTTGTAAATTTTTAATTTCTATTGTTTTATCTACATTATTGGAACTAAATAAAGCTTCTGATGATTCGAAATCGTGATCAACACTTGATTTTAATTCCTTTCTAAGTTTACGAATTTCTTCTCTAATTTCTATGTTTTTATCTCTTATAGCTTTCTTTTCTTCTTTAGCTGTAATTCCATTTGTTTCTTTTTCTCTTTTTAACTCTTCTTCTAATTCTTCCAATTTAATATTTCTATCTAATTTTGCAACTAACATCTTACAATTAATTACATTTTTATATTTCTTTATTATATTTTCTTCTTGTGAAATTTTCTTAATCAATAAATCAATTTTTTCTTCTATTTTTTTATTTTCCATCTTTTTCATTTGTTCACCCTTTTATTTATTTAATATATTTTTTATAGATTCTTTTAATTTTTCCTTACATCTTATTAATGTTTCTTTGTCTACTCCTTTTAATTCTTCGTCTGAAAATTCCATATCTAGACCTTCAAAAATTATTTTATCTTCCATACTATCCTCCATAATAATTTATCTATTTAAAATTATATTATATATTCAAAATCAAATCAAGTATTTTATTCACAAAAAATTATGATATTTTTTGGAAAAATATTTATTTAAAGTTAAACTTTTATCATCTCTATTTAGAGGAAAATTTGTAATTATTTATCTACTTTTTTAGCATGCAATACTACTCTATATTTATTATTATTTGCACAAGTAGATAAAGTCAAAATACTATCTTCTGATGCTATTCCTAGGTTAAAATTTTTCACACTTCTGTTTTTTAATGTTTCTACAAAATTTTCAAATTCATTATTTTTAAAATCTGTGTCTATATAATAATCTTCACTTTTTATTTGATAAATTGAAAATACTTCATATTTTTGTTCCTCATTTTCTGTTATCAGATTTACTATATAATTTTCTTCATTATTGTACCACTCTTCTTTCAAAATATTTTTTAAAGTTCCAAACATTGAATTATCTTTCATATTATGTCCGTATATGACAATATTTTTATCAGTTCCATCAAATTTATTTCTATAATCTGCGAATATCCAACCTGCACTATTATATTTTTTTTCAAAATTATGATTTAGATAGTAACTATTATTATTAGATTTAACAACTGTACTTTCTATATCTGTACCATTTACTTTTAACCAAGCTACTGTTTCATTATTTATTTCTTTTAATCTTGCAAAATCTACTTTATATTTAGTATTTTGAGCTTCTTCATTTTCTATATTTTCCATTACTATTGTTTTTGAAATTTTTTCTTCTAATACTTTATTTTGTTTGCTATCAATATACCATTTCACAATATAGATAATAGAAATTATTAAAGCTATTAAAAATAATAGTCTTAATATAGAAAGAGCTAAAACTTTTTTATTTATTTCGTATTGGTGTTTCCCTCGTTTTCCCATATAAACAAATTCTCCTTTTATCAAAATAGACTAGCTTAATGCTAGTCTATCTATTATATCAAATTTCTAATTATCTTTTAGCATTTTTTATGATTTTGTTGTAGCAAAAATGCCAACTGTTGATACTGCTAATAATCCTACAAATAACAATATATTTGTTTTTCCATTAGCAGTAACACTACTAGAAATAGCTGAGTATCCTGGAGCTATAAATGTAAGAGTAGCAGTATTATCATCAAAAAGCTCATATATACTACCAACATTATCTGTATTTGTCTTTTGAATTTTTATTTCTTATAATTTCTTTATATCATATCCCTTATTTTTTTACAATAATTTATATAAAATTTCTAAAAATTTGTATGTGTCAAGTAAATGTAGGCAATTTTTTTATCTTTTATTTTTAATCCTCAAATGCCTTTGGTTTCAACCTTTATTTATTTCTTTGCTCTCTTAATAAAACATAGCCTTTTTCTTTTTAAAAACTACATCTCTTCTCCGAAAATTCTCTCATTTTCATTATCTCCTTCATAAATTTTGAATTTATTATTACATTTTTTATGTTATTATTTTCTTCTTTTTCTTTTCGATTTACCCTATGTTGTTTATTTCTTTTTACATTCTCTTCAATTTCTTTTATCCAATCATCAATACTTGTATCTACTGGTATTGGTGTTTCTATATCTTCTAATTTGAATTTCTCACTTAATACACATACTT
>JAFQQR010000029.1 GCA_017410505.1 Clostridia bacterium | reverse complement strand
TACATATCATATATGAAATACAATAACTTTTAAAACTTTTAATATTGCTTTGTTCTTCATCTCGCATTTCTATATTTGCTAATTCTTGTGATAAAGTTTGAAATAACAACTCTCTATCCATTCTTTTACATACATATAAAATATTTTCATCTCTATTGTACTCTGACCCAATTGTGCCATTCGCAAGTTTTTCTACAGCTTTTCTTGGTACATCACAATGATTTAAAAATGCTCGTAATAAATCTTCATCTTTATAATTTATTATCCTATCTTGCTTTGGTGCATTTGTTTGTGATATATCATATACTTCTTTAGGATTATAAAATATTCTATTGCTTTTTTCAGATTTGCTAGGCTCTAATATTTTTATTGCTTTAGGATTTTGAACTAGACTTATATCTTTTTCTTCCCATGATACTTTATCTTTAATTTGAGTACTATTTGGTGCTTTTTCCAATATTACTAAACAATTTCCAACAGAATATTTAGTAAAATTACTTTGTACATCAAGATATTGTTTAAATTTTTCACTATCATTACTAACAATTAGTGCCATTCTATCCATTGTGTCATAAATTTCTTGCCTATCTTGTGCTTGTTTTTCTTTCCAACTATTCTTTTTTTGATAATTATTATAGTTTCTATTAGTAGAATAATTATTTGTTTTGAGTGTAGTTCCTAAAATTTCATTGATTTCATCCACTTTTATTTGCTCCTTTCTCTTTTTTTAGATTTTTTCTTTTTTGTAGTAGCAAGATGTTTAGGCTCTTTATATCGTTTGCCTTTTTTAGTTTTATTATCTTCTTTTAAATGTTTTGGCTCTTTCTTTTTCTCTTTTGGAGTTTCTACTACTATTTCTTGCTGCTCTTTTATTTTTTCTTTTTCCTTTATTTCTTGTTCAATTTCTTTTAATTCAACTTTAACTGATTTCTTTTCTTCATTAATATTCTCCACTTTGTCGCCTAATCTGGTATTTGAGGAAATCTCTGACAGATTCTTTTCCTCCGTTTCTTTTGTATCATTACTGGGAATTTCTTGTTTTATTTCTTCCTTTGATACAGGCATTATATCTTCTATAAATTGTTCTTCTTCACTTTTTGGTTGTTCTGTATTTTTTTCTAATTCCTTTTTATTTTTCTCTTGTTTTTCTTTTTCTAAATCTCTTTCAATAGATGCTACATCTCTGAATTTGAATCTTTGAGCTATTCTATTCATTTTTGATGCATCTTCATCTCTAACCATAATATCAACCATTCCATCTATTTTAGAGTTTTTTCTATCTGCTAACGCACAGTATAAAACACCATATTTCTTTGCCTCTTGTGAGAATTTCTTTAAATCTTCTGCCCTTATTGTGAATATCTTTAATGGTTTGCCTGTTTTTAACATGTTTGTTAATCTTGTTTTACCTTTTGTTTGTTGATTATCTTTCATAATTGTATAAAGCATAATTGCAATATTTTTTGCACCTGTTCCTGCAATTTTTAACGCTACTTCCATTCCCTCTAAACTTAATTTTACTATTGCCTCTGCTGAATCTGATGAGTTCATTTTTCAAGTTCTCCTTTCTTTTTAATCTTTTCATTTTCTTTTTGTCTTTCGTTCTCTTGCATTTCTTTTAAGTTTGATTTTATAATTTTATTTTGTTCTTCAATTTTTTCACAATATCCCACCTCCTGTTTTAAATAATTAATCTTGTCTGATAAAACTAAAATTTCTTCACATAGTTTTTGTCTTTCTTCTGTATCATTTTCTTTTTGTCTTTTTCTTCTTAATGAGTTCCTACTTTTTAATTGTTTATTTAGTTCATCTGTAACAAGTTTTTTATATGAAAAAAGTTCCTCTGTAGTTTTAATTTTGTTTCTACAAAGGAACTTGATTTCATCTGAAATTTCATCCATTTTTTTAATCTCTTGTCTTAACTCTGGTGTCATTTTCACTCTATTATTTTTATTTTTGGGAAATACTTTTAATTTATAACAATAGTAAAGATATAATCTATATAGACTACCTCTATCTATTTTTATATTATTATAAATTCTTCCTGTATATCTTTTTATTTTTCTGTATTCTTCTGGAAAAGGTACTCTTATCATCTCACTATTTAAAATTCTTTCTTCTATATTTCTTATACTATATTCAATACCAAAACTTCTTTCTATTCTAATGTTCCTTTTGTATGGTGGTCTGCATAAACTTATCTTATTTGCTCTTATTGTAACTGTATATCCCATTTGTTTTAAAATTGTTTCAAAATTTTTATAAGAATATGCTTGTTTTATTGCAAAGTCTACATCTTCTTTTGTAGTAGTATAATAATCAGTTTTATGTATATAAGAACTATAATATTTAGTATAATCTATATTGTGTTTACCACATGGCTTTTCTTCTATTACACTTAAATTATATTCTCTACACAAATCATCTGATGTTCTTCTCATTAAAGCATAATGTTCTCTATTGTTCACATATTTTCTTCCATTAACAAATGATACTGAATTAAGTACAAAATGGTTATGTATGTGATTAGTATTAACATGAGTTGATACTACAACCTCATATTTATCTCCCCATAGTTCTTCTGCAAGTTTTACACCAATTTCGTGTGCCTGTTCTGGTGTTACCTCTCCCTCTGCAAAGGATTGAAATCCGTGATAAGCTAAAATTCCTTTTTCTTTTCCAAAATGTTTTTTAGTTTGTATCATATCTTTAAATGCTGTATCTTTATTGCAATTTATTCCTGTTACAAAAACTTGCTCTTCTGTTTTAAAATCTGCTTTTGCATATTCTATTGTGTTGTGTAAATCTCTATAAAAATTCGTTTCATAATTTTCATTTTTTGTTTTGTCTATGTTAGTTGTATATTTTATGACTTTGTCTAATCTATTTTCTACTTTCCACAAACTTGTTGTTGCCATTTTATTCTATAAATATTTCTCCCTTATTTCAGTTCTAAATTTTTGCCATTCTTCGATTTCTTGTTTTAATATTCTTTCATCTATAAATTTTTCGTGATAAAGTAGACTTTCAAGTTGCCTTAATGTTCTCATAAATTTACCCATTTGTTTTGTTGTAACATCATAAAATATTTTATCTGGCTTTTCTTTTATTTCACAACCGTAATGCACAATCTCTCATAAATGTTG
>JAFQQR010000028.1 GCA_017410505.1 Clostridia bacterium | reverse complement strand
TTAATAATTTTAGCTATTAATTATAAAATAATTAGTGAAGAATTGTTATCTTATTTAAGTGGCTTTTCATCTGGAATAATTGTTATAGGAATTGTTACATTAATTAAATATACTAGAATTATGAAAAATCAAGAAATGACTAAAAAAATAGAGAATACTAACAATGATGAAAGACTAAGAATAATTAATAATGAATCAATGGCAATATCATTTAGAATAAGCATAATTACAGAAGCTGTTATAAGTATGATCTGTGCAGCTTATAATAAAATGGAAATAGCAGAATGTCTAGGTTTTGCAATATGTTTTCAATTAGTGTTATATTTAATAACATATTTTATAATAAGTAAAAAGAAGTAGATAAATTACAATATATAGATATAAAAAGTAGTAGATTTTAAAAATCTATTGCTTTTTTTATTTTTGTAAAGTATAATAAGTATGAAAAGTATAACAAGTATAATTTAAGGAGGTTAAAATGGAAAAAGAGAAATTTGTAGGAATAAGTAAAGTTGGAGAAAAAGGACAAATTGTAATACCAAAAGAAGCAAGAGATATGTTTGGTATAAAACCAGGAGATTCTATTATTGTACTTTGTGATAAATCGAAAGGAATGGCTTTATTAAAGGCAGATACAATTGAAGATTTAACAGATAAAATTTTTCCAATAGGAGGAAATTAAGATGTTAGCGATTGAAACAAAAAATTTAACTAAAAAATTTAAAGAAAGAACAGCAGTAAATAAAATAAATCTAAAAATAAATCAAGGAGAGTTATTTGCTCTACTTGGCACAAATGGTGCAGGTAAGACAACAACAATTAAAATGCTATCAACACTAATTTTACCAACTGATGGTGAAATTAAAATTAATGGGTTAGATATAATTAAAGATAGACAAAAAATAAAAGAAATATTAAATGTATCTCCACAGGAAACAGCTATTGCTCCTAACCTTTCTGTAAAAGAAAATTTAGAATTTATGGCAGGAGTATATCAAATTTCAAATAAACAAGAGAAAATAAATGAATTAATCAAAATGTTTAAATTAGATGAAGTATTAAATCAAAAAGCAAAAACATTATCTGGAGGATGGCAAAGAAAAGTATCTATTGCAATTTCATTGATAAATGAACCTAAAATACTATTTTTAGATGAGCCAACACTTGGGCTAGATGTAATTGCAAGAAAAGAGTTATGGACAGTTATTGAAAATCTAAAAGGAAAAATAACAATAATATTAACAACTCATTATATGGAAGAAGCAGAAAGCTTGTCAGATAGAATTGGTATAATGGCAAAAGGAAAATTGATAGATGTAGGAACTTCAAAAGAACTAATAGAGAAAACAGATGCTAAAAACTTTGAGGATGCGTTCGTAAAAATAGCAACAGGGGGTGAATTATAATATGAGAACATTAAATTTTGCTAAAAGAAATTTTAGGGAAATCATTAGAGATCCGTTAAGTTTAATCTTTGCTATAATATTACCCTTATTTTTACTATTTATATTTCAACAATTTGATATACCTAATGAAAGTTATGAATTAGAAAATTTTACACCTGGAATTGTAATATTTGGATTTTCTTTTATAACATTATTTACAGCAATGTTAATAAGTAAGGACAGAACAACATCGTTATTAGTGAGATTAGGAATTAGTCCAATGAAACCAATGGAATATATATTAGGATATATGTTATCAATTATTCCAATTATACTAATACAAAATATATTATTTTTTATTTTAGCAATAGTATTAGGATTGAATTTTAGTATAAATATTATTTGGACAATACTTATGTCAATAATTATAGCAATTTTATTTATTGCAATAGGAATAATAATAGGGAGTATTTCTTCTGAAAAAGCATCTTCTGGAATATCAAGTATTATAGTTCAGCTTGTATGTTTTACAAGTGGTATGTATTTCCCAAGAGAAACATTAGGCAATTTATTTGGAAAGGTTTGTGAATATTTACCTTTTGAATCTTGTTTAACAATATTAAAAGGAATAATGAATAATAATTTAGAAAGTATACAGGCAAGAAATATCGCTATATTTGTTGTTTATACTATAGCTATTTTAGTTATATCAGTAATAATATTTAAAAAGCAAATGTTAAGCGATAATAAATAATTTAAATAAGATATAGAGCAGGTAATTGATAATTATCTGCTCTTATGATATATTGTTATAAATAGTAATTTTTAGAAATGATTATTATTCTAAAAAGGTGTAAAGTTATAGTTGCAAATAAAGAAATTGAAGAAATGCAACCTAAAGTTGATAGAAATTTTTTATAAAAGAAATTAAAATTAACTACAAGAAGGAGGAGTAATCTAATGAAATTTGGAGAGAATTTATATAATTTAAGAAAAAATGCAAAAATGAGCCAAGAAAAATTAGCAGAAAAAATGAGTGTATCAAGACAAAGTATATCAAAGTGGGAAAATGGAGAAAGTTATCCAGAAATGGATAAGATCCTTAAATTATGTAATATATTTCATTGTAAGATAAATGATTTAGTTCACGAGGATTTAACAGATATTAATTCATTAGATGAAGAAATAATTATGAGTGTAGTTAAGTTTAATGAAAAAAAGCAAAATCAAGTTAAATCATTAAGTAATGTTATCAGTTTAATAGGTAAAATAGGAGGAATAGTATTAAAAGT
>JAFQQR010000027.1 GCA_017410505.1 Clostridia bacterium | reverse complement strand
TGTATAACTAATAATTTTTTAATATCCATATCTGTAAATTCAATTCCTTTCATAATTACCTCCTTATGGAGATAATATATAATTTTATTATGACATAATCAAATGTTAAATTTACTATGACATTATCAAATATTAATTACATTTATAGCTGGGGAGCCTTGAAAAGTAGCACAAAAGATGCTATAATAATATTTATAAATTATGTAAAAATAAAAATCCTTAAATAAGGAGAAAGGAAATGACAATATTATGAATAAAACAGAAATAAGAAATCAAATTATCAAAGAAGTGCATGAAAAACCTTTATTTGAAAAATATAATGAAAGCAAGGTACGGAATAATACCAATTGCTATTCCCATGCACTAGGAACTACTTTTCCATATCTGCAAGCATATCGGATAGGAGCGATATGTGAACAAAAACCAATTACTGAAGAGTATCGGTCCATTGAAGAGATTAAAAGACTTTTATTTCTAGATTGTGAAGCAATACAATTAAAAATAGAAGAATCTTCTTTGGAAGAAGAACTGTCAGAAGGACAATTTAAAATCGCATTGTTTGTAGAAAAATGGTCGAATGGAAAAATTAATGATTATCATTTTTTTAGATTTGACGATGGAAGATGGAGTGAAAAAAGGAAAAGGGAACCAATGGTACTTATAGAAGACTTAAAAGAGAACAAGGTAAATTATTATCCTTGGAATCTAGGAGGCTTTTACAAAATCACAAAATAGAGGACACAGTGTGTTCTCTATTTATTTGATAAAATTTAAAATTATCAAATAATATACTTGTTAAAAAAGGAATGAGGAAAAGAAATGCAAAAATATTTAGATTTAATAAATGGAGCAGATTATACAAAATTAAAAGAAACAGCAGAGATAATTAAAAATCATGGAATAGTAGTATTTCCTACAGAAACAGTATATGGAATTGGAGTAAATGCTTTAAATGAAAATGCTATAAAAAAATTATATGAGGTCAAAGAAAGACCATTAGATAAGCCTATTAGTTTATTAGTAAATAGTATTGAAATGATAAATCAAGTTGCAAAGGATATTACAAAATTAGAATATGCTTTAATAGAAGAATTCTTTCCAGGACCATTAACAATTATATTAAAGAAAAAAGATAGTGTGCCAAATATAGTTACTGCAAATAGTGATACAGTTGGAATTCGCATGCCAGAAAATGAAATAGCACTTAAATTGATAGATTATGCTAATGTTCCAATTGCTACATCCAGTGCTAATGTTTCAGGGAAACCGAGCAAAACTAACCTAAAAGGTATCATTAAAGAGTTTGACGGAAAAGTTAATTGCTTTATAGATGGTGGACCAAGCAGAATAGGAGTTGCTTCTACTATTGTACAAGTGATTGAGGGGGTTCCGCATATACTAAGAAAAGGCTCTATTTCAGAAGAACAGATAAAATCAGTTTGGAAAAAAATATAATTTGTTTCTTGGGAGAGTATAAAGACATACACCACATGGTGTAGATGTATATCCACAATCAGCAGCAGGAGTGCCATTTACAGCAGCATATATTGCAACAAAAGGAGATCCAATAGCAAACTTACAAGAAGATTTGGCTGCTGAGCAAAAAGCTAGAGCAACTTATGAAAAATTAATTGATTTATCTAGAGATAATCCAGATGTAGTAGATGCACTTCGTTTCTTAAGAGAAAGAGAGGTAGTTCACTTCCAAAGATTTGGAGAAGCTTTAAGAGGAGTTCAAGACAAATTAGCTGAAAAGAAATTTTATATGAATGATATGAAAACATATTCAAATGATTGCAACTGTAAATAAAATAATATCTATAAAAAATGTTTTGTAATGTATTTTAGAAAATAATTCAAATACATTACAGGACATTTTTTTGTAATATTAAAAAATAGCATTAAAAACATAAAATATAGCGATTTTGAAGTTTGACAAACAAACATATAACTATTACAATATATATAGGAAATAAATTATAATTTTTTTTTTGAAAAATTCCTTGATATTTTTAAAAACTTATTGTATGATATATAAGTATAAAAAACGGGAAATTAAGGATTTTTAGGAATGCAAGAAAGGAGCGCAAAAGTAATGAAAAAAGCAGTAGCAATATTTACAATATTAGTAGTAATATTAGGAATATTTACTTTTTCAAATAAAGTATATGCAACAGAAAAAGCAATAGATGAAAAAACAGAAAGCAAACTTGTTGAAATAAAAGAAACACAAACTAAATCGCTTGAAGATTATCAAGAAAAATACGGATCAGATGCGTATGGCTTAGTTGCATATATTCTAAATATAGTTAGAATATATAGTATACCATTTTGCTTTTTAGGAATAGCAATAGGTGCTATACATCAATATGTAATAGGTATAAGAAAATTGGACACATTAGAAAAAGGAATGGGATTAATTGTAACTTTTGTTACAATATTAATAATATGCCAAGTTTTACCATTAGCGTTTGCAATGTTTGTAAAATTTGGAAGGGGGTAACAAATGAAAGTTTTATTTGCTGTAAGTAATGAAGAGATTTCAGAATCAATTGTAAAAAGGTATCAAAAAGAGTATAAGGAAATAATATCATATAAAAATGTTTATTACTTCAATGCAATATTAAAAGAATTACAAAAAGATAAAAATTATGACAGAATAGTAATAAGTGAAGAATTAGAAGCATTTACAAATACACAATATAATCAAATTGATAAATTTATATTTGACAAATTAGATAGTATTAGTGATGAAGCATCAAATCTAAAAGGAGATGATATTCCAATAATTTTAATTTGTTCAGATAGAAGAGAAAAATCTGAAGAAATGCTAGTAAAAATGTTTGGAATTGGAATCTATAATGCTTTACTTGGAAATGATAGAAGTGTAGATAATGTATGTAATTTATTAAATAAACCAAGATTAAAAAAAGATGCAAAATTATATTATAGAATAGATTCAGATGATGTATCATATCAATCAGAAAGTGAAAATGATGTAAGCGAAATAGAAATACAAAATATCTTAGCACATTACAAGAGACTTGGAAAAGATGAAAAAAGATATGTTGATAGTTTTGATAATATAGCATCACAATATAATGATGTTCAATTAAGGGTTATAAGTAAATTCTTACCTTTAAATGTAAGAGCCGTACTTGAAGAAAAATCACCTAAATATCAAAAAATAATATCTTATAATCGTAAAGTTTCTAACAACTTAAGAGCACAAAATGTAAAAAATGAAAAACCAGATAAAGGGACTAGTGAAAAATTACTAAATACAAGCAATAATGAAAAAGTACTTTCTAAACCAGTAGTTATACCATCATCTGTAAATATGAATGGAATAAAGAAAATGTCTAAAATAAAAAATCAAGTAAAGCCAATTGAATCAGTAATAGAAGAAAAAGAAGAACAAAAAGTTGAACAAATTGAAGAAAAAGAAGAACAAAAAATAGAGCCAATAGTACAAGAAGAGCCAAAAAGAAAAAGAGGAAGACCTAGAAAAAATCCTATTCCAGAGCCAAGTGATGTAGCAACTCCAAAAAGAGGAAGAGGAAGACCAAAGAAAAATCCTACGCCAGAAGAACAAGAAAAATTAAGTTTTCCAGATTTAGAAGAGGAAGAGACTATTTTACCAGGATTTGAAGTTGAAGAGAAAGATGATGTAATCTTTGCAAATATTATAGATAATAATAAAGAAAACGAAGAAAAAACAATATTACCAGGATTTGATGATGAAGAAGACGAGGATGATGCAATACTACCAGGGTTTGAAGAAGATGATGAAGAGGAAACAATATTACCAGGATTTGAAGATGAAGACGAAGAAGATGAGGATGAAGTAATATTACCTGAATTTGGTATAGAAAGCAAAGAAAGAAGTTTACAAAATATTACTCAACCATATCAAGATATTGATATATCAAATTTATTAACATCAGATAAAAAAATAGCTTGTTTTATAGGAACAAGTAAAAATGGAACATCTTTTATAGTAAATAATTTGGCTGAAATAACATCTGGGAATGGAATAGATACAGCAATATTAGATACAACCAAAAATAGAAACTCATATTATATTTATACAAAGAATGAAGAAAATTTAAGGAAAACAGCTATGGAAAGTATAAATAATTTATTAGATGGAACCGCAAGAGGAATACAAGCTGGTAAAAATTTAACAGTTTATACATCATTACCAGAAGAAACAGAAGGAATAGAAAATGCAGGGACAATATTACAAACATTATTAAAAAAACATTCATTAGTATTAATTGATTGTGATTTTGATACACCAATAGAATATTTTGAAAAAGCACAAGAAATATATTTAGTACAA
Organism: Clostridia bacterium; assembly: GCA_017410505.1. Taxonomy (GTDB): domain Bacteria; phylum Bacillota; class Clostridia; order TANB77; family CAG-508; genus CAG-269. The sequence goes on along the minus strand of JAFQQR010000027.1, from coordinate 176,805 downwards.
ACTTTTGATATATTAACTATACAACCATTAACAGCATTTTTGAGAGAATTAAAATCAAAAAATGTTTTAAAAGAAAGTAAATTAAGAGTAGTATTAAATAAAGCCTTTAAAATTAGAGGGGTAAACGAAAAAACAATTATAGGAGGCATGGCATATTATAATGATCCAGCAATGTCATTTATGACAGAATTATTTGATAAAAACATCATAAAATATATAACAATTCCATTTAATGAAGAAGTTTATACAAAATATCTGGAAAATATAATAAATTGTGAAGTTTCAGTTAAAGGATATCCAAAAAATATAATACAGATATTAAATGAATTATCAAATATGGTATATCCATTAGTATCAGGAAAATCAACATATATACCACCAAAATTAGAAAGTAATGGATTTACATCAAGCATGAATTCAACACTTAATCAAATGAAAAACAGGTATTAATAAAAAAATAACATAGGGGTGAAAAAAGTGTTAATAGTTATAGTGATAATATTAATAATAGTTATTATTGGGTTAATAATATATAATTTCAATATACATAAAAAAATACAAACATATAAAAATATTAATCAAAAAATAAATAATCTATCAGTAGTTCAAGATTTTATGAGTACAATAGGAGAATCATCTTCTGTTGATAAGAAAATAAAAAATATAAATGAAATTTTAATAGAAAAATATGAAATAAAATATTCTACAATAGTTGTTTTTAATGGAGCAGAATATGAAATAAAAGCATCAAATGTAGATGAGAGACATTGGAAAGCATTAAAACTACTTCATGAAGTAGATATGTTCAAAGATAGTATAGCACAGGCAACCCCTAAATATGTTACAGTAAATAATGACAGTGAAAGATTACCATATCAACAGATGGAATTCGGAAGAGCAAAATCTGCAATATTTTTTCCATTATATATAGATAATGTTTATATAGGATATTGGATAATAGAAAGTGGAACACCACATGATTTTGATAATGTTGATACTACTGTTTTAGAAGTGATCAAAGATAATATAGTATCAGTTTTAAAAACAGTTGAACATCAAAAAACTCTTGAATCTATAGTTAGAAAAGATGAATTTTCTGGATTATATTCTGAAGAATATTTATATGGAAAAGGAAAAAAGATTATAGATCAATATACAACATCAACAGTATGTATGTTTAAAATAACAAATTTAGAAGAGATAAATCATAAATATTCAAGAGAATTAGGAAATAAAATGATAGGGCAAATAAGTGAGTATATTAACGATAATATATCAGATCAATATGTGTTTGTAAGGTATATGGGACCAAAATTTGTTATTGTATTTTCAGGAGTAGAATTAAAAGGTGTTGCAGAATATGTAAATGATATGAAAGAAAAAATAGAAAATACAAAAGTACTTTTTGAAGAAGATAAGAAAACAGCAGCTTTTCCAAGATTGAATTTTGCAATATCAACATATTATAAAGGAACTGGATTAGAGGAAATATTAAAGAAATTAGAAGAGTATTTAGACAATAGCGATATAAACGAAAGTGATATTACAAATATATAAAAAGGAGGTATGTGTGATGGACTTTGATAAAACAATGAATTTTCAAGTAGAAAGAGAAGAAAATACAAAAGCAAAAGAAATATTAAAAGATGTATATGATGCATTAGCAGAGAAAGGATATAATCCAATTAACCAAATAGTAGGATATATATTATCAGGAGATCCTACATATATAACAAGCTATAATGATGCAAGAAATAAAATAAGAACTATTGAAAGAGACGAATTATTAGAAAAAATGGTTAAAAATTATATAGGATTAGGATTAGAGGATTAATAATGAGAAAATTAGGTATTGATTATGGAGATGCAAGAGTAGGAGTAGCAATAACTGATCCATTGAATATTACAGTACAAGGGCTAGAAACTATTGAGAGAAATAATTCAGATAGAATAGTATTAAAAAGATTAGATGAAATATTAGAAAAATATGAAGTAGACACAATAGTTGTAGGAATGCCATTAAACTTAAAAGGAGAAAAAACAGTTAGAGCTGAAATTACAGAAAAATTTATACATAAATTGAAATGTAAATATAATAAAATAAAAATTGAAACAATAGATGAAAGATTAACTACAGTTGCAGCACATAAAACAATGAATTTCTTAGATATTAATAAGAATAAAAAAAGAAATATAGTAGATACTATATCTGCGGTATATATTTTAGAAACATACATTAACAAAGCAAAATAAATATTTAGCAAATTAGTTGCAAAAATCATAAAAATAAGTTATTATAGTTATAATATTTAAATTTATTAAATATAAAATTGATTCATAAAATAAGAAATTTCGAATTTCTTATTTTATAATAAACGAAGTGAAAGGAGAAAATAAAAATTATGGAAGAAAACTATGAAGGAGAAGAATTAGATAACATAGTAATATTAAATGATGAAAATGGAAACGAAGTAAAATTCGAATTTTTAGATTTAGTAGAATTAGAAGATGAAGAATATGTAGTATTATTACCAGTGACAGACGAAGGAGAAGAAGACGAAGGAGAAGTAGTAATATTAAAAGTTGAAGACAATGATGATGAAGAATCTGAAGAAGAATCATATGTAAGTGTAGAAGATGAAGATACATTAAATAAAGTATTTGAAATATTCAAAGAAAAATTTAAAGATGATTTTGATTTTGTAGATTAATTTTTAAAGAATAGGGCGGATACAAATCCGCCTTTTAAGTTAGCCATTAAGTGATGAAAGAGCTTTACGGCTAACTTATGCAAATGAACATAAGCGAATTTGCAAACAATAAAAAATAAATTCACGGAGGAGAAAAGAATATGAAAAAATTTTCAACATATTTATTAGTAATGTTTATGATAGTATTTTGGATAATTAGAATAATAATAACTTTAGCATCACAATTAGGAAAAGATTTTTTAGGAATGGTACCAATAAATGAAACATTTGAAATAATAATACTTTTTGCAACTTTATTATGCTTGATATTAATAGTAAAAAGAAAATTGGCAGGAGCTATTTTATATCTTGCACTACATGCTATATATTTTGGAGGAGATATAACAAATAAATTAAGTATTATGGCTAACAATGACATATTAACAATGACACAAAGTACAGAAATGATGTTTTCAATGCTAGGAATAATATTACCACTAGCAGTTTTAATAGATTTATTATTAGATAAAAATAGAAAAATGAATCCAAAAGATAAAAAAACAGATTGGTTTTACAAAAATGAAGAATTTGATAGAAAATTAGATGAAAGAGCAGATAAAAATAATTATAGAACTATGTAATTATAGAAAGGACTGATTAAAATTAATAATATATTATCTACAACTACAAGATGTATAGGAGAAAAAAATAATATAGATAATTTATTGAAAGGGATTGATTTGATTTCAAGATCTAAATTTAATAATGCTAATTTTAATTTCTGTGAAATACAAGAATTACTAGATGAACCTAATTTTGAAAAACAATTTGATGAAGCAATTCCACAATTAAATAAACTAAAATATACTGTTGCTCATGCACCGATACATTGGCCATTCTTTTTTAATACTTATTATGATCTAGATTGGCAAAAATTAGAAAATAGAATTGAAAAATCTATTTATTTATCATCAAAATTAAATGTAAAAAATATTGTTATTCATATTGGAACTGTGTTAGATGAAAATGGAGATTATGATGAAGAAAAATCATATGAAAAAAATATTGAATATCTTGATAGATTTGTTAAGATATCATCCGAATTAAATATAAAAATTGCTATTGAAAATGGTACAAATATGGAAAAAGATACAACTCCATATCCTGATGAGTTGATAAAACTAGTTGATTATTTTAATAGTAAATATAAAAAAGAAGTTCTTGGCATATGTTTAGATTTTGGACATGCTAATGTTAAAAAGTTAAATATATATAATGAGTTAATTAAAATTGGAGATAGATTAATTGTTACTCATATACATGATAATTATGGAACAGACACGCATAATTTTCCTTATCAAGGAACAATTAATTGGAAAGATGCATACAAGGGACTCGTAGATATAAATTATAATGGGGAATTAACATTAGAACTAAGATATAAAGAGTATCAATTAAAAAATGAAGATGAAATTAATCTAACTTATGATATTTTAAATAAAATTACATCTTATGAAGATAAATGTGTAAATTACGCACATAGAGGAGCATCTAGTTATGCACCAGAAAATACAATAAAATCTTATGATTTAGGAATAGAAATGGGAGCAACTGGTATAGAATTAGATTTACAAAGAACAAAAGATGGTAAAATTGTTGTATTTCATGATGATAAACTAGATAACAAATCTAATTGTAAAGGTAAGATAGAAGATTATACTTATGCTGAATTATTGAAATATGATTTTGGTAGTTGGTTTGATGAAAAATATAAAAATGAAAAAATAGTACTTTTTGAAGATTTTGCAAAAAAATATTTTGATAAAAATTTAACTTTTGCAATTGAACTTAAGGGAATTGGATTTGAACAAGAAGTAATAGATATTATTAATAAATACAAGAAACATAATAGTTATTATATAACATCATTTAAATATGAAGCATTAAAAAATATTTATAATATAGATAAAAATATAAAAAAATCATGGTTAATACAAACCAAGATTAATAATGAAGTGATTGAGAAAGCAAATGAAATAGAATTGAGTCAAATTTGTCCATCAGCTGAAATAGTTGATGAAGAACAAATAAAACTTGCCAATGATAATGGTTTTGGCATTAGAATTTGGGGAGTTTTAAACACTGATTTAATGGAAAAAGTATATAGATATAATATTGAAGGTATGACTGTTAATTTTCCAGATAAGCTAAAGGACTTAAAAGACGGAGCTAATTGCAATGAATAAAGGAAGTGATAATAATGAACAATGAAAATTCGACAAAAATTAATATCAACTGGTATCCAGGACATATGGCAAAAACAAAGAAACAAATTATACAGGATTTAAAATTAGTAGATATTATAATAGAATTATTAGATGCTAGGATACCAATATCAAGCCAAAATCCTAATATTGCAGAAATAACAAAAAATAAAAATAAAATAATAGTATTGAATAAATGTGATTTATCAGATGATAGGCAAAATAAATTATGGGTGGAATACTTTAAAAGCAAAAATATACCAGCAGTTTTAGTGGATTCTAATTCAGGGAAAGGAATAGAAGAATGTATTAGACAAATAGAAAAAATAATGCAAATTGAGTTAGAAACTCAGGCTCAAAAAGGAAGAACGGGTAGAAAGATAAGAGCTATGATATTAGGAATTCCAAATGTAGGCAAATCATCATTTATAAATAGAATATCAAAAAGGACAACAGCAGGAGTAGGAAATAGGCCAGGAGTAACAAAGCAAAAACAATGGATTAGAATAAATGAAAAAATAGAATTATTAGACACACCAGGAGTATTATGGCCAAAATTTGAAAGTGATGAAGTAGCTTTAAATTTATGCTTTACTGGAACAATAAAAGAAGAAATATTAGATAAGATAGAAGTTGCATATCATTTAACTAAATTTCTATTAGAAAATTATAGAAAAAAATTGTGTGAAAGATATAAAATTGATGAAAACTTCGTAGAAGAGAAATTATCACAAGACCAACCAGAAAATAATAATATATACGAAATAATGCTAGAAATAGGAAGAAAAAGAGGATGTATAATGTCTGGAGGAAAAGTAGATGAAGAAAAAACAGCAAGGATATTATTAGATGAATTTAAAAATGGGAAATTAGGAAAAATAACAATTGAGTGTCCTTTTAGGGACGTTTCTTAAAAGGACAAAATGTCCCAAACAGAAACGTCCCCAATGGGACAAGGAGGAAATAGTTGGAGAATTTTATAGAATTAAAAAAAGATGAACAAGAAGTAAATTTAATGCCACCGCTAACATGGGCTTATGTTGGTGATTGTGTTTATGAATTATATATAAGAACAAAATTAGTAAATGAAACAAAAATGAAACCGCATGCATTACATATAGAAGCCATAAAACATGTAAAAGCTAAGGCACAGGCTGAAAAATTGAATAATATTTATGAAGAACTTACTGATAAAGAAAAAGACATTGTAAGAAGGGGGAGAAATGCAGAAAATCATCATTTGCCTAAAAATGCAAATGTGCAAGATTATATGTATGCTACTGCCTTTGAAGCTTTAATTGGTTATTTATATTTGACAAAACAAAATGATAGACTTAAAGAAATATTAAAAAAATCGCTTGACTAAATAGGAAAAAAATGATATAAATATTTAAGTTGAATCAAGGCCCCTTGGTCAAGCGGTTAAGACGCCACCCTCTCAAGGTGGAATCATGGGTTCGATTCCCGTAGGGGTCACCAAAAATACAAATTTAAAAGGGAGTAGCTTTAAATTACTAATCAACAGTCGCGATAATAAGAGTTTATCTGGTTAGTGAGCTTAAAATTCATTTTAAGTAAGTGAGACTTTTAAAAGAAATTTTAATGCTAAAAAAGCAAGTAAATTTCTTTTAAAAGTCTCATTTATTTGTATAATCGTATTTAAATTTGTAAAAAATAGAAAGGAGAGGAGTTAAAAAATGGAAAACAACAACTGGTTTAATAAGAAGATAGAGGATGTAGAAAAAGAATTAAAAACGAATACTGAAAAAGGACTAACAGAAGAGCAAGTAAAAGAAATTAGAAATGAAAAAGGTTACAATGAATTACAAGCTACAAAGAAGAAAACATTATTTCAAAGATTTGTAGAACAATTTAAAGATTTCTCTATAATTGTATTAATTATTGCAGCAATAGTATCAGGAATAGTTGGAATAAGTGAAGGAGAAGGAATAACAGATACAGTTATAATTTTATTAGTAGTAATAGTAAATGCTATTATAGGAGTAGTACAAGAAAGTAAAGCTGAAAAATCATTAGAAGCACTACAAAAGTTAAGTGACCATGCTTCAAAAGTTATAAGAAATGGAAATATGATAGTAGTTCCAGCAAAGGAATTAGTACCAGGAGACGTTGTGGTATTAGATACAGGAGATTACATACCAGCAGATTTAAGAATTATAGAAGCGATTAATTTAAAATCACAAGAAAGTTCTTTAACAGGAGAATCAGTACCAGTAGAAAAAACAGCAGAAACAATAGAAGATAAAGAAATAAGTATTGGTGATAGAAAAAATATGTTGTTTTCATCAAGTTTAGTAACATATGGAAGAGGTAAAGGAATTGTAGTAGAAACTGGAATGACAACAGAAGTTGGTAAAATAGCAGGAATGATAAATTCTACTGAAAAACAAGAAACACCATTACAACAAAAACTAAATAAACTAGGTAAAACATTAGGAATAGCAGCAATTGTAATTTGTGTAGTTATATTTGTGATAGGATTATTACAAGGAAAAGAAGCAATTCACATGTTTATGACAGCAGTAAGTTTAGCTGTTGCAGCAATACCTGAAGGATTAGTTGCGGTATCAACAATAGTACTTGCAATAGGCGTACAAAAAATGGTTAAGAGAAATGCAATTGTAAAAAGACTTCCAGCAGTAGAAACATTAGGAAGTAGTACAGTAATATGTTCAGATAAAACAGGAACATTAACTCAAAATAAAATGACAGTAGAAAAGATATTCTGGAATGATGCAACAAGAGATATCAAAAATATATCAGAGAATGAAATAGATGAAGAATTAACAAAACTTGTATATGCAAATATGTTATGTAATGATACAAAAATATCAAAAGATGGAACATTAACAGGAGACCCAACAGAAACAGCATTAGTAGACATGGCATTTAAATTAAATTTTGATCCAAGTATTTATGATAGAACGCCAAGAGTTCAAGAAATACCATTTGATTCAGACAGAAAATTAATGACAACAGTAAATGAAGTAAATGGAAAATATATAGTTTATACAAAAGGTGGAATTGATGAATTATTAAGAAGATGTACTGCATACGAAATAGGTAATGAAATTCATGAAAACTTGAATGACTATATTAACAAAATAAGAGTAAAAAATGAAGAAATGGCAAGGGAAGCTTTAAGAGTATTAGGATGTGGATATAAAGAAATCGACCATATACCAACAAAGGAAGAAATGGAAACAATAGAAAATGATTTAATATTTATAGGTATGGTAGGAATGATAGATCCACCAAGAGAAGAAGCTAAAAAAGCAGTAGAAAAATGTAAAACAGCTGGAATAAAAACAGTTATGATTACAGGAGACCATAAAATAACAGCAACAGCAATTGCTAAAAAATTAGGAATATTAGAAAATGAAGATGAAGCAATAACAGGTTTAGAGCTTGAACAAATGAGTGACAAAGAATTAGAAAAAAATATTAGAAAATATTCTGTTTATGCAAGAGTATCACCAGAACATAAAGTAAGAATTGTAACAGCATGGCAAAAAAATGGAGAAGTAGTTGCAATGACTGGAGATGGTGTAAATGACAGTCCAGCACTTAAAAAATCAGATATAGGTTGTGCAATGGGGGTTGTAGGAACAGACGTAGCTAAAGAAGCTGCAGATGTTATTCTAACAGATGACAATTTTGCAACAGTAGTGTCAGCAGTAGAAGAAGGAAGAAGAATTTATGATAATATTTTAAAAGTAATACAATTCTTATTATCAAGTAATGTTGGAGAAATAGTAGTACTATTCTTTGCAACACTATTAACACCACTATTTAGTAAATGGTTTGGAATTACAGACATAAGCAATTTAGAAATATTACTTCCAATACACATTTTATGGATAAACCTGGTAACAGATTCATTACCAGCATTAGCATTAGCATTTGACCCAGCAAATAGTGATATAATGAATAGAAAACCAGTTAAACCAGGAAAAGGAATATTTACAAAAGGAATGACATGGAGAATTATATATCAAGGAACAATGATAGGATTATTAACACTTGCAGCATTTATGATAGGATTAGCAACAACAACAACACCTATAGATGGATTAACATTAGATGAATCAAAAATAGAAGTTGGTCAAACAATGGCTTTTGTTACTTTAGCATTTTCTGAATTAGTTCATGTATTTAGTGTTAGAAATAATAAGAAATCTGTTTTTAAAACAGGGATATTTAACAATATGAAATTAATAGGAGCAGTAGGTATTTCAGCTATATTAATGCTTGTAATTTTATTAATACCTGGATTAAGACATGTATTTAGTATACCAGTTTTACCAACACAAAATATTATAGAATTAATATTGTTAGCTTTAGCTCCACTTGTAATTGTAGAAATATTTAAGCTATTAAAAATCAATACTAGTAAAGAAGAATAATGAATAAAAAGTACAAGTTTTACAAAAACACTTGTACTTTTTGGCTTTTATAAGTATAATATATAAGGTAAATTTAAAATTAGAGAGGAGTGTAAGTTATATTAAAATAATATAACGTATAAAAATGTATAACGAACCTATAAAGAAAATATCTGGGATAGCACAGATAAAATACATAAAATATTATGAAAAAGAATATGATGAAGATTTTGAAAAAATTCTTAAAGAAAAACAAGAAAAAAAGCAAGATGAAAAGAAAAAGAAATCAAAATCAAAAAAGGAAAAAGCAAATAGAGAAAGAAAAAAACATAAAGATATTCAAAAAATTTACAATATGGAAGCTTCAAAAGTTAGAGATCTAGAAATATATAGAAAATTAGAAGGTAAGAGTTTAGAAGAAAAATCAAAACATAAAAGTAATCCTAATTTGCAAGTTTCAAAAATGATGGAAGCATATAATAAAAACTCAAGAGAAAAAATAGAACCAATAATAACAAAAAAAGAAGAAAAAGATAATGAAGAACAAAGATCTAAAAAACAAGAAATGGAAGAATTTAAAAAATCATTAAGAGCAAAAGCAGAATTAGATAGAGCATTTGAGGAATTTAATAAAGCATTAGTCAAGAAAAATTTAGAAGAAAGAATGTCAAAAAAAGCAATAGATAGAGGATATGATAGATAAAATAATATTTGACAAAAAATAAAATTTAATAGATAATGTAAATGAAAATACAAAAAGAGAAAAAATTAAAATTACAAAGGAGGAAATATAAAAAATGTACATATTTAACAAAATAACAGTAAATCCACAATTGCCAAAAAGAATTGAAAAATTGGCAGAGATATCAAATAATTTATGGTGGTCTTGGAATACAGATTTTCTAAGATTATTTAAAATTATTGATAGAGATTTATGGGAAACATGTGAAAAAAATCCAGTAAAATTTTTAAAATTAGTTTCACAAGACAGATTAGAAGAAGCAACAAAAAATTCAGAATTTTTAAAAGAATATGATATGCTAGCAAAGAAATTTGAAGATTATATAAACAGCAAAAATACATGGTTTTCAAATAAATATCCAGAAAATAAAAATGATTTGATAGCATATTTTTCAGCAGAATATGGATTAGATCGAACAATTCCAATATATTCAGGAGGACTTGGAATATTATCAGGAGATCATTTAAAATCAGCAAGTGACTTAGGAATCCCATTAGTAGCAGTTGGTTTATTGTATAAAAATGGATATTTTCATCAAAAAATAAATGGATACGGAGATCAAGAAACAGAATACTGTAATATAGAATTAAGTAATTTACCAATAAATCCAGTAAAAGATAAAAATGGACAAGAGTTAACAATATATGTAAATTTTGAAAAAAGAAAAGTATATTTAAAAGTATGGCAAATAAATGTAGGAAGAATAAAATTATATTTGTTAGATTCTGATATAGACAAAAATAAACCAGAAGACAGAGAAGTTACATTAAGATTATATGGTGGAGATCAAGAAATGAGAATAAAACAAGAGATTATTCTTGGTATGGGAGGAACTAATCTTTTAACAAGAGCTTTAGGATTAAAACCAACAGTATATCATATGAATGAAGGGCATTCAGCATTTTTAATATTAGAATTAATAAAAAATATAATAAAAGAAAAACAAGTATCATTCGAAGTAGCAAAAGATATAGCAAGCTCAAAAACAGTATTTACAACACATACACCAGTACCTGCGGGTAATGACATATTTCCTATAGAACTAGTAGAAAGATATTTCAAAGATTTTTGGTCAAGAATAGGATTATCTAGGGAAGAATTTTTGAAATTAGGAATGAAACCATGTAAAGAACTAGAATGTGGATTTAATATGGGAATATTAGCATTAAAAGTAGCAGGAAAGAAAAATGGAGTAAGCAAATTACATGGAGCAGTTTCAAGAGAATTATTTGGAGATGTTTGGCCAGAAATAGCGGCAAATGAATCACCAATAACATATGTAACAAATGGTATTCATACATGTTCATGGCTTGCACCAACTTTAAAAGAATTATATAACAAATATTTAATACCATATTGGCAAGACAATATTCATGATGATGAAGTATGGAAAAATATAAATAACATTCCAAATAAAGAATTATGGGGAATACATCAAGATAGAAAAGAAAAATTATTAGATTTTGTAAAAGAGTCTACAACAAGTAGATTAAGAAGATCAGGATATAGTTACGAAGAAATAAATGATATAACATCAAAACTAAATCCTAACATATTAACAATAGGATTTGCAAGAAGATTTGCTACATATAAAAGAGCAACATTAATTTTTAAAGACTTAGAAAGAATAACACAAATACTAAATAATAATGAAAGACCTGTACAATTAATATTTGCAGGAAAAGCACATCCAGCAGATAAGGAAGGACAAGATTTAATAAAAAGAATTCATGAGATATCAATGATGCCACAATTTAAGGGAAAAATATTTTTGCTAGAAAATTATAATATAGCAATGTCTAAGTACTTAGTAAGTGGTGTAGATGTTTGGCTAAATAATCCAAGAAGACCTATGGAAGCATCAGGAACAAGTGGACAAAAAGCATCAGTAAATGGAGTTATAAACTTTAGTGTATTAGATGGATGGTGGGCTGAAGGTTACAACCAAGAAAATGGATGGACTATAGGTTCAAATGCAGAATATACTTCATATGAAGAACAAGATATTGCAGATAGCCAAAGTATGTATCGAACATTAGAAGAAAAAATAATTCCAACATATTATCAAAAAGGCGAAGATGGAATTTCTGAAAAATGGATGAGAATTATGAAAAATTCTATAATATCAACAGGTGGAAGATACAGTACTTCAAGAATGCTTGTAGATTATACAAATAATCTATATATACCTTTGTGCAATTTAACTCATAAATATTATGAAAATGTTGATAATGTAGCAGAATTAAATTTATGGAAGAAAAATTTATATAATAGCTGGAAAGATATAAAAATTGTTCAAAGAAATAATTTAAACAATATTACAATGGATGCTGGAAATAATATAGAAGTTAAATGCGAAGTACAACTTCCAAATATAGATATTAATAATGTTACAGTACAATGCTATTATGGAAAAATACTAGATAATGGTGTAGTAGAAAATATAAGCATAATTCCAATGAAATTAGTAAATGAAAATAAAGAAGAAAAGATATATGAGTATGCAACAAAAATTGAATTAAAAACTGGTGGGAATTATGGATATACTTTTAGAATTATGCCAAGACATGAGATGATATTAGATGCAGAAAATATGAATCTGATAAAATGGATAACAAATTAGAAAAATGTTTGTCAAAGAGGAAAATATTCTTCTTTGACATTTTTTATGAATAACAATTAAAATAGACACCCTATAAATTTAGGATGTCTAAATTTTAATAATTCCATTTTTAAAATCCAAATTACTTAAAGAATTGTATTCAAAACCAATAGTATACACATCTGTAGCAAAAATATCTTTACTTAATAAATGTTTTAAATCATTATCAGAATTAGTATCAAAAAATTTCTTAACAGAAGTTACCATTTGAATCTCAGGATTTTTTTTATAGATTTCAGATATAAGATTTTCACCATTTTTATTAAAACCTAAAATTCTAACATAAGGCAATGTGTTTTTTGAAATTGACATATCATTTTTTGTGATTCCAAGTAATGCATATAATAGAATACGTTGAATTCTAGTATTTGTATATCGTTTAGATTTTATAATATTTAAAAAATCAATAATAGTATTGCACGAATTAGCAGCATTTTTAATAGCAAATTCTAATCCTTCAGAAACATCAGGAAGATTTGAGATTTCTTCAATAGACATTTTTCTTAATATATAGATAATTTCTTTTTCAAAGATGTTTAAATCAGGAATAATGTGACTACTTTCAATATTTTTTAATAAAATAGAATAAGTATTAGAAGGAACCAAGTCCTTAATAATATCAAAATTTTTATTTTTTATTAGATTTCTAATTGCAGTAGCACTTGCTATATTATTTGAAAATTCTGTACTATTATATTCAGATTCAAACCTAGGAATACAAACAGGTTTAATAGAAGATTTGTATTTTTTAAGTGCTTTTAAATATTCAATACCTAAAATATTATTTGGAGAAGATAAAATATCTGAATAGGTATTGATATTATTAAAGTACGTTATTAAAGCATTTTCGCGAGCTTTAGGGAAAGATAATCCTTTTTTTAATTCATTTGAAAGCATTTCTTTGTAGTCTTCAGGCTCAGAATATAGAATATCAGCAATCATATCTAAAAGTTTTATATCAGCAGTTTCAGAACCAAATGATAGATAATCTACTATTTTTAATGAATCTAAAATTTTAATGGCTCCTTCAGCAAAGTTTTCGGCACTTGAAATTGAATATACAGTAGGTAATTCTATAACTAAGTCAATGCCGTTTGAAAGAGCTATTTTTGTTTTTTCCCATTTATCAATTAAAGAGGTTGAACCACGTTGAGTGAAATTTCCACTTATAATGGCGATTGAATAGTCGCAATTAGTTAATTTTTTGGAATTCTCTAAATGGTATAAATGTCCATTATGAAATGGATTGTATTCTGCTATAATTCCCAAGATTTTACTCATTTTAAAGCACCTTCTTTCAAAAACTCTTGTTAATTTCTTATTATATTGATATAATAACATAAAAAAAAGGGTATGGCAATGGATTGAGAATTAATCTTAATCCATTGATATATAAGAAAGGATAAAAATATGGAAAAAGTTATTATATATACAGATGGTGCATGTTCAGGAAATCCAGGACCTGGAGGTTGGGGTGCAATTTTAATGTATAAAGATATAAAAAAAGAAATTTCTGGAGGAAAAAAAGATACTACCAATAATATAATGGAACTTACAGCTGCACTTGAAGGGCTAAAACTTCTAAAATTTCCTTGTGAGGTAGATTTATACAGTGACAGTAGTTATTTAGTTAATGGCTTTTCTAAAGGATGGATTTATAATTGGCAAAAAAATAATTGGCAAACTGCTAATAAAGAACCTGTAAAAAATAGAGAAATTTGGCAAGAAATATATGATTTAACTAAGGTTCACAAAGTAAACTTCATTAAGGTTAAAGGTCATAGTGATAATGAATTTAATAATAGGTGTGATGAACTTGCAAGAGCAGCTATCAAATTGCTATAATAATAGGCATGGATTGTAATGTAATTGTAATATTTTAATTTGTGTGAAATTATTGAAAAAATATTATGTTTAATTTATAATGAAATTATGAAAATATTGCTAAAGAGAAATATGAGAATATACGGAAGGATGTATGATTGATGGATACTTTTGCAGATTATATATTAGCAGAAAAAAATTTAGCATCAAAAATGGAAATAGTATATTATTTGTCAAAGAAAGAGAATATTTTTTTTGACAAATCAGTTGTGCTAAAAACTGAGTTAGCTAGATTATTTTTGAGATATAGTAAATTAGAATTAGATGAGAATTTGGTTTTAACAGCATGTTTGTTATGTAATTGTAAAAAAATAGAAAATTTAAAAAAGATTGAGGATATAAAAACATATGCAAAAGACGGAGCAGATTATTTAGAACGATTAGGATTTGATAAAAGATTTTGCAAAATATGTGAAGAAGTAAATAGATATAGTGGTAGCAGTTTAAGAGAAAAAGAAAGTGATGTTTTGGAATTGGTTGAACAGTTTGGAGGAATGATTTTAGATAGACCTGAAAGGATAGGGTTTAAACCAGATGAAGCATTAGTTTTGTTAATTCATAGTAATTTAAAGAATCAAAATAATAGATATATTGAAATATTTTCTCAGTTTATAGATATGTTAGAAGAAATCAATATGGGAGAATTTGTTGAAGTTAAAGCACTTAAAAGATTAACCAAAATATTTAATGAAACTGAAGAATTAACAGATTTTATAAAAAAAATTGTTAATAATTATGAAGTTCAAATAGATAATTTAATTGCTAAGAAGTATAAAGAAATAAAAAATGAGATGTTTGAAGAAGAAAGAAACAAAAGACCATTATTTACAGAAGAAACAACAAAAAAAATAATAGGAAATATAGAAAAACAAAAACAAATTATTACAAATCAAGAAGTTGTATAAGGAAAGAGGAATAAAAATGTATGAAGTATTTGCAGATTTACATGTTCATATAGGAAGAACAGAAAATGGAAAACCAGTTAAGATTACAGCAGCAAGGAGTCTGAATTTTGCTAATATTGCAAAAGAATGTGCTGATAGAAAAGGAATTAATATAGTAGGAATAATAGATTGTGCATCACCATATGTAATTGAAGACATAGAACAATTTCTAAAAACAGGCGATGCATATGAATTAGAAGATGGAGGAATTATATATAAAGATAAAGTATGTATCCTTTTAGGAAGCGAAGTAGAAACTTCAGAAAAAGGAAGAAATGGAAAATGTGGAGCAGCACATAATGTATGCTTTTTTCCATATTTAAAAGATATAAAAGCATTTTCTAATGAGATGAGTAAACACATAAAAAATATAACTTTAAGTACACAAAGGTCAGACTTATCTGGATATGAATTAATAGATATAGTAGAGAAATATAATGGAATACTAATTCCAGCACATATATTTACACCTTTTAAAAGTTATTATGGAAATTGTAGTGATAGACTAAAAGATATTTTTAAAGAAAAATATGATAAAATATTTGCTGTGGAATTAGGATTAAGTTCAGATACATTTTTAGCAGATGAAATATCAGAGCTAGAAAGAAAAACATTTGTAACAAATTCAGATGCGCATTCACTTCCAAAAATAGCAAGAGAATATAATAAAATGCAGGTAGAAGATATTTCTTTTAAAGAGGTTGTAAAAGCATTGAAAAATGAAGAAGGAAGGAAAGTAATAGCAAATTATGGATTAGATCCAAAACTTGGAAAATACCATAGAACATATTGCGATAATTGCAATTCTACAATAGAAACAAAGGAACCAATTGCAGAATGCCCAAAATGTGGAAGTGCAAAAGTAACTTTTGGAGTTTTTGATAGAATAGAATTAATTAAAGATAAAAAAGAAACTGAAAGTCCAGAAAATAGGCCACCATATGTATATCAAGTTCCACTTGGATTTATTCCAGGAGTTGGAGGAAAAACAATTGAGAAATTATTAGATACATTTGAAACAGAGATGAATATATTGCACAAATTATCTAAGGATGATATAGAGGCTGTTGTTGGAGAAAAAATTGCAAATTCTATTGAAAAAGCAAGAACAGGACAAGCCAAAGTTCAATCTGGTGGAGGAGGAAACTACCGGAAAGATAATTTAAAATGTTATAGTGGTAACAATGATTTAGTAATAAAAATTAAATAGTTCTAAAAATCTCCTTATCGAATACACATTATGTATAAATGTGTGAAAAGATAAGGAGATTTTTTATGAATAAGAACAAACGATTAAATATAAAAAATACAGTTTATGAACATGTGGTTAATAATAGTAAAGAATATATTTTAGTCACTTTAATATTTTTGATAGGAATTTTTTTAGGTGTAATGTTTATAAATAATACACAGGAAGCACAAATGTCAGAAATAACATCTTATATGAATAATTTTATAGATAAATTAAAAAATATAGAAGAATTAGAGAATATAAAAATTTTAAAATCTAGTCTAATAGAAAATATAATTTTAGCAATAACATTATGGTTTTTTGGAACAACAGTTATAGGAATACCAATAGTGTTTGGAATTATATTATATAGAGGATTTTGTTTAGGATACACTATTGCATCAATTATAGCTATAATGGGGATTGGAAAAGGAATAGGTTTTATATTTATGGCATTACTATTGCAAAACATTATATTTATTCCTGCTATAGTTGCAATTGGAGTTAGTGGATTTAAACTATATAAATCCATAGTAAAAGATAGAAATAGAGATAACATAAAAATTGAAGTTGTGAGGCATACAATTTTTTCAGCAATCATGTTATTGATTTTATGTATAGCATCTGCTATAGAGATATTAATTTCTACAAATATTTTAAAAAATTTTATAAAATATTTCTAAAAATGTATTTACTTTTTTAAAATAGTTTGATATAACATAGAAGGAGTTTATGTAAATAAAATATTTTGATATAGGGGTAGGGAAAATGGAGAAACAATTAAAACTTTTTTTTGAATTTTTAGAAACTGATAAGAAATTATCAAATAATACATTACAATCATACAAAAGAGACTTAAAACAATTTAGAAGGTATATAGAAGCATTTCAAATTCCATATAATAGAGTAGATGAAGAAACAATACAAGATTATATTCAAGAATTAGAAGAGTTAGGGAAAAAACCTTCAACTATTTCAAGATGTATAGCATCAATTAGATCATTTTATCAATATGTATTAAAAAAGGGAAAGGTAAAAAAAGATCCAACAAAAAATATACAATCACCAAAAGTAGAAAAAAGAGTACCATGTGTTTTAACATCTAAAGAAGTAGAACTATTATTAGAACAACCAAAAGATATAGATTTAAAAGGAATCAGAGATAAAGCAATGTTAGAATTTGCATATGCTACAGGAATGAGAGTTACAGAAATAATTTCTTTAAATATAGATGATGTTAATTTTGATGAAGGCTATGTAAATTGTAAAAAAGCAAATAAACAAAGAACCATACCATTAGGAAAGTTGTCTTTAAAAGCATTAAAAGAATATACTGACAATGCAAGAGGTATATTATTAAAAGATGATAATGAAAAAGCTTTATTTGTAAATGTTAATGGGCAAAGACTAACAAGACAAGGATTTTGGAAAATAATAAAATATTATAAAGAACAAGCACATATAACAAAAGATATCACACCACATGTTTTAAGACATTCATTTGCGACTCATTTATTACAAAATGGAGCAGACTTAAAATCTATACAAACAATGCTTGGACATTCTGATATATCTTCAACACAAGTATATATGCAATTTCAAGATGAAGGTATAAAAAATATATATCAAAAAGCTCATCCAAGAGCATAAATGAAAATATGTTACTATGCAAGCTAAAGATGTAGAGTTACTAGAAAGGGTTGTTATATAATAAATCTATGTAATGACGAATGTGATTGGAATGCTTGTAGAAATTATTAAAGAAAAGCAAATGAGGAAGCGCAGTTCATCGCGAGAGGCTCGTTTGATTTTCTTTTAGAATTTCTAAAGCATGTATTGAGCCGAGGAATGAAATAGATTTATTATATAACAACCCTTTCTAGTAACTCTACATCTTTAGTCTTGCATAGTAACAAAAAATACCATAAATTTCTTGACAAATTAAAAATTTATGGTATAATACTAGATAGTTACAAGAAGAAGCAATAACTTCTCACCTTATCCATAAGGAAAAAGGTTAGAAATAAAAATAATAATAGTTAATAAAACTATGTTTATTTGTATTGATTGACTTGTAACAAAAGTCAATTTTTTTATGGAGGTGTTTTAACATAAAACAAGAATTACCTATAAATGGTCAAATTAGAGAAAAGGAAGTTCAATTAATAGGAGTAAATGGAGAAAAATTAGGAGTAATGTCAACAAGAGAAGCTTTAGAAAAAGCTGGTGAAAATAATTTAGATTTAGTATTAGTTTCACCAAATTCAAAACCAGTAGTTTGTAAAATAATGAATTATGGAAAATATAAATTTGAACAAGCAAAAAGAGAAAAAGAGGCAAAAAAGAAACAAAAAACTTTAGAAATTAAAGAATTAAGAGTTACTCCAAATATTGAAGAGCATGATTTTGAATTCAAATCAAAAAATGCAAGAAAATTTTTACAAGATGGAAACAAAGTAAAAATTACAGTTAGATTTAGAGGAAGAGAAGTAAATAATTCTAAAGCAGGTGAAATAGTTCTAAATAAATTTATAGAAAAATTAGAAGATATAGCAATAGTAGAAAAACAACCTAAATTAGAAGGTAGAAATATGTTTACAATTTTAGCTAAAAAAGCGTAATAAATGCGTTTTATATATATAAAAAATTTAAGGAGGGAAAACTCATGGCAAAATTAAAAACAAATAAAGCTGCTAAAAAAAGATATTCTTTAACAGCAACAGGAAAAGTAAAAAGAACAAAATCAAACAGAAGACATTTATTAGCTAACAAAACAAAAAGACAAAAAAAATCAGGAAAAGTTCAAAATGCTTACGCAAGTAAAACTTGTGAAAATACAATCAAAAAATTATTACCATATGGTGGATAATTTGAATTTATAAAATAATAAATAGAAATTAAGGAAGGTGAAAATAATGGCAAGAGTAAAAACAGCAAGAACAACAAGAGCAAGACATAAAAAAATATTAAAACAAGCTAAAGGATATTATGGAGCAAAACATTATAGATTTAGAAATGCAAATCAAGCAGTTATGAAATCTTTATCTTATGCATATGTAGGAAGAAAAGATAAAAAAAGTAATTTCAGAAAATTATGGATAACAAGAATAAATGCTGCTGCTAGAATGAATGGAACAACATATAGCAAAATGATAGCAGGACTAAAAAAAGCTAATGTTACAATAAACAGAAAAATGTTAGCTGAAATAGCTGTAAATGATCCAAAAGCATTTGCAGAAATCGCTGAAATAGCAAAAAAAGCATAATTAAAGTTAATTAATGAAAAAGCAATAGATTAATTCTATTGCTTTTTCATTTTAGGCTTAGAAATAAGAGAAGCCAAATACCCAAAAAATACTGCAGCAGCAATTCCTCCACTGGCAGCTTTAACACCACCAGTAAATACACCAACTAAGCCAGATTCTTTTACCCCTTCAATAGCACCTTTTGCTAAGTTATAACCAAAACCTGTAAGAGGAACAGTAGCTCCAGCGCCTCCAAAATCAACTAAATGTTGATAAATGCCAAGACCACCAAGAATAGCACCAGTTGTCACAAATATAACTAAAATTCTAGCAGGAGTTAATTTAGTTTTATCAATCAAAATTTGTCCAATAATACAAATCAAACCACCAACAACAAAACACTTTAAAAGCGACATCCAATTAAATACATTAGCCCAATTTATGTCCATAAATTTTCCTCCTTAAATTTCAATACTGATTGCATGAGCAACACCGGGAATGCTTTCTCCTTGTTGAGAACTTGTTGAGTTCATTAAAGCCCCAGTTGCAATAAGTAATAATTTTTTTATTTTTTTCTCTTGTAATTGCTTAAATAAATATCCTGAAAAAACTGTACCACAACATGCACAACCACTACCACCTGAATGAGTATCTTGAGCATTTTTATCGAAAATTAAAACTCCACAATCATTATAATTAGATTTAATATTATAACCTTGAGATTTAGCAATATCTATAGCGATTTCTTTACCAATATGACCTAGATCTCCGACTTATAATTGCATCATAATAACTAGGGTTTCTACCAGTATCTAAGAAATGGCTAATCAAAGTATCAGCAAAAGCAGGAGCCATTGCAGCACCCATATTATTAGCATCCTTAATTCCCATATCAATTATTTTTCCTGGCGTAATATGAGTAATGAAAGGACCTTGACCATTTTTTGAAACAATAGCAGCTCCACTACCTGTAACGGTCCATTGAGCTGATGGTGGTCTTTGATTTCCAAGTTCAAGAGGGAATCTAAATTGTTTTTCAGCGCTACAGAAATGACTAGAGGTAGCACATAGAACGTTTTCAGCAAAACTTTCACAGCAAATAGCACTTAAACACATAGATTCAACAAAAGTTGAACAGGCTCCAAAAACTCCAAAGAAAGGGATATTTAATTCACGAAGTCCGAAACTAGAAGAGATACATTGGTTAAGTAAATCGCCGGCAAAGCAGCAATATATTTGGTCAGAAGGAATGCCAGATTTGCTAATAACGGTATTTACGGTTTCTTTTATTATTTTACTTTCAGCTTTTTCCCATGTTTTTTCACCCCAAAATTCGTCGTCTAGTGTTTGGTCAAAATATTTTGATAGAGGGCCTTGGGCTTCTTTGGGTCCGACTATTGAGGCGCATTCTGTAATTGTTGGGGGATTATCAAATTTTATAGTTTGTTTTCCTAATTTTTTCAAAGAATCATCTCCTTTTATATTTTTTTGTTAAGAAAGTGCTTTTTATTTAGTTTCTGTATATGGTTAGCCCGTTGCCAATATTGATAATTATAACTTTTTTATTGAAAACACTCCATAGCAGGGTCTTTTTCAAAAGCTTCAGTCCCTCACTCTGGAGCCTGTTATCGCTTTTGAAGCCTAACGCGGGTCTTAGGGAACTGTCGGTATTTCAATAAAAAAGTTATAATTATCAATATTGACAACTACTCTACTTATTTGAAATTTTTTTAAATGAGTTAGAAAAAATGCTTTTTTGATATTGTAGAGTAGCTGAGAGTGGGATACATTATTTTTTTGTTATTAAATGACTGAACGTTCCCGAAGACCCGCGTCAGGCTTCAAAACCGATAACAGGCTCCAGAGTGAGGGACTGAAGGTTTTGAAAAAGACCCTGCTATTGAAGGAATTTAATAACAAAAAAATAATGTATCCCAATCTCAGCGGCTCATTAATAAAAGACAATTAAACCAAAGTCATACTCTGAGTGTTGAAAATCAAATAAACAATTCCAACAATAATCGATGCTGAAATCCCAAAAACCAACACAGGACCAGCAACAGTAAACATCTTTCCACCAACACCCATAACATAGCCTTCTGACTTATATTCCATAGCTGGAGAAACAATAGAATTAGCAAAGCCTGATATAGGAATTAAAGAACCAGCACCGGCAAATTTACCAATTTTATTAAAAATATTAAGACCTGTTAAAAAAGCAGATAAACCAATTAATATGATTGATACAATAGTACCGGACATAGTTTGGTCAAAACCTCTTTCTTTACAAATATTCATGATAATTTGACCAATAGTACATATTAATCCACCAACCCAAAATGCATTGAAACAATTTTTCCATATTGGTGAATTCGGTGATTTTTTATCAACATATTCTTGATAAGTTTGTTTTGTTTCAATAGGATTCACTAATTATCATCCTTTCTATTTAGGTCTATTAAAAATGTTAAGTCTAAATCTACAAAATATTCAGATATTTTATTTCCGTCAATTTTAGCTCGTTGTTCTAAGATTTTTACACTTGATAAGTAGTCAATGCTTTTTGATGCTTCATTTATTGTTTTTACTATGGCATCTTTCCAAGATACATCAGATGTACCTGTAATTATTAAATGTTTTTCTATATCCATATTAAACCTCCTAACAATCTTTTAAAAATATTTTTACCGTTTTAAGAAAAAATATACAAAATGTAGAAATTTTATAAAAAAAGATATATAATTTTAGAAATAGGATTTTGGGATAGGAGGTAGAGAAAATGATTGATAAAGCAAGAGCGTTGGCATTGGAAATATTATATAAAATAGATAAGGAGCAAGGGTATTCTAATATAGTATTAAATGAAGAAATAAAACAAAATAGAAAAAAGTTAAATGATAAAGATATAGGTTTAATTTCGGAGATTGTATATGGTGTAACTACATGGAGATTAACATTGGATGAAATAATAAAAAAATATTCAAAAATAAAATTGAAAAAAATATCAGTTTGGATTTTAAATATTTTAAGAATGGGAATATATCAAATTAATTTTTTAGATAAAGTTCCAAAATCTGCTGCTGTAAATGAAAGTGTTAATTTGGCAAAAAGATATGGGCATAGTTCGAGTGCAAATTTTGTTAATGCTATTTTAAGAAAAATTGAAAAGAAAGATTATGAAGAACTTTTCCAGATTACTGATGATATAGAAAGAATTTCAAAAACAACTTCAATGCCTGAATGGATAATAAAAGAATTATTGAAAAATAATAATATAGATAAAGTAGAAAGAATATGTGAATGTTCTAATTTGAAACCTAAAGTAACAATAAGAATAAATAAATTGAAAATTACAAAAAAAGAATTATTGAAGAAATTACAAGAACAGGGTATAAATTATAAAGAAACAAATTATGATGATTTTCTAATTTTAGAAAAAGTAAAAGATATAGAGAATTTGGATTTGTTTAAAAATGGATTTTTTACAATTCAAGATATTTCTGCAGGATTAACAGCCCAAGTATTGCAACCACAAAAAGGAGACTATATATTAGATGCATGTTCAGCACCGGGTGGAAAAACTACATATATAGCAGAATTGATGGAAAATGATGGGATAATTGAAGCTTGGGATATCTATGAACATAGGACAAAATTGGTGACTCAAAATGCAGATAGATTAGGAATAAATATTATAAAAACAGATGTGAAAGATGCAAGTATATATGATAAAAGTTTGAATGAAAAATTTGATAAAATTTTATTAGATGTACCATGTTTGGGAATTGGAGTAATAAAAAGAAAACCTGATATAAAATGGCAAAGAAAAATAGAAGATATAAAAGAAATAACTAAAGTACAACAATCAATATTAGAAAATTGCTCTAAATATTTAAAAAAGGGTTCAACTTTAGTATATTCTACATGTAGCATTCTTAAAGAAGAAAATGAAGATGTAATTTATAAATTTTTGAACGAAAATAAAGATTTTGAAATTATAGAAAATAGTATGATAAATATTATTCCAGATGAAGAAAAAGATGGATTTTTTATCTGTAAGTTACGAAAAAAATAGGTATATTACAGGCATGTTACAAATGTGTTACAATTGAATTAAAAGTATTGACTTTTTGCGGAAAAACGTTAAAATTAAAAAGAATTATGTACAATATTTCTTTGTTTTATTTTCAAAAGAAAAGGAGGAAAACACAATGAAAGGACAAAAAGGGATTACGCTAGTAGCATTAGTAATTACAATTATCATATTAATAATTTTAGTAGCTCTAGCTGTAGCAGCAGTAGTGGGAGAAAATGGATTATTCACAGAAAAGAATCAAACTAATAATAATACTACAATAGTTGAAAGAAATGAATCTACTAAATCATATAATAGGGCTATTAATAATACATTTAACGAAGCAAGGTAATAAAAATAAGGCATATGCATAATAATGTATATGCCTATTAAAAAAATAGGAATTGGGGACGAGTTAAAATTCCTATTTTTATTTTGGGAGTGTAGATATGAAAATTGGAATAGATTTAGGTGGAAGCCATATAGCAATTGGAATAATAGATAATAAAAATTTTATTGTAGAAAAAATAGAAAAAAGATTAATGTCAAAAGAAAAGAAAGATATAAAAAATTCTATAGAAAGTTATATAATAAAAAATATAAAAGAATTAATAAAAAAATATAAAGTGACAGAAGTAGGTATAGCTGTACCAGGAACAATAGATGGAACAGAAATAGTAAAATCTGTGAATTTAGGGGTTGAAAATTATAATATTATACAAAACTTAAAAAAAGAAATAGACTTGCCAATAAAAATAAGAAATGATGCAAAATGTGCGGCAATTGCAGAATGCAAAATAGGGGCTTTAAAACAATATAATAGAAGTGTGTTTTTGACATTGGGAACTGGAATAGGTGGAGCTGTAATTATAGATGGAAGGCTTTTAGATACAGGAGATTTGCCAGGTTGTGAATTTGGTCATATGGTAATTCAGAGAGATGGTATTAATTGTAATTGTGGTAAAAAAGGCTGTTTTGAGAGATATGCTTCTATGAAGGTTTTAAAAAGTAATTTGCGAAAAGAGTTGGAGTTAGATGAAACAACAAGAGGTCAAGAATTGTTGGATATGATTAGAAAAAATCCGGATGATGAAAAAATAAAGAGTGTTGTTGATGAATTTATTGAATATTTAAGTATAGGAATATCTAATCTAATTAATATTTTTGAACCGGAGGCAATCGGAATTGGTGGTAGCTTTGTTTATTTTTCTGATGTTTTGTTAGATAGATTAAAGCAAAATATAATGGAAAAGAGATATTTATTTAATGATAGGGAAGAACTTATAATAGTTCCGGCTGCTCTTGGAAATGATGCAGGGATTATTGGAAGTGTAGCGCATTAAATTTTAAAATAAAGAGTAAAACTAAATAAAAAAGGAGAAGCGATATGGATAGTAAAAAGGCTACAAGACAAAGTTATGGAGAGGCTTTATTAGAATTGGGAAAAGAAAATGAAAAGATAGTTGTGTTAGATGCTGATTTATCTACTGCAACAAAAACAAGTATATTTGCAAAAGAATTTCCTGATAGATTTTTTGATATGGGTATTGCGGAGCAAAATATGATGAGTACTGCTGCAGGTATGGCTACATGTAGAAAAATACCATATGTTAGTACATTTGCAATGTTTGCTGCAGGACGCGCTTATGACCAAATTAGGAACAGTATATGTTATCCTAATTTAAATGTGAAAATATGTGCGACACATGCAGGGATAACTGTTGGAGAGGATGGAGCTACACATCAGATGATAGAAGATATTTCTTTAATGAGAACTATTCCTAATATGACTGTAGTTTCAACATCTGATGATATTCAAACAAAATGGGCAGTTAAAGAAATTAGTAAAATAGAAGGACCTGTTTATTTAAGATTATCAAGACTTGCGACACCTGTTATATATGATGAAAATCAAAGTTTTGAAATAGGAAAAGCAATTCAAATAGGTGATGGAACAGATGCGACAGTATTTGCAACAGGTGTAACAGTAGTAGAAGCTTTAAAGGCAAAAGAAAGTTTAAAAAGAAAAGGAATTGATATTAGAGTTATTGATATTCATACAATTAAGCCTATTGATAAAGAGATTATCATAAAATGTGCTAAAGAAACTAAGAAATTAATTTCTATTGAAGACCATAATGATATTGGTGGTTTAGGTTCAGCGATTTCTGAAGTCCTTACAAGTGAGTATCCTGTAGGACTTATAAGGCTAGGAGTAAAAGACACTTTCGGTAAGTCTGGAAAAGCAGAAGAATTAATGAAATATTTTGGAATAACTGATAAAGAAATAGAAGAATTATTTTAACCAAAAGATACTATTAAGTTATTGTAATAAATAGAAGAATTGAGAAACCTGAAATTTGGATGATTTTCCAATTTTGGGTTTTATTTGTACCAAAAATTAAAATACAAATAAAAGTAAATAATTGTAAAAAAATTCTAATGATTTTTTTGTGAAAACTATTGCAAAAAAAGAAGTTTATTGATATGATTTAAAAGAATAAAAATCGACAATTTAAAAGGAAAAATATAACAAAATGCCGATTCACAAATTAAAAAATTGTTAAATTTTTTAATTTGTGATGAGCGGAGTGAAACGAAGCGAAAGGAAATGAAAATAAATGATAGAATTTAGAAATGTATCAAAAACATACGACACAGGAACAAAAGCAGTAAAAAATGCTAACTTCGTAATAGATAAAGGAGAATTTGCATTTTTAGTAGGAACATCAGGAAGTGGAAAATCGACACTAATCAAATTATTATTAAAGGAAGAAGAACCTACATCTGGAAATATAATAGTTAATGGAAAGGACATAACATTTTTAAAACAAAGTAGAGTACCATATTTAAGGAGAAGTATGGGAGTAGTGTTCCAAGATTTTAGGCTATTACCTGATAAAACAGTATATGACAATGTAGCATATGCAATGTACATAGTAAGAGCAACACCAAGACATATAAGAAGACAAGTACCAATGGTATTATCATTAGTGGGGTTAAGTGGAAAAGCCAAAATGTATCCAAATGAATTATCAGGAGGAGAACAACAAAGAGTAGCATTAGCAAGAGCATTAGTAAATAACCCATCAATGTTAATTGCAGACGAACCAACAGGAAACTTAGACCCAGAGACAGCATGGGATATAATGAATCTATTAAATGAAATAAATATGAGAGGAACAACAGTAGTAGTTGCAACACATGCAAAAGATATAGTAGATAAAATGAAAAAAAGAGTAATACACATAGAAAAAGGCAACATAGTAAGAGATGATAAAAAAGGTGGTTATGATTGTGAAATATAATATATTTGGATATTTAATAGGAGAAGGATTCAGTAATGTCTTTAAAAATAAAAAATCAACAGGGGCATCATTAATGATAATGTGTGCAACAATGATAATATTTGGAGTATTTTTAATGCTAGGAGAAAATATAAATCATTTTGTAGACGAAATAAAGTCAGAGCAAGGATTTCAAGTTTTTTTGACAACTGATGCAACAAATGAAGAAATACAAGAAGTAGGAGAAAAAATAAGAGCACTAAATGGTGTAAGTACAGCAGAATATAAATCTAAAGAAGATGCACTAAACTCAATGAAAGAAAAATTAAAAGATAAAGAAGGATTGCTAGATGGATTTGATTATGAAGTATTTTCAACATCATATGTAGTGACTCTAACAGATTTAAACAAAAGTAAAGATGTTCAAAATGAGATATTGCAATTTGATAATATCAAAAAAATAACAAGTAGTGATGAAACAGTAACAACATTAATAAACTTAGCAAATGGTATAAGAATAGTAACAGGAATAATATTATTACTATTAATAATAATTTCAATATTTATAATATCGAATACAATAAAATTAACAGTACATGCAAGAAGAAAAGAAATATCAATAATGAAATATGTAGGAGCAACAAATAATTTTATAAGATGGCCATTTATTGTAGAAGGTATGATAATAGGAATATTAGCGAGCTTAATATCAATAGTACTTGTAGGAGGAGCTTATGGCGTAATAGCAGAACAAGCAGTAAATGCACAATTTATGCAAGTTATGAATATGAGTTTAGTAAGTTTTAGTGATATGATTTCGTCAATAATATTTGTATATATGTTATTAGGAATAGGAATAGGGGCCTTAGGAAGCGTAATTTCAATGAGAAAATATTTAAAAGTATAAAGGAGAAAACATGCGTAAAAATTTATGTATTGTTTTAATCTTACTAATTTGTTTTATAACAACACTTACATATGCAGAAGAAGAAAAAAATGAAAATAATAATACAACTAATGAAACAACAGATTTACAAACACAAAGAGAATTATTACAAAATCAATTAAATGAAGCAAATGCAGATTTGACAGATGTTCAGAGTGACATATCAGAAAGTCTACAACAAGTACAAAAATTGGATGAAAAAATATCAAAATCAGAAAATGAATTAGAAGAACAAGAAAGTAAGATTACAGAATTAAAGAAAACTATTGAAGAAATAGAAAAAGAACTAAATACAGTAACAGAAAAATATAATAATCAAAAAGACTTGTTTGAACAAAGAATTGTAGCAATATATGAAGCAGGAGAAACTAAATACCTAGATATATTATTAAAATCAAAAAACATTACAGATTTCTTATCTAGTTATTATGTTGTATCAGAATTAGCAAAAGTAGATGAAGATTTATTAAATGATATAGACGACAAAAAGAAAAAAATAGATACATCAAAAAAGAAACTTGAAAACGAAAAAACGCAATTAGCAACAATAATAGAAAATCAAACAAGAACCACAAGAACATTACAAAATACAAGAAAAATGAGAGAAAGTTTTCTAGAAAAACTTTCAGATGAAGAAAAAGAAATACAAAATCAGATAGATGAATATAATAAGCAATTTGAAGAAATAAATAGACAAATTATAGCATTATCAATGGATGGAATAGATACACAATATATAGGAGGAACATTTGCTTGGCCAATTCCAGGATATACCAAAATTACTTCGAAATATGGAATGAGAGTTCATCCTATAACAGGGGTATATAAGTTACATACAGGAGTAGATGTTAGTGCACCAGAAGGAGCAAATTTTATAGCAGCAAATGATGGAATAGTTACTAAAGCATCATTTAATACAGCTTATGGAAATATGGTAATAATTAATCATGGTGGAGGAATTTCAACATTATATGCACATGGTTCAGAAATTTTAGTAGAAGTAGGACAAACTGTAAAAAGAGGAGACCCAGTTTTAAAAGTAGGGTCAACAGGATATTCAACAGGAGCACATGCACATTTTGAAATTAGAATAAATGGTGTTACAACAGATCCAATGCCATATATAACAAATGGACTAATTCCAGGGGATGAAAGTAGTAAAAATGAGAATTCGAATACTACGGAAAATACAACAAATTAAAATATAAATTGGAGGAACATATGAAAAAAATATGTCAAAAAATTATAGTAATAATAACAACAATAATATTTCTAACAAGTTATAATATTTCTTTAGCAGTATCACAATCAGATATAAATAATCAAAAAAGTCAACAAGAAGAAAATAAAAATAAAATAAACGAAAAACAAGCTCAAATTGATGAAGTGCAAGAAATAAAAGATGAAACTTTAAAAGAAGTTGAAGAATTAAATAACCAAATAGCTACTTATCAAGGGCAAATTACATCATTAGAGTCACAAATAAATGATGCAAATAAAAAAATAAAAGAAGCAGAAGAAAAATTAAAAAAATCGCAAGAAGATTATGAATCACAACAAAAAACATTAGAAGAGAGAATGGTAGCAGTATATGAAGCTGGTGATACATCATATTTAGATGTATTGCTTAGTTCAACAAGTGTAACAGATTTTATATCTAATTATTATTTAGTATCAGAAGTAACACAATATGATGTAGAATTATTAGATAAAATTCAAAAACAAAAAGAAGAAATTGAAAATGCTAAAAAAGAATTAGAAAATGGTAAAAATGAGTTAACAACAACAAAAGCTAGCAAAGAAAGTGTATCTAGTCAATTAAAAAGTGCTAAATCAGCAAAAGATGCTAAAGTATCACAATTGTCTGCAGAAGAGCAACAATTACAAAATCAAATAGCAGAATTACAAAAAGATAATGAGGCGATAAATAAAAAAATACAATCTATGCAAGCTCAAATAGAAGCTGAAAGAAAAAAAGCAGAGGCAAGCAAAAATAATAATAATTCAACTTCATCTAGTGGACAGGCAAGTAATAGTGGAACAAGTTCTGCAGGATTTATAAAACCAGTAAATAGTTATATAACAACAGGATTATATTATTCATCAGGATCATTTCATGGAGCTGTAGATTATGGAGCTAGTGGAATAAATGGAATGCCAGTATATGCGGTGGCAGATGGAATAGTGGTAACAACACAAGCATTAACAACAAGTTATGGAAATTATATAATAATATATCATCCAAGCAGTAATTTATATACATTATATGCACATGGGCAAGCAGGTTCAATATGTGTATCAGAAATGCAAAGAGTAAAACAAGGACAACAAATAATGAGAGTTGGAAATACAGGAAATTCAACAGGACCACATTTACATTTTGAAGTAAGAACAAGTCCAGGATATTATAGTAATAGAGTTGACCCAAGAGGATATTTGCCAAACTAATAAAAACATAGAATAAAAATAAAAAAGATTAATATCCTTTAAAAAGAGCGGAATAATTTCCGCTCAAAATTTATGAGAGGTGTAGGTAAAAAATGGAAAAAAGTAAAAGATTTAAAATTTATAAAATGATAATGATAATTGCATTAACTATTTTTATAACATTTATGATTACATCAATATCATTATATACATACTTTGTAAAAAATCCATCATCAATATCTTCAAGTAATACAGAAACTACTAATATAGATTCAACTTTAAAAAAATATAAAGAAATAATAGACAAATACTATTTAGGAGAAATAGATGAAGAAAAATTAGAAGAAGGTGCAATAAAGGGATATATAGAAGGTTTAGGGGATCCATACACAGAATACATTTCTAAAGAAGATATGGAAAGCTATTTAGACGACACAATGGGGAACTTTGTTGGAATAGGCATATATATGATTAAAAACACTCAATATGATAAAATACAAGTATTATCAACAATAAAAGGAAGCCCAGCTGAAAAAGCCGGAATACAGGCTGGAGATATCATATTAAATGTAGATGGAGTAGAATATAAAGCAGATGATATGACTGCAGCCTCAAATAATATAAAAGGAGAAGAAGGTACGAAAGTATCAATAGAATTATTAAGAGGATCAGAAACTGTAAAATATGAATTAACAAGAGAAAAAGTAAAAGTAAACCAAGTAGAAGGAAAAGTATTAGAAAACAATATAGGATATATAGAATTTACATCATTTGATGAAACAACAGCCGAAGATTTTAAAAATAAATTTGAAGAATTAAATCAAAAAGGAATAAAATCATTAATAATAGATTTAAGAAATAATGGTGGAGGAATTGTAGACCAAGCATTAGAAATAGCTGATTATATTGCAGATAAAGATTCTGTTTTATTATATGAAGTTGATAAAAATAATAAGGAAACAGTAAAAAAAGCCAAAACTGATCCAATAATAAATATGCCAATAATTATATTAACAAACGAAAATACAGCTAGTGCATCAGAAATATTAGCAGGAGCATTAAAAGATTTAGGAAAAGCAAAAACAGTTGGAACAACAACATATGGAAAAGGTGTGATTCAACAAATATTAAAACTTAGTGATGGTAGCGGATTAAAAATAACAATAGAAGAATATCAAACACCAAACAGAAATAAAATCCATGAAGTAGGAATAAAACCAGATGAAGAAGTAAAATTACCTGATAGTGTAACTAGTATTTTAAATGTAGAAGAAAGCCAAGATACTCAATTACAAAAAGCAATAGAAATGTTAAAACAATAAAACAAAAAACTTAATATATAAAAATTGAAAGGGTAGAATGAAATGAATTTAGCAAATAAATTAACAATCTTTAGAATTATACTTGTACCATTAATGGTAATAATACCATTTCTAGGAATAAAAGGAGAATTATTTGGAATACCAATAACATATTTAGTAATAGATGCAATATTTATAATTGCCTCTATTACAGATAAATTAGATGGATATATAGCAAGAAGTAGAAACCAAGTAACGACATTTGGTAAATTTTTAGACCCATTAGCTGATAAAATTTTAGTATTAACAGCAATGATTATGCTTGTAGAAATGAGTAAATTACCTGCATGGGTACCAGTAATTGTACTAGCTAGAGAATTCATCGTTTCAGGATACAGATTAATAGCAGTTGAAAAAGGAGGAAAAGTAATCGCAGCATCAACATGGGGAAAAATTAAAACAGTCACACAAATGACTGCAATAATTTTAGCATTTATTGATATAAATTCTTTCGGAGACTGCTTTAAAGGTGAGTTAAATGGATTTGCATTTATATTAAATTTATTAGTTACAATAATGATGATAATACAAACAATAGCTACAGTATTTTCAGGATATGAATATTTAAAAGATGGAAAAGATTTACTAAAAGACTAAAACTTAAGCAAAATCACTTGACAAAAAATAAAATCTGCTTTAATATAAAGTAAGTTTTTTAACAATTAAGTTATTTAACAAAAGGAGGTTATGATTATGGAAGAAAAAGATGTAATCCTTACACAAGAAGGATATGAAAACTTAGATAAAGAATTAAATTATTTAAAAACAGAAAAAAGAGCTGAAATAGCAGAAAGAATAAAAGTAGCACTAGGATTTGGAGATTTATCAGAAAACTCAGAATACGATGAAGCAAAAACAGCACAAGCAGAAAACGAAGTAAAAATAGCAGAACTAGAAAATAAATTAAGACATGCAAAAATAATAGATGAAAAAGAAATCGACACAGACACAGTTCAAATAGGAAACACAGTAAAAGTATTAGACATGGAATTTGACGAAGAAATAGAATACACAATAGTAGGATCAACAGAAGTAGATTTACTAGAAAACAAAATTTCAAATGAATCACCATTAGGCTCAGCACTATTAGGAGCAAAGAAAAAACAAACAGTAGAAGTAACAGCACCAGCTGGAATAATGAAATATAAAATATTAGACATAAAAAAATAAAACATAAAAAATAAGATGCCCTTCAAATCCAAACGGCATCTTATTTTTTTTATAGTCTAATAGCAGAATCTAAAGCAAGCCTGATCATATTATTTAAACCAGTCTGCCTTTCTTCAGCAGAAGCAATATCATCAATAAATTTAGAATCAACCACACTCATCAAACAAGAAGCATTTTTATTTAATAACTGAGCATTATAAAACAAAGCAAAAGCTTCCATTTCGGCAGACACCGGATTAAAACCATTAGGAACCCTTTCTAAAAATTTATTAACATCAGACATATAAACATCAAAACAATCAGTACAAACAGTATTACCACAAGTCAACCCTATATCATTTTCACTAGCAGTATCCTTAATAATACAATTCAAACTATCACTAGAACCTGAAATATGACAATCATCATTATTTAAAGTCAAAGCATAATTTCCCTCAGAAAAAACCATCTCACTCAAAACAATATCAAATAAATTCAACTCAGGCAAATAAGCTCCGCAAGAACCAATTCTTATAATATTATCCACATCATAAAATTTAAACAACTCATAAGAATAAATTCCCATACTAGGCATTCCCATACCAGAAGCCATAACACTCAAAGTCTTTCCCTTGTAAGTTCCAGTATAAGCATACATTCCCCTTACTCCATTCACAAGCTTAAAATTATCAAAAAAATTCTCAACAATATATTTAGCCCTCAAAGGATCACCAGGCATTATAACAGTCTTAGCAATCTCTTCCTTAAGAGCTTCATTATGTGGTGTTGACATATAAAAAACCTCCTTTAAAAAATAATAGTTACTACAACTATTATAACAATCTCACAGAAAAAAATCAAAAAATATTGCAAAAAAACATAACTTATGATATAAAATAAATTGTAAAAATGTAAATAAGCTAACACAAAAGAACAGAGGTGAGAAAATGATAAAAGCTTATGCGAAAAGTGACAAAGGAAAAGTAAGAGAAATGAATCAAGACTACTACTACATTTCGAATTCATTAGATCAAATACAGCTCTACATACTAGCAGATGGAATGGGAGGATATAACGGAGGAGAAATAGCAAGTAGTCTAGCAGTAAAAACTGCCAAAAACTATATAGAAAATAATTTTAAAGAAATAGAAAAAAATAGAGAAAGTATAATTCAATTACTAGGAAGTAGCATAGAATATGCAAATATGGTAGTATATGAGAAATCAAAAGAAAACAAAGAATTACAAGGAATGGGAACTACTTTAGAAATATGCCTAATATACAATAATAAAGTCTATATAGGACATGTAGGAGATAGTAGAATATATAGAATAAGAAAGCAATTTATTAGAAAATTAACGCAAGACCATAGTTATGTGCAAAAATTAGTAAAAGAAGGAACAATTACCAAAGAACAAGCAGCACATCATCCACAAAAAAATATGTTAATGAAAGCATTAGGATGTAATGCTTTTGTAGAACCAGATGTAATGGTAAAAGGATTTTTAAAAGATGATATCTTAATCATGTGCTCAGACGGATTAACAAATTTAGTAAGTCCAGATATAATATATGAAAAAGCAAGTAAAAATATTGAGCAAGCCACAAAAGATTTAGTAGAGATTGCAAATGACAGAGGGGGATATGATAACATAACAGTTATCGTTATAAAAAATATATAGCGGTCCACGTAAAAACTTAGTTTTTGTAAATTTTAAAAATTGAAAAATTTTTTAATTTACGATGAGCGAAGCGAAAGGAAGAGATTAAATATGAATTTAGAAGGTAGGATATTAGGAAATAGATATGAGATTATCGAAAAAGTTGGAAATGGGGGAATGGCAACAGTATATAAGGCAACAGATTTACTTTTAAAAAGATATGTAGCAGTAAAAGTACTTAGAGATGAATTTACAACAGATGAAGAATTTATAAGAAGATTCGAAACAGAAGCACAATCAGCAGCTCGATTAGTACATCCTAATATAGTTTCAATATTTGATGTTGGAGTAGATAATGGAGTTTATTACATAGTAATGGAACTAATCCAAGGAAAAACTTTAAAAGAAATAATAGTAGAAGAAAGAGGACCACTTCCTTGGAAATGGTCAGTAAATGTTGCAATTCAAATTGCATCAGCATTAGAAATGGCTCATAAAAACAATATAGTGCATAGAGATATAAAACCACATAATATTATAATAACTGAAGATGGGATAGCAAAAGTAACAGATTTTGGAATAGCAAAAGCCGTATCAAATTCTACTATAACAGCATTTGGAACAACAATAGGTTCAGTTCACTATTTTTCTCCAGAACATGCCAGAGGTGGTTTTACTGATGCAAAATCAGACCTATATTCTTTAGGGGTAGTATTATATGAAATGGTAACTGGAAAAGTACCATTTGATGCTGATACACCAGTATCAGTGGCTTTAAAACATATGCAAGAAGAACCGGTAGAACCAATAGAAATAAATCCTAATTTACCAAAAGCAATAAATAAGATAATACTAAAAGCTTTGAAAAAAGATGTGATGCTTAGATATCAAACAAGTACAGAAATATTACAAGATTTAAAAACAGCACTAAAAAATCCATCTGGAGATTTTGTAGAAGAAATGGAATATGATGCAACAGCTAGAACTCAAAAAATTTCAACAAATGGATATGAGAAGATGAACAGATCAACAAACAAGAAGGAAAATAAATTTGTAGCTTTTATAAAAGAACATAAAGTACTAAGTGGAGTTATAGGTGTAATATTATTATTCTTTTTAGCATTTGGTGGAACAATGTTGTTTTTAAATGCAACAAATCCTAAAGAAGTAGAATTACCAAATGTAGTGGGTCTTTCAAGAGAAGAAGCTGAACAAAAAGTAAAAGAAGCAAAACTTCAATTTGAGGTATCTTCAGAAGAATATAATACTGAAGTTGAAGAAAATCATATTATTAGCCAAGATCCAACATATATCGAAAATTATAATAAAGTAAAAGAAGGAAGTACAGTAAAAGTTGTAATTAGTAAAGGAACAGAAAAAACAACTGTACCAAAAGTTGTTGGCTTAAAAGAAGAAGAGGCAATCAATACTTTAGAAGAGGCTAAATTAAAAGCAGAAATTATTGAAGAAACTAGCAAAAAAGTGGAAGAAGGTTATGTAATTAGCCAAGAAACAGAAGCTAATACAGAAACAAATGCAGGAGATACTGTTAAAATACATGTAAGTACAGGAACTGGTATAAAACAAGTCACTATGATAGATGTTACAGGAAAATCAGAAGCAGATGCAAAATCAGCGCTAGAAGGTGTTGGACTAGTTGTAAATATAGGATATAGTGAAGATAATTCTAAAGATAATGGAGTTGTATTAAAACAGTCTCTGGAAGTTGGAAAAGTTATTGATGAGGGAACAACGGTAACAATTACAGTAAATAAATTAGCTGAAATAAAAACAGCAGTTGTTACGGTGGATGTTAAATCACTAACAGGAGGATATTCAACAGAAGAGAATGTAGAAATTGATACTTCTAAAACAGTAAATATAGAACTTAAATATGGTGATAAAATTGAAACAAGAAGTGGAATCGATAAAAATAAAGAATGTCAAATTACGATTTCAGGAAAGAGTGGAGAAACTAAAGATATTCAAATTACGATAAAAGATTCTACAGGAACTATATATAGCTCAAGTAAAACTATAAAATTTGGCTCTCAAGAGGAATTAAAATTTTCAAAATAATAGATGAATAAAAATCAATTGTTATAGATAAAACATGTCTATAATGATTGATTTTTATATTATTGACAAAATTGAAAAATAATGATAATATATGTAAACATCTATAGTTTTTGATCTATTTGTTCAAATAAATTTAAATCGAAATAAAACCCAAAAAAATAATTGAAAAGTGTTAACCAGAATGATATAATAAAGGAGGTAGTATGCCGGTTATATCACAATTTTATGGAATACTAATATATATGTATAGAGAAATAGGAGGGCATCATAATAAACCTCATATACATGTAAAATATAATGAATATGAGATGTCAATAACAATAGAAGGAAAAATATTAAATGGTAATCTTCCAAATAAGCAGAAAAAATTAGTTGATGCATGGATTGAATTACATAAAGAAGAATTAAAAGCTGCATGGTATGCATTAAATAATGATGGAGAAGTAATAAAAATAAAAGGATTGGAGTAATGATATATGAGACCAAAAGCTATAGATGTAAAAATTTTAGAAAACTATAAATTAAAGGTATTATTTGATAATGGTGAAAAAAAGATTTTTGATGTTAAGCCATATTTTAAATTTAAGATTTTTAAAGAGTTAGAAGATATAAATAAGTTTAAAAAGGTCAAAATATCTGGGTTATCACTAGAATGGGAAAATGGAGCTGATATATGTCCTGACGAATTATACAATAATAGCAAATAACTATATAAAAATAATTATAATTAATTAAAAATTGGAGGAAAAATGCAGGGATTAATAATAGAAAATATATCAAATCTGTATAAAATAAAAACGGAAAACAAAATATATGAAGCAAATGCTAGAGGAAAGTTAAAAAAAGATGAAATAGTGCCCGTTGTTGGAGATAATGTTAAAATAGAAATATTAGATGAAGAAAACAATAAAGCTGTAATAGAAAAAATATTACCAAGAACAACATATATAAAAAGACCGAAAATGAGTAATATAACACAAATAATACTAGTAATATCAAGCAAAAATCCAAAACCGGATTTATTATTATTAGACAAGCAATTAATATTTGCAGAGTATTTAGGAATAACACCTATAATAGTATTAAACAAAACAGATTTAGATAAAAAGAAAGATTTTAAAGAAATAGAATCTGTATATGAAAAAATAGGATATAAAGTAATAAAAACAGTAGCAAAAGAAGAACAAGGAATACAAGAACTTATACAAGCATTAAAAAATAATATAAATGCATTTTCAGGAAATTCAGGAGTAGGAAAATCAACATTAATAAATGCAATATTTAAAGCTAATGTAACACAAGAAGGAGATATTAGCCAAAGAAATCAAAGAGGAAAAAATACAACAACATCAACAAAATTATATGAAATAGATGAAAATACATATATAGCAGATACACCAGGATTTTCAACATTTGATATATCAGAAATAGAGTATAAAAATTTAGATAGATATTTTAAAGAATTTAACAAATTTATAGAAAGTTGTGAGTTTGTTGGATGTACACATATAAAAGAAGAAAATTGTGGAATCAAACAAGCACTAGAAAATGGAGAAATAAACAAATCAAGATATGAAAGATTTTGTAAAATATATGATGAGTTGAAAGAAAGGGATAAATATAAATATTAAAGGAGGAAAAATATGGTAGAAATATCAACATCAATACTTTCAATAAAAAAAGGAGAAGAATCAAAAACGTTTTTTGAATTAGAAAGAGCAAAAACAGATTATTTTCATATAGACGTTATGGATGGAAAATTTGTAGAAAAAAACACATATAAAAAAATGCAAGAATATGCATCATATATAAAAAGAATATCAAACCTACCCTTAGACGTACATTTAATGGTTCAAAATATAGATGAAGCTATAGAAGATTTTTTAGCAGTTGAACCAAATATAATAACATTTCATTATGAAGCTTGTAAAAATAAAGAAGAGGTAATGAAATTTATAAAGAAAATAAAAGAAAATAATTGTAAAGTTGGATTAAGTGTAAAACCAGAAACTGATATAGAAGAAATATATGAATTTTTACCATATATTCATATGTGTTTAGTTATGACTGTAGAACCTGGTAAAGGAGGACAAACACTTTTATCAGATATGGTTAATAAGATAGAAAAACTAAAAAAATATATAGATGAAAATAATATTGACATAGATATAGAAGCTGATGGAGGAATTAATCTAAGAACTGCTAAAGAAGTAAAGGAAGCAGGCGCTAATATATTAGTTTCAGGAACAGCTATTTTAATGGCTAAAGATTATAAAGTTATAATTGATGAATTAAAACAATAAAAATTGGAGGCTCGTCATAGAGTATCTCCAATTTTTAAATTTATTTATTACTATCTTTATTAGTTTCAGAAATTTTTTTAATTTTATTTTTGTTAGGGATTATAGAACAAATTAATATTCCTAATCCTAAAATTGTAATTATAAATGAAACTGCTATACCAACATAAGGTATTTGAGTTAATAACCAAATTATAAATCCAGATAAAATTAACATTCCAAAAATTCCCGAATTTTTACTTATTTTAAATTTAGAGCAAATATAATTATTAGCAGTAATTGTAAATAATGATTTTGAAATTCCAATTGCTAAAAGGTATAAAGCTAAAAGTAATAAAGAAACACCACTAGTTAATTGTAACAATATCAAAATAATACAAGCAATAGGTACCATAACTGCTGTAAGTAATCCAAAACCACATACTTTAAGAGTTTTCTTTCCTACAAAGCTATTTGTATTATCTAAAAATTTAGGTGCTAGCCATAAGCAAACTAACCAAATAATTAATACAAATGTTAGAAAGTGACCTAAATCTAAAATATAAGTTGCTATAGTAGATTGAATTGATATTTCTGATGAATTAAAACTTTGAGAATATTTTACTTCACCAGTAACTACATTTTCTGGTATTGAAATTTCAGATTTAGATGTATAATTTAAATTTCCATATATAGCTCCATTAGTACTTTGATCTGTATTAAAGTTTATATTTCCGCAACTTGTAAAAACATTTCTACCTACAGTACCATTAATATTTAGATTGTTGCAAGATACTTTTATATCTCTATAAACATATCCACCAGAAATTGTTAAATTTTCTGTTAAGGCATAAATATCATAAATCACACCTTTTACTTCAATTGAATCTGCCATAGAGAAAAGATTACTAAATACATAACCTTCTTTTTCAATTATCAAATTTTTTGCCATAATAAAGGCATCTCCACCAATTTGAGAATTGATTGTAACAGTATTAGCGCAAACAAATAGATTTCCATCTACTATGTAATCAATTGTGACATTATCACCAGTAAGATATACATCACTTTTTTTGTAAGAATCTTCTTGCAATTCTGCATTGGTTGTTTGAGAATTAATAGCATCTTCTACTTGAGTTGATTCTGTATTTGTTGAATTAGATGCTACTGCATTATCACTAACTTCATTATCTGCAAAAACAAAAGTTGCCGAAAATAATAAAATTATAGTAAGAAAAATTGAAATAATCTTTGTTTTGTTTTTTAACATAACAAGTCCTCCTTAGTTTTTTATTAATATGCTAAAATAATATATCTTAACTAGCAATTTGTCAATTATTTTATGACAATAGCTCTAATTTTTTGTATTCGTTAATCGAAAAATTAAATACAATTTTTCATTTTAAGTGACTAAATTATTTTTATTGATTTTTATAAAAAAATATGCTAATATAATATAAGTATTAAATTTTAATAAATATGAAATTTAAAGGATGTTGATATAAAATGGTTAAAGAAGAAAAATGTGTAGAATATTATTTTGATTCAAAAAAATATGACAAATCTGAAGTGTTGGAAAGTATGAAAAAGGAACAACTAGAATTTGAAAGAAAAAAAGCGAAAATTAGTATACATTTAAATGATTATGGAATATATGTAGCTACATTAAAATTTATAAACAACGAAATATCAATAATAAACAGCAAAATAATCCCAATAATAGAAGATAAGATGAAAATAAAAATAAAAAGAAAAACAAAAATTAGAAAAACTTATAAAGGGTATGAGACTTATAACGGAGAACATAAAACTTATGGAAAATACAAAAAAACAAAAATGTATGCACCCATATAAAATAAAACTTGTAAAATTAAGAAAAGTATGTTAATATAATACATATAAATATATTATAATTAAATAATAAGAAATCTGATTAAAAAGCAAAGTATATATATTAAAAAATATTTACAGAGAAAAATATCCTAGGCTGAGAGATATTTAAATAAAAATATATAGAAATTTCACTTTTTAAGACTTTTTTTGAACAAATTGAAAATGTTTAAGTAGAAAGAAGCGGTTGAACCGTTAAAACTATAAATAAGGTTAATTAATAAGTATAATAAATTAATTAATAAAATTAGGTGGTACCACGGAATAAAAAGTCCATTTCGTCCTATATAAATAGGATGAAATGGACTTTTTTTCTGAGACAGTTAGGACAGTGAAAATTTGTCTCAGAAATCCAATCGAAAAATGTCAAAATAAGATATAAAACAGAAAACTACAAAAAATAACAAAAATAATGAGACAAATTTTCACTGTCCCAATTGTCTCAAGGAGGGAAAATAGAATGAAAGAACAAATTGCAAATATTGAAAAAATGGCAAAAGAAGATATACTAGGAGCAATGGATTTACAAAGTTTAGATTGTGCAAGAGTAAAATACTTAGGAAAAAAAGGTGAACTTACAGCAGTACTAAGAGGAATGGGAGGTTTGTCTCCAGAAGAAAGACCAATTATCGGAAGCCTAGTAAATGAAGTAAGAGATGAATTGGAAAAGTTGATAGAAGAAAAAGAAGAAAAATTCAAACAAGAAGAATTAAACAAAAAATTAGAATCTGAGAAAATAGATATTACACTTCCAAGTACAAAAATGAAAAGAGGAAGTTTACATCCAGTTAATAGAATAATTGAAGATATTGAAGATTTATTTGTATCTATGGGATATGATGTTGTTCAAGGTCCAGAACTTGAAACTGATGAGTATTGTTTTGAAAGATTAAATCTTCCAAAAGGGCATCCTGCAAGAGATATGCAAGATAGTTTTTATATTACTAATGAATATTTGTTAAGAACACAAACATCTGCTGTTCAAGCCAGAACAATGATGGCAAATACTGAAAAAACTCCAATTAGAATGATTACTGCTGGTAAAACATATAGAAGAGAAGATGACGCAACACATTCTCATCAATTTAATCAAATTGAAGGTTTAGTAATTGATAAAAAAGAAAGAAATGTTTCTTTAGCAGATTTAAAAGGAACATTAGAAGTTTTTGTTAGAAAAATAATAGGAGCTAATTTAGACTTAAGATTTAGACCAAGTTATTTCCCATTTACAGAGCCATCTTATGAAGTTGATGTTACATGCTTCAAATGTGGAGGAAAAGGATGTAATCTATGCAAACAAACAGGATGGATAGAAGTATTAGGAGCAGGAATCGTTCATCCAAATGTGCTAGAAATGAATGGATATGATCCAGAACAATATGGTGGATTTGCTTTTGGTACAGGTATTGATAGATTAGCTATGTTTAGATATGGAATAACAGATATGAGATATTTGTATACAAATGATGTAAGATTTTTAAATCAATTTGATAGAAAGGATGAGGAATAATGAAGTTAAGTACTAATTTTGTAAAAGACTATGTTGATATAGATGAAAATATAGATGTTCATGAATTAGCAGAAAAAATGACAAAAGCGGGAAATGAATATGATGAAGCAGAAAAATTAATAAATGCTACAAATTTAATAATTGGAGAAATTAAAGAATGCGAGCCACATCCAGATTCAGACCATTTACATCTATGTAAAGTAGATATTGGAAAAGAAATATTAGATATAGTATGTGGTGCACCAAATGCTAGAAAAGGCATAAAAGTCATTGTTGCACAGGTTGGAGCAGAACTTCCAGGAGATTTTAAAATCAAAAAAGGAATGATAAGAGGTCAAGAATCAAATGGGATGTTATGTGCTTTATATGAAATAGGAATAGACAAAAAGTTCTTATCAGAAGCTGATAAAAATGGAATACATGAATTACCAGCAGATGCCCCAGTAGGAGAAGACCCAGTAAAATATATGAAATTAGATGACAGCATTGTAGATTTTGAATTAACAGCAAATAGAGGAGACTTACTAAGTATATTAGGTATGGCATATGAATTAGGTGCAATTTATAATAAAGAAGTCAAACCAGTTGAAATAGATTATAAAGAAATAGGCGAAGATGTAAATAAAGAATTCTCAACAGAGATAAAAACAGAAAATTGTAAATTATTCTTAGCTAGAAAAGCTAAAAATGTGACAATTAAAGAAAGCCCAGACTTCATAAAAAATAGATTAATAGCTTCAGGAATAAGACCAATTAACAATGTTGTAGATATAAGTAACTATGTAATGTTAGAACTAGGTCAACCATTACACTTCTATGATGCTGATAATTTAGGTGATAAAATAGTTGTAAGAATGGCAGAAAAAGAAGAAAAACTAACAACACTAGATAATATTGAAAGAACACTAACAGAAAATGATATAGTAATAACAGATGGTAAAAAATCAATAGGTTTAGCAGGCGTTATGGGAGGATTAGACACAGAAGTAGAAGAAACAACTAAAAATATTGTAATAGAAGCAGCAATATTTGATTCAGTAAAAGTAAGAATGACATCAAATAAAATATTAAGAAGTGAATCAAGTAATAGATTTGAAAAAGGACTAGACCCAGCTAGAACTTATATGGCAATGGATAGAGCTTGTACATTATTACAGAAATATGCAGACGCAGAAATTGTTACAGGAATTGTTAAATATGATGTAACAGACAATAAAGAAAAAGTTATAGAAATAACATACAAAGAAATCAATGATGTGCTAGGAACAAATATATCTAAAGAAGATATAATAGAAGTATTTAGAAAATTAAACTTCAAAACAGATGCAAAAGATGAATCTGTTATAGTTACGGTTCCTACAAGAAGAATAGATATATCAATAAGAGCAGATTTAATAGAAGAAGTTGGAAGAATTTATGGAGTTGATAATATCCAAGGAAAATTACCAATAGTTCCAATGAGAATGGGGCATCTAGATAAGACAACAAGAAAAATAAGATCAAAAATGTCAAATATGGGATTAAACGAAACATTATCATATATCTTAATAAATGACAAAGATGTTCACAAATTCACAACAGATGAATTTGAAGAAGTAAAACTATTAGATCCAATAACAGAAGAAAGAAACACATTAAGATACAGTATGATTCCATCATTATATAAAATATATGAATATAACAAAGCAAGAGAAAATAAAGATGTTTGTCTTTTTGAAATAGGAAAAGGCTTTTGGAAAAAAGGCGAAGAATATGGA
This sequence comes from Clostridia bacterium, assembly GCA_017410505.1. GTDB lineage: Bacteria > Bacillota > Clostridia > TANB77 > CAG-508 > CAG-269. Next base: position 132,316 of record JAFQQR010000027.1, on the reverse strand, counting down.
GAAAATCAAAAAATATGTGTATTAATGTCAGGTGAGTACTATACAGGAATAGGATATAACAAAAATGTAGATTTCTATAATATTAAAGGTGTAACAGAAGAATTGTTGGATTATTTAGGATATGCAGGAAGATACAGTTTTGTATTACCTAAAAACATGCCAGTTGAATTTCATCCAGGTCAAACAGCAGAAATATCAGTAAACAATGATATTGTTGGAATTATTGGAAGAATACATCCATCAGTAGAAAAAGAAGCGGTTTATGTAATGGAAATAAATTTAGATAAATTGTTAGCTAAAAGAGTTGGAAAAATGAAATTTAAAGAAATTTCAAAATTCCCAACTATGAAAAAGGATATAGCTGTTTTAGTAAGTAAAGATATGACATCAAAAGATGTTGAAACTTTAATTAAGAAAAAAGCTGGTAAATTGTTATTAGATATTAAAGTATTTGATGTTTATGAGGGAAAAAATATCGATGAAAACAAGAGAAGCGTCGCTTATTCTTTAACATTTGGTACACCAGATAGAACTTTAAATGATGATGAAATTAATAGTATTTTTGAGAATATTATCAAGGATTTAGAGAATAAAGGAATAGAGATTAGAAAATAAGAAAGAGACTGTCAAAAGGATGTACTTTTGGCAGTTTTTTATAAAAATTAAGCTACAATTAACCTCAAATGTTACAGTTCAGCACAAATCCAGATACATATATATTAAAATTTCGTTCCTTACTGGTAGGACTAATCATATGAGTGAGTTTTATTTGTTTCATAGTTTGAGGAGTTAATCTGGCTTATCTGTATGAATAGGAGTCCTTCCAAACTGCGCGTCACTGCATTTTAATATATATGTATCTGGATTTGTGCTGAACTGCAATTCTCAAATACATATATATTAAAAATATCTTGACAAAATTTCTACATATTGGTAATATAATTATGTATAAAACTAGGGAAAGAGAAGGGAAAAAATGAAAAAATTATATCCTAATTTATATTTAAAAAAAGTAGAAGATATAACAATAGAAACATTAATAAAAAACAAAATAAAACTATTAATATTAGATGTAGATAATACATTAATAGATTATTATAAAAACTTATCAGAAAATGTAATAACTTGGGCAAAAGAGATGAGAGGTCAAGGAATAAAACTATATATATTATCAAATACAAATGATGAAAATAAAGTAAAGCAAGTAGCCGAAAAATTAAAAATACAATATAAACATTTTGCAATGAAACCATTAAAAAAAGGATTTAAATATGTGCAAAAACAAACAAATATAAAACCAGAAAACATAGCAGTTGTTGGAGATCAAATATTTACAGATATACTAGGAGGAAATAGAAGTAAGATGTTTACAATATTAGTAGATCCAATAGATGATAAAAAAGATTATTGGTATACTGCTTGGAAAAGACCAATAGAAAATAAAATAAAGAAAAATTACAAATCAGAAGAAAGGAAAAATAATAATGTATATTAATGAAACACATATAGGATATTATGCAGTGGTAGCTATAATAGGGCTTTTCATTGGTATGTTTATTGATTGGATGAATAAAAGATTGTCTGAATACAAAAAAGTATTTTCAAAAGAAATAATTTCAGATTATTTTGCAGAATTCAAACCAAATTATATTTTAATGTTAATAACATCAGTAATTTATGTAGCACTACTATATTTTTATGGAATAAAAGATACATTTATAGCAAATTTAGATTTAATAAAATTTATGATATTAACACCAATGTTATTATCAGCATTTGTAATAGATTATAAACTACAGATAATTCCAGATAGATTAAATTTAACAATGTTCGAAATAGGATTAGTAATAGCATTTTTATATGGATTATCAGATGTAGCAATAACAATAAATATGGCACTTGGAATGTTAGCAGGAGGAGGTATATTTTTATTAATAACATTGATAGGACGGAGCAATATATGGAAAAGAAGCAATGGGATTTGGAGATGTAAAATTAATGGGAGCATTAGGTCTGTATTTTGGATTATCCAATATAATAGTAATAACACTATTATCTTTCTTAATAGGAGCAGTACTAAGTATAGTGTTGCTATTAGCTAAAATAAAAAAAATGGATGAATACATACCATTTGGACCATTCATTGTTTTAGGAACATTTATAAGTATATTTGTGCCATTTGAAATAATAAAGAACACATTGTTTCAGATGTTTACATTAGGATTATATTAGGGATTTGGGGACGGGTTAAAAATCCCTAATTTAAAAATTAAATATTAATTTTTTAAAATTAGGGATTTTTAACCCGTCCCCAAATCCCAGGAGGAGTTTATAATGAATTTAAAACTACAATGGTTAAGAAATAAAATGTCAAGCTTAAATCTGCAAGGGATGATAATATCAAATCCAATAAATATAAAATATTTAACAAATATAAATGCAGAAGGGACATTAATAATAACACCAAAAGAAAATATTTATATAACAGATGGAAGATATATAGAAGATGTTCATAGCACATTAACATTATTTGATGAAATCATAGTATATAATGTAAATAGTGTCTCAAAAGACGACTACGAAAATTTTTTCATGTTTTGCGAAAATGTAGGGTTTGAAGAGCATTATATATCTTATGCGACATATAAAGATTATATCAGAAAATTTAAAATAAATAATTTTATAGAAACTGAATATATGATAGAAAAACAAAGAATGATAAAAGATGAGGAAGAATTAAGTAATATAATAAAAGCTTGCAATGTAACGGATGAATGTTTTAAATACATTTTAGGCTATATAAAACCAGGAATGACAGAAAAACAAATAGCAAAAGAAATTGAAAATTACTATATAGAAAGAACAGATGGATTATCATTTGAAACGATAGTAGCATCAGGGGAAAATTCATCTAAGCCACATGCAGTACCAACAGATAGGAAAATTCAAGAAAGAGATATTATTACAATAGACATGGGATGTATAGTAAATGGATATTGTTCAGATATGACAAGAACTTTCTTTGTGGGTGAACCAACTGATGAAATGAAAAAAGTATATGATTTAGTATTAGCTAATCAAAAAATTGTACTTGAGGAATATAAAGATGGAGCAAGTACTAGGCAAATTACAAAAATGGTAGAAAATAATTTTAAATTAAATGGATATGATTTAATTCATAGTTTAGGTCATGGAGTAGGTTTAGAAATACATGAATCTCCATATATTAGTTATAGAGCAGATAGTTTTTTAAGGGAAAATATGATTGTGACAGATGAACCAGGAATTTATATTCCAGGAAAATTTGGAGTTAGGATTGAAGATACAGTACAAATAACAAAATTTGGTTGTATAAGTTTGACGAATTCGGAAAAAAATATTATTATGATTTAGCAAAATACATAAATTAAAGCAATTCCCTTGATTTTAGACTAAAAATGTAGTAAAATAGTAAAAGTATAAAATAAAATTTATGATAAACGAGTGATTTGTAAATTAAAAATTTTTAAATTTATGATGAGCGTAGTGAAAGGAGAAATAAAAATGGCAGGAGTATACTCAGCAGGAGATTTTAGAAATGGAACAACATTTGAAATGGAGGGAAACGTATTTAGAGTAGTAGAATTTCAACATGTAAAACCAGGAAAAGGATCAGCATTTGTAAGAACAAAATTAAAAAATGTAATAACAGGAGCAACACTAGAAAAAACATTTAATCCATCAGATAAATTCCCAGGAGCAGAAATAGAGAAAAAAGTAATGCAATATTTATACGCAGACGGAGATTTATATTATTTTATGGATAATGAAACTTATGACCAAATGCCTTTAAACAAAGACACATTAGGAGATTGTTTAAAATACTTAAAAGAAAACATGGAGGTTACAATCTTATCATATAAAGGAAATGTATTTGCAGTAGAACCACCAACATTTGTTGAATTAGAAGTTACATATACAGAACCAGGATTTGCTGGAAACACAACAACAACTTCTGGTAAACCAGCTACTTTAGAAACTGGATTAGAATTACAAGTTCCAATGTTTGTTAACATAGGTGATGTATTAAAAATAGATACAAGAACTTGTGAATACATGGAAAGAGTTTAATCTTTAAATTTAGAAAGGTGATTAATTAATGGGTGATTTAGAAAAAAAAATAGAAGCTCTTTTAAAAGAGATTAAAGAAATAAAAGAAAATCAAAAAGAAATGAGTGAAAAAGTTTCAAAGATGCAACAGATTATAGATCATATTGAAAGTGATATATATTCAGGAGAAGGTTTTGATTTTGAAATTGTTTGTCCATACTGTGAATATGAATTTGTTATAGATGCAGATGTAGACAAAAAAGAAATTGAATGCCCAGAATGCAAAAATATTATTGAATTAGATTGGTCAGGAGATTTAGATGGAGAAGATGGATGTTCAGGACATTGCCATGGATGTGCAGGTTGCGAAGAAGATTCTGACGAAGATGATGATATGTAATAGATATTTGAGATAGTGATAAACTATCTCATTTTTAATTAGAAATAATCCAAAGGATTAACATATTCATTATTAATTCTAAAACCGCAAATGAAGATGGCAACCGAGTAGTAGCACCATTGGTTGGACCCTTTGAATCAGAATACGGATTACCAGGCACACCATAAACATATTTAGGTCCAACATATCCAATAACTTGTCCTTGTTTAACCAAATCACCAACATTAACAATAAAATCAGGGGAAACATGGCAATATGAAACTTTATAATTATCAAATGAAAGAGTAATTGTATATCCGACCAGCACCTAAAAAAGAACGGAAAGTAATTTCACCATCAGAAATTGCAATTAGTTTTGTACCTTCAGGTGCAGGAATATCAACACCATAATGGAAACTTGAAGCACCACTTGCTGGAGCTTTTCTTTTGCCAAAAGGAGAGCTTATACTAGTATAACCTGGAATCGGCCAAACAAATCCATCAGGATTAAAATCGATTATTTCTTTGTTAGATGAAGTATGAATAGTAATGTTGCCACTTTGAATTATTGGAATAAAAAATATGGAAATAAAAATTGAAAATAAAATAATAATTAATATAAATTTTTGAAATAAATTTGAAATAAATATCACTTCCTTGAATAAAATACTGTAGTTAAGGTTATAACATAAATTTTTGATAAATGCAATAAAAATTTAAATTAAAGTTTTTTTGAAAAAATTGTAACAGTTCATTCCTAAATATGTAGAGTACTTGGAAAAGGTTGTTATATAATAAATTTATTTCATTCCTCGGCTCCATACATAGACTAAGAAATTCTAAATTAATTTTATGGCACCCTTCCACTCCGCTGCGCTGCGTGAACTCTTTCCATCAAATTAATTAAGAATTTCTAAGCCTATTCCCGTCACATTCGTCATTACATAAATTTATTATATAACAACCTTTTCCAAGTACTCTACATATTTAGGAATGAACTGTTACAATTTTTTCAAAAAACTTTTATATAAAGCTTGTCAAAAATAAAAAACTATGTTAATATAATAAATGAATTTAAAAATTGATTCAAATATAGGGGTATAGTGTCAATGGTAGCACATCGGTCTCCAAAACCGCCTGTGAGGGTTCGAGTCCTTCTACCCCTGCCATTTAAAAGTAAATAAACATTACGTGGAAGAAGAAAAAATGCTATAAAATTTTATTATTAGAGAGTGAGTAAAATGGTGAAAAACTTGCAATAAAATTAGCATGGGGAGCTTTGGAGTAATTTAAAAATTAAGGTGCTTAAAATAGAAGATTTAATCTTAAAGTTTTAAGAATTAGGGTGGAAACGCGGAATAAAACTTTCGTCCCTAGCTGTTTTATATGGCTAGGTATGAAAGTTTTTTTGTTAAAGTAAAAGTTATCAAAAGGAGGAATTTTTATGTTAAAGTCAATGGACACATTAGTTGCATTATGCAAAAACAGAGGGTTTATATATCCGGGTTCAGAAATTTATGGAGGATTAGCAAATACATGGGATTATGGTCCTTTAGGAAATGAATTAAAAAATAATGTAAAAGCAGCTTGGAGAAAAAAATTCATACAAGAGCAACCAAATGTTGTAGGGCTTGATGCTGCAATATTAATGAATCCTGAAACATGGGTTGCATCAGGGCATGTAGGAGGATTTTCAGATCCATTAATAGACTGTAAAGAATGTAAAACAAGACATAGAGCAGATAAATTAATAGAAGAATGGGCACACGATAATAGAAATGATATGATAGCAGATGGAATGACAGATAAAGAATTAATAGATTTTATTATAGGAAATAAAATACCATGCCCATCTTGTGGAAAAACAAACTTTACAGATATAAGAAAGTTTAATTTGATGTTTAAAACATTCCAAGGAGTAACAGAAGATACAACATCAGAAATTTATTTAAGACCAGAAACAGCTCAAGGAATATTTGTGGACTTTAAAAGTGTTGTAAGAACATCTAGAAAGAAAATACCAATGGGTATTGCTCAAATAGGAAAAGCTTTTAGAAACGAAATAACACCAGGAAATTTTACATTTAGAACAAGAGAATTTGAACAAATGGAACTTGAATTTTTCTGTAAGCCAGGAACAGATTTAGAGTGGTATAAATATTGGAAAGATTATTGCGAAAAATGGCTATTAGACTTAGGAATGAAAAAAGAAAATATTAGACTGAGAGACCATTCTCCAGAAGAATTAGTATTTTATAGTAAAGCAACAACTGATATTGAATTTGCATTTCCATTTGGATGGGGTGAATTATGGGGAATTGCAGATAGAACAGATTATGACTTAAAACAACATATAAATCATTCAAAACAAGATTTATCATATCAAGACCCAGAAACAAACGAAAAATATGTACCATATGTAATAGAACCATCATTGGGAGCTGATAGGGTAGTATTAGCATTTTTATGCAATAGCTATGATGAAGAAGAAATTGCAGAAGGAGATACAAGAGTTGTATTACATTTACATCCAGCTTTAGCGCCATTCAAAGTAGCAGTATTACCATTATCTAAGAAATTATCAGAAAAATCACAAGAAGTATATACAAAATTATCTAAGAAATTTATGTGTGATTATGATGAGGCAGGAAGTATTGGAAAAAGATATAGAAGAGAGGACGAAATTGGAACACCTTATTGTGTAACTGTTGATTTTGATACATTAGAGGATAATTCAGTTACTATAAGAGATAGGGATACAATGGAACAAGTTAGAGTTAAAATTGATGAATTAGAAGGCTGGATTTCAGAAAGAGTTGAATTTTAAGTAATATTTTAAAACTTGAACGACCAACAGATTATTTTATCTATTGGTCGTTTTTTAGATATGACAAGTTTTAATTATATAGATTTCTTTCATATAAGTCCTCTATATACACATCTTTTTCTTCAAAATTGTCTACAAAGCCTATTTTAGCAACATCGTTAGAGTCATCAATTCCTTGTATCCAAACGGGGCGTTCATCATAAAAAATATCACATTTTAGTTTATTATTTAAAATATGATGTATTCTTTCAAGGTTCATAATAATCCCTCCTATAAGATATTAATAAAATTATATCCATAATACGGAAAAATATAACTAGAAATTATAATAAAAAAAATTTACAACCATACAAATAAACATAAAGTGTTGCAATAATTACTAAAATGTGGTATAATTTTAAATAGGTGATGTAAATGGAAAATTATGAAAATATTGATATTAAAAGAATATTAGGAATAATTTTTTCTAAAAAAGTATTTATCATATTAATATTATTACTTAGTATAATGCTAGGTTATACTTATTCCTATTACTATAAGAAGCCTCAATACAATTCATCTGTAAAAATATTATTAGTCGCAGATGAAAGTGAAGAAAATAAGGAAGTAACACAAACAGACTTAACAATAAATTCTAGTTTAATATCTACATATAGTAGTATTGCTAAGAGTACAAATGTTATAGAAAAAACAATAGAAAATCTAGGGTTAAAAATGTCTGTTAGTGAATTACAGAATAATATAGAAGTAAAACAAATAGACAAAACACAATTTTTAAAAATTTCTGTAAAAAATGGTAATCCAGAAACAGCAAAAAATATAGCAAATGAATTATCAAAAGTTTTTTCAGAACAAATAAAAGATATTTATAATTTAGAAAATATAAAAATAGTAGATGAAGCAGAAGTAGAAAATATCCCATATAATATAAATCATACAAAAGATATGATAATATTTACAATTGGAGGAATATTTGTATCAGCTATATTAGTAATGGCCATATATCTTTTAGATGATACTATAAAAGATGAAAAAGATATAGAATTTAATGTTAGATTAAAAAATATAGGAACATTACCAGTATATAAAGATAATGATGAACTAGTAATTAAAAATAATCCAAAATCTTATATAGTAGAATGTATAAAAACAACAAGAACTAATATATTATATGCTAAAAATAAAAGGACAATATTGTTTACAAGTCCTAAACAAGGAGAAGGAAAAAGTTGGATTGCAAATAATATGGCAGTAGCATTTGCACAAGCCAATAAAAAAGTAATTTTAGTAGACACTGATTTAAGAAATCAAAGTGACAAAAATAATATATTTGACATAGAGAAACAAGAAGGGTTGTCAGATTTTATTAAAGAAATATCTGATAATAAATTAGAAAATTTAGAGAAATCTAGAAAATATATACAAGAAACAAAAATACCAAATTTACATATATTACAAAATGGAACAATACCACCAAATCCAGCAGAATTAATATCATCAAACAACATGAAAAAATTATTAGATTTATTAAAAAGTATGTATGACATAGTTTTATTAGATGGTACATCATGTATGCTAGTATCAGATAGTATTGCATTATCATCTATGGTAGATAGTACAATTTTAATAGCAGAAAATAAAAAAACAAAAATAACAGATTTAAAAAAGGTAAAAAAATCAATAGAAGATGTAAATGGAAAGATTTTAGGTGTGATATCTAATAAAATTCAAATACAAGGCGGAAAGTATTACGGAAAAAAATATGGATATTATAGTTCAGAAGAAGCAGAAGATATTGAAAAACTAGAAGAAAAAACAAATATGATTTCTTTGGAAGACATTATAAAAATTGCAGAAAACAATATAAAAGAAGAATTGCTAAATAAAAAAGAAGAAATAGTAGAAGAAAATTTACAAATAGAAAATAATATACTTGATTGCCAAGTAAAAATCATAAAAGATGATATAAATAAATTAAAGAAAATACAAACTACTAACAATAAACAATTATTAGAAAAAATAGAAAAAATGAATCATGAAGAAAAGTTCCAAGAAATAAATGATAAGATAGAAAAGCTAAATAATGAAGATAAAATGGAAAAAATGATGCAGGAATTTATGAAAGAAGTAACTAATTCAAATATTGAAATTAAAAATTTAAAAGAGTTGCAAATTAATAGTAATTATCAATTATTAGAACAAATAGAGAAAGTAAACAGTGAAGAAAAACTAGAAGAAATGAATGCTAAAATAATAAATAGTAGAGAAGAGTATGAAAGAAAGATAGAAGAAATAAAAGAAAAAGATAGAGAAGATATTACAAAAATATTACAAAAATTTATGGAAGAAGTAAATATCTTAAATAATGAAATTAAGAATTTAAAAGAGTTGCAGCTTAATAGCAATTCAGAATTATTAGAAAAAATAGAGAAAATGAATTATGAAGAAAGATTAGCAGAAATAAATGAAAAAATACAAGAAAATAAAGTAAAAAGTGCAGGAAATATTATAAGTTTTGAATCATTAAAAGAAAGAAGAAAAAGACAGACTAAAAAATCATTTAAAATTAATGATGGTATAAATTATGAAGATTTAGAAAAAATGTCAACATGTATTATTGATTTAAATGAGGAAATTGTAAATCTTAAGGCAATGAATAATTAAAGGTATATAGTGGAATATTCCTATAGTATTAAATGGGAATTTCCACTATATATTTTTTTAATATTATTTCAAGAGCTTACTCCTAGGACTTAGCTCTTGAAATAATATTAAAAAGGCGAAACTTAAAAACAGATTGACTTATTTATGTGATTGATATAAAATAAGATGAATAATAAGGCAAAAGGGAGGAATTGAACTGGAATGAAAGTGATATATAATGGTAGAGAAATACTTAAAAATGATGGGGAAACAGTAAATCAAGCTTTTAGAGAAGAAATAGAAAAAAGCAAATATGGAGTAGTTGGGTGTATATACAACAATGAATATAGAAATTTAGAAACACCAATTGAAGAGAATGCAAAAATAGAATTATTAGATACATCTTCAAAAGAAGGAATTAAAATATATATAAGAACATTAGTGTATATAATGGGCAAAGCATTTGAAAGTTTATATCAAAAAGAAAAAATAATGGTTGAATATCAATTAGGAAATGCAATGTTTTGCAAGTGTGATAATATAGAAATAACAAAAGATTTTATAGAAAATTTGAAATCAAAAATGCAAGAAATAATTGATAGTGATTTAAAAATTAAGAAAGTCGAAATGAATAGACAGGAAGCTCGAAAATTATATGCAGAAACAAATACATCAAAAGGAAGGCTTCAGTTTGATTTTAAGGAAAATGATATAATATATATGTATTATTGTGAAGAGTATTATAATTATTGTTACGGGGTACTTGCAAATAGAACAGGTGTAATAGAATTATTTGATATAGTAAAATATAAGGATGGATTTTTAATAAGATATCCAAGTTCGCAAGCGCCAACAGAATTACCTGAATTTGTAGAGACAAAAAAATTAGCATGGGCATTAGAAGAATTTGAAAAAATACATTTAGTGTTAGATGTAAATACAGTCTACAAATTAAATAAAGCAATAGAGGAAGATAGAATAAAAGATGTGATAATGCTTGCAGAAGCATTGCATGAGAAAAAAATAGCAAATATAGCAGATGATATAGTAAAAAGAAAAAATGTAAAAATGATTTTAATAGCAGGACCATCATCATCTGGAAAAACTACATTTGCACAAAGATTAGGAATCCAATTAAGATTAAATGGATTAAAACCAGTAACAATATCTGTTGATAATTATTTTGTAGAAAGAAAAGATACTCCTAGAGATGAAAATGGAGAATATAATTTTGAATGTATAGAAGCTATAGATTTAGAATTGTTTAATGAACATCTTGTAAAATTGTTAAATGGTGAAGAAGTAGAAATGCCAGAATTTGACTTCCATTTGGGAACCAAAAAATATAATGGAAAGAAATTAAAATTGGCAGAAGACGAAGTATTGGTAATAGAGGGAATACATTGTTTAAATGATAAATTAACAAGTCAAATATCAAAAGACCAGAAATATAAAATCTATATAAGTGCACTAACAGTATTGAATATGGATAGATATAATAGAATATCAACAACAGATACACGACTTATAAGAAGAATGGTAAGAGATTATCAATTTAGAGGATATTCTGCATTAAATACATTAAATACATGGAATAAAGTAACAGAAGGCGAAAGAAAAAATATATTCCCATTCCAAGAAGATGCAGATACTATATTTAATACATCATTAATATATGAATTGAGCGCGTTGAAAGAAATAGCTATGTCTTTATTGGAAGAAATAGATAAGGGGAATAAAGAATATGCAGAGGCTCAAAGGTTGATAAATCTATTAAAATATTTTAGACCAATATCAAATGAGTATATACCAACAAATTCATTGTTAAAAGAATTTTTGGGAGGCGGGACATTCGACTTGCATTAAGGTCCCAATTGGACAAGGAGGAATTATGTTAAAAAATAGTAGATTTACAGAAATAGATGAAGAATTTATATGTGAAAATTGTGGGAAAAAAGTACCACAATTAGGATATTCATGTAGGAATCATTGTCCATATTGTTTACATTCAAAACATGTAGATAAAAATCCAGGAGATAGATTAGAACAATGTCAAGGAGATTTGGAACCTGTGAGCATGGAGATAGACGGAAAAAAAGGATATGTAATTATTTTTAAATGTAAAAAATGTGGAGCAATAAGGAAAAACAAAGCTGCTAAAGATGATAATATGGATTTATTAATAGATTTAAGTAGTAAACAAATATAAAAAAGGAGAAAGAAATGTCGAAATTTGTACATTTGCACATACATAGTGAGTATAGTTTATTAGATGGAGCAAATAGAATAAAAGATTTACCAGTAAGAGCAAAAGAGTTAGGAATGGATTCAATTGCGATAACAGACCATGGTGTAATGTATGGTGTTATTGATTTTTACAAAGCTTGTAAAAAAGAGGGAGTAAAACCAATAATAGGGTGTGAAGTGTATGTGGCACCACGTACAAGATTTGATAAAGAACCAGGAATTGATAATCATTATTATCATTTGATTTTGCTTGCAAAAAATAATGAGGGATATAAAAATTTAAGTAAACTAGTTTCATTAGGATTTGTAGAAGGGTATTATTATAAACCTCGAATTGATAAAGAAATATTAGAAAAATATCATGAAGGATTAGTTTGTTTAAGTGCATGTTTAGCAGGAGAAGTTAATCAGGCATTGTTAAATGGAAATACAGAAAAAGCAGAAGAAGTAGCATTATGGCATAAAAATATTTTTGGTGAAGATTATTATATAGAAATACAAAATAATGGTTTAAGAGAGCAAGTCTTAGCAAACCAAAAATTAATACAATTAGGGAGAAAACTAGATATTCCGCTAGTTGCAACAAATGATGCTCATTATTTAAAAAAAGAAGATGCATATAATCATGAAGTTTTATTATGTATTCAAACAGGAAAAAGAATGAGTGACCCAGATAGAATGAAATTTGAAACAGAAGAATTATATGTAAAATCACCAGAAGAAATGTCAGAATATTTTTCAGCATTTCCAGATGCAATAGAAAATACAGTAAAAATAGCAGAAAAATGTAATGTAGAATTTGAGTTTGGAAATACAATATTACCAAATTATAATGTACCACCAGAGTATCCAACACATTATGATTTCTTAAAAAAATTATGTGATGATGGAATTAAAAAAAGATATGGAGAAGATATAACTGAAGAAATTCAGAAAAGAGTAGATTATGAACTTTCAATTATAAAAAAAATGGGATATGTAGATTATTACTTAATAGTATGGGATTTTATACATTATGCAAAAACTAATTCAATACCAGTAGGACCAGGAAGAGGTTCAGGGGCTGGTTCAATTTTAGCATATGCAATTGAAATTACAGATATAGACCCAATTAAATATGGATTACTATTTGAGAGATTTTTAAATCCAGAAAGAATAAGCATGCCAGACTTTGATGTTGATTTTTCAGATGAAAGAAGACAAGAAGTAATAGACTATGTATCAGAAAAATACGGACATGATCATGTATCACAAATAATAACATTTGGAACAATGGCTGCGAAAATGGTAATTCGTGATGTAGCAAGAGTTTTAGATTATCCATATGCAGAAGCAGATAGCTTAGCAAAAATGATACCAAATGAAATTCATATTACTATAAAAAAAGCAATAGAACAAAATAGAGAATTAAAAGAAAAATATGAAAATGATGAAAATACAAGAAGAATATTAGATATAGCAATGGGACTAGAAGGAATGCCAAGGCAGGCTTCAACACATGCATGTGGTGTAGTTATTACAAAAGACCCAGTAGACACATATGTGCCACTATATGTAAGAGATGGGCAAATAAATACTCAATATATAATGACAACACTAGAAGAATTAGGACTTCTAAAAATGGACTTTTTAGGATTGCGAAATTTAACAGTAATTCAAAATACAATAGACATGGTAAAACAAAATCATGGAATAGATGTAGAATTTGACCAAGAAATGTCAGATCCAAAAGTATATAAATTATGGCAAGAAGGAAGTTCTTCAGGAATATTCCAATTTGAATCACAAGGTATGACCAACTTCATGAAAGAACTAAAGCCAGACTGTTTAGAAGACTTAATAGCAGGAGTTTCGCTTTATAGACCAGGACCAATGGATCAAATACCAAGATATATCAGAGGAAAACAAAATCCTGGTCATAATGAATATACACACCCAAGCTTGGAACCAATACTAAATGTAACCTATGGATGTATGGTTTACCAAGAACAAGTTATGCAAATAGTTAGAGATTTAGCAGGATATTCTTTAGGAAGAGCTGATTTAGTAAGAAGAGCGATGGGGAAGAAAAAACTAGATGTAATGGCAAAAGAAAGAGAAGTATTTATACATGGTCAAGTAGATGAAGATGGAAAAGTAATAGTTCCCGGATGTGTAAGAAATGGAATAGATGAAAAATCAGCAGATAAAATATTTGATGAAATGGCAGAATTTGCAAAATATGCATTCAATAAATCACATGCAGCATGTTATGCTGTAGTATCATATAGAACAGCATATTTAAAAGCATATTATCCAGCAGAATTTATGGCAGCAACATTAAATAGTTATTTAGGAAATTTAGACAGAGTGCCTCAATACATAGATGAATGTAAAAGATTAGGAATAGAAATATTAAAACCAGATATTAACAAAAGTTATGAAAAATTTACAGTAGAAGACGGAAAAATACGCTTTGGACTTGGAAGTATAAAAAATGTAGGAACAGTACCTGTAGAAAACATTGTTAAAGAAAGAAAAGAAAATGGAGAATATAAAGGATTTACAGATTTTTGTGAAAGAATAGCAAATACCCAAGTAAACAAAAAATGTGTAGAAAGTTTAATAAAAGCAGGAGTGTTTGGAGAATTTGAACAAACAAGAGCAACACTGTTAGCATCATTTGAAACAATTATTGATACAATACAAAGTAGTAATAAAAAAGGATTTAGTGGACAAGTATCAATGTTTGATATCGGAAATGAACAAGACAAAGAAGAAATGGAAAAACAAAAATATAAATTCGAAGAATATGATGAGCTACCAGAGAAAGAATTATTATCAATGGAAAAAGAAATGCTTGGAATATATATATCAGGGCATCCATTAGAAAAATTAAAAGAACAGATTATGCATTGTACAAATATAAATACATTGGATTTGGAAGAAATCGGAGGGAAAATGTCGGATGTCGAAAGCCAGATGTCGGATGTTGGCGGTCATGATAAATCTAAATTTGTTGATGGTCAAAAGGTGAAATATGCTGGAATTATTACATCAATAAAAAAGAAATACACAAAAAACAATAAGATAATGGCATTTATAACAATAGAAGACTTATATGGAACAGCTGAAATCATAGCATTTGAAAATGCCGTAATAAATGCAGGTAGAAGTTTAATAGAAGAAAATATCGTTTTAGTAGATGGAAGACTAAGTATAAGAGAAGATGAACAAGCAAGCATTATTGCAAACGACATTAAAGATCTTGAAGAAGAAAAAAGTAAAATAATAAGTATAGACATAACTGATTTACCAGAAGAACAAAAGGAAAAATTAAGAAACGCAATTAAATATTTCTCTGGTGACAAAAACAATATGAATATCCAGATAGAAATAAACGGAGAAATAAAACCATGTGGACAAATCTATTTTAATGAAGAAATTCTACAAATTTTTCAAGAAATAGTAGGGAATAAAATAAAAATAGTATAATCCAATAAAATAAAATTAATAAAATAAAAAACACCACATATACTTAAATAAAAAAAGATATGAGGTGTTTTTATGTTTTATATAGAAAAAAATGACAAGCCCAACTTTATAGAAAAAAAGCTAGGTATACTAAAAATTACAGGTAACACAATAATGATACCAATAACCGAAAATACAAAAGAAAAACAAATAGAAAAAATAGCAACAAAAACAAATAAAATAATAGAAAAACATTCCAATAGTAGAAAAGTAGTATTAAGCAAGGAAATCCAAAAAGAACAAACATATATAAATTATTTAAATACAAATGGAATAGAAATATCAGACGGAAAATGGTTATTCGAAATTTTATTAACAGATACAATAGAATACATAATAAAAAAGAAACAACTACAAAAAGTCAATATATCTATATTAATAAACGATTTAACAGACACAGAATATGAAAATATAAAAATATTAGCAAGAAAATACAAAACAATAAACATAGTAACAAATCACATAGAAAAATTTAAAAAAATAGAAAAAAACTTAGAACAAGAAGGAATAATAATAACAATAACAAACAACAAAAAGAAAAGCCTAAAAAAATCACAAATAATTATAAATATAGACTTTCCAAAAGAACTAATAAATAAATACACAATTAACGATGAAGCAATACTAATAAACATAAAAGAAAAAATAAAAATAAACAAAAAAAGATTCAACGGTTTAAATATAAACGATTACGAAATAGACTACAGAAACGACAAAAAAGAAGACAAAGCACTAAGCAAAAAATATTATCTAAAAGATTTATATGAATCACAATTATACAAAAAACAAAGAATAAAGGAAATAAAAGAAAAAATAGCAATAGACAAAGTAATAATAAAAAAGCTAATACTAAACAACGGAGAACTATAAGAAACCTAACCAATAATATCAAAAATTTCCCTCAAACCCTTTCATTTTTATCAAAAATATAATATAATAAATGTATTGTAAAAAATATTGGCAAGGAGGTATAAAAAATGCCAAACAGTAGTAATAAACGACCTAAAAGACCACAACAAAGAAGTACAAATAATAAATACAATACAAATAAAAAAACAAGAACTAACAAAAATATAAAAGGCAAAAAAAAGAAAGGAATGAATCCAAAACTAAAATTAGCTCTAAAAATCATAATAATAACATTCTTATTACTATGTGTAATTGGAGCAGGAATAATCGCAGCAATATTTTTTGGATTATTTGGAGATGAATTCGAAATAACAAAAGAAGAACTAGTAGTAGGATCTTCAAACACAATAATATTAGACAAAGATGGAAACGAAATAGCAAATTTAAGCACAGATGAAAAAAGAAAAACTATATCATTAAGTGAAATGTCAGAATACTTACCAAAAGCATATATTGCAATAGAAGACAAAAGATTTTATTCACACAACGGTATAGATATTAAAAGAACAACAGGAGCAATATTAGGAACAGTTACAGGAAACTCATCATATGGTGGAAGTTCAATAACACAACAATTAGTAAAAAACATAACTAAAGACGATGCAAGATCTGGAGTAGCAGGAATAACAAGAAAAGTAAAAGAATGGGCAAAAGCTGTACAAGTAGAAAGGATGATTTCCAAAGATCAAATATTAGAATTATATTTAAATATTATATTTGTTGGAGGAAACAATCTTCATGGAGTAGAATTAGGATCAGTATATTATTTTAATAAAAGTGCAAAAGATTTAGACCTAGCAGAATGTGCATTTTTGGCAGGAATAAACAACTCACCAAGTAAATATAATCCATTTGATGAATCAAATGATAACAAAGAACTTATAAAAAATAGAACATTAACAGTATTAAGCCAAATGAAAGAACAAGGGCTTGTAACTGATGAAACAGTATATAATGAAGCAGAGAATAAAGTAAAAAACGGCTTAACCTTCACCAAAGGAGATACAAGTACAAATTCAACATATTCATACCATACAGATGCTGCTATAAAACAAGTTGTAGAACAAGTAATGGAAGAAAAAAACATATCAAAAGCATTGGCAGAAAATTATGTATATGGTAGTGGATTAACAATATATTCAACAGAAGATGCTTCAATACAAGCTAAGGTTGAAGAAGAATTTAGTAAAACAAATTATATAATAGCAGGAAAGGACAAAGACCAAAATGGTAATTTACTAAATGACCATACACAAGCAGCACTGGTAATAATGGACCATACTACAGGTCAAGTTGTAGCAGTTGGTGGAGAATTAGGAAATAAATATGCAACAGGATGGAATAGAGGAACACAAATGGTAAGACAAACAGGTTCTTCAATAAAACCAATTGTTGATGTTGCACCAGCATTAGAAGAAAAAGTAATAACAGCAGCAACAGTATATGATGATGTAAAAACGCTTTTTGATGGTGTATATAAACCAGATGATTATAATACACCAAAAGGATTAATTAATATAAGAAGTTGTATAAAAACATCACAAAATATACCAATGGTAAAAATAATGAAAGAATTAACTCCAGCAAAAGCTATAGAATATATGAAGAAAATGGGAGTAACATCATTAGATGAAGAAAATGACAATGGATTACCATTATCAATAGGAGGTTTAACAACAGGAATTAGCCCATTAGAAATGGCAGGAGCATATGCAACAATAGCGAATGATGGTGTATATATGACACCAATATTCTATACAAAAGTAGTAGACTCAAATGGAAATACAGTATTAACACCTAAACAAGAAAAGACAAGAGTTTTTTCTGAACAAAATGCTTATATTACAAGAGAAATAACTGCAGAGCCAGTTAAATCAGGTGGAACTGCAACATATTGCGCAATACCAGGAATGGAAACATGTGCAAAAACAGGGTCAACAGATGAATATTACGATAGATGGTTATGTGGTATGACACCATATTATACAGCAGCATGTTGGTTTGGATATGATAATAATGAAAGAGTAACTGCAAGTGGAAACCCAGCAGGAAATATATGGGCAGCAGTTATGAAAAGTGTTCACAAAGATTTACCAAACAAAAACTTTAATAAGCCAAGCGGAATAGTTACTGCAACTGTATGTAGAACAACAGGATGTATAGCAGTATCATCATGTACAGACACATATTCAGAGATATTTACTCAAGATAATATGCCAGAAAAATGCGAAGGGCACGGAGTTCAAAGCATTTGTCAAGAATCTGGAAAAATTGCAAATGAATATTGTCCTGCTGAACAAGTTAAAAAGATAAGTTATGGAGGAGTTGTACCAAAAGAAAAATTAAATCTTTGGAAACCATTAGGAGCAGCGTCTTCAACATCAAAGGCAAAAGTAGAAGAAACATGTACAAATCATAAAAAACCAGAGGAAAAACCCGAGATAACGAACAATACTGTTGATACAAATACAATTACAACAAATACAACAGATAAGACGAACACAACATCAACAAATACAACAAATACAACACCACAAAATACAACAAATAAAAACAATACATCAACAGAGAAAACTTCAACAGGAAATGGAACAAAGCAACATTAAAAATTGGCAGATAAGTATATCTGCCAATTTAAAAAATGTAATAGGTATAATATAAAATTAACAAGGAGGAAAAATGGAAATATATTTTTATAATACATTAACAAAAAGTAAAGACAAATTTAAACCAATAAATCCTAAAGAAATAAGAATATATTCATGTGGTCCAACAGTATATAAAGATGCAACAATAGGAAATATGAGAACAAACATATTTCAAGATGTTTTAAGAAGAGTACTTAAATATAATGGGTATAATATAAAACATGCAATGAATATAACAGATGTTGGACATTTAGTATCAGATGCTGATGAAGGTGAAGACAAAATGTTAAAATCAGCAAGAGAAGAAAATAAAACACCATTAGAAATAGCAGAACATTATACAAAAATATTTTTTGAAGATTTAAATGCTCTAAATGTAGAAACGCCAGAAATAGTATGTAAAGCAACAGAACATATAAAAGAAATGCTAGAATATGTAGAAAAATTAGTGAACAATGGATATGCATATGAAACATCAACAGCAATATATTTTGATATATCAAAATTAGATAAGTATCCAATTTTATCAAATTTAGATATAGAAAAACAAAAAGCAGGAGCAAGGGTTGATATAGACCCAGAAAAGAAAAATCCTTATGATTTTGCTTTGTGGATAAAAGCACCAGAAAATCATTTAATGAAATGGGATAGTCCATGGGGACTAAGTTATCCAGGATGGCATATAGAATGTTCAGCAATGGGGCAAAAATATTTAGGTGAACAATTTGATATACATACTGGTGGTATAGATTTAATACCTACACATCATGAGAATGAAATAGCACAAAGTAAAGGCAGATGTGGAAAAATACCAGCAAATTATTGGATGCATGGAGAATATTTATTAATAAACGGCGGAAAAATGTCAAAAAGCCTTGGAAATGTATATTTAGTAAAAGACATTAAAGAAAAAGGTTATGATCCTATAGTATATAAATTATTTAGTTATTCAAGCCATTATAGAAATAAATTAAATTTTACTTGGGAAGGTATAGATGCTGCATCAAAATCTTTAGAAAGACTACGTAATAGTTATCAAGTGAATTTAAATGGAAAAGATGAATTAACACCTGAAGATAAAGAAAAATTAATGCAGGTTGAAGAAAATTTTCATAAGGCAATAAATGATGATTTAAATATGCCACTAGCTATGAGCTTTGTTTGGGAAACTGCTAGATTTGAAAAGAAAAATCCAGAAGTAGCAGAAATGCTTGCAAAATTTGACACCGTTTTAGGAATAAAAATAGATGAAATAAATTCAAAAGATGAAGATATACCACAAGAGATTTTAGATTTAGTAGAACAAAGAAAAATAGCTAGAGAAAATAAAGATTGGGCAAAATCAGATGAGTTAAGAGATTTAATTGCTGAAAAAGGATATGTCGTAAAGGACACAAAAGATGGAATGTCCATTGATAAAAAGTAGAAATAATAGAGAAAACTCAGGAGGCAGCAGTGGCCGGAATAGGAGACAGATAAGAAATGGTTTTAAATTAGGAGGAATACATATGGCAATATTATTACCAGGAGGAGCTGGATTTATAGGAAGTCACACAGCAGTAGAATTATTAAAAGAAGGAAGAGAAATTATTATAATAGATAATTTTTCAAATAGCACACCAAAAGCATTAGAATCAATAAAAAAAATAACAGGAAAAAACTTTAAATTCTATGAAATGGATTATTTAAATAAAGAAAAATTAGAAAAGGTATTTGAAGAAAACAATATAGAAGCAGTAATGAATTTTGCTGGATTTAAAGCTGTTGGTGAATCAGTACAAAAACCAATAGAATATTATACAAATAATATTTCAGGAGCATTAGTATTATTAGATACAATGAGAAAATATGGATGTAAAAAATTTATATTTAGTTCATCAGCAACAGTGTATGGAGAACCAGAAAAAATGCCAATTACTGAAGAAACACCAACTGGAGGAACGACAAATCCATATGGAACAACAAAATTATACATTGAACAAATATTGAAAGATATTTATAAGTCAGATAACACATGGGATATTTGTATATTAAGATATTTTAATCCTGTTGGAGCACATGAAAGTGGATTAATTGGAGAAGAACCAAAAGGAATACCAAACAATTTAATGCCATATGTCGCAAGAGTTGCAGCTGGAACTTTAAAAGAATTATCAGTATTTGGAAACGATTATAATACACCAGATGGAACAGGAGTAAGAGATTATATCCATGTAGTTGATTTAGCAAAAGGACATATAAAAGCATTAGAAAAGCTAGAAAAAGAAAAGGAAGGATTATATATATATAATTTAGGAACTGGTAAAGGATATAGTGTTTTAGATATGGTAAAAGGATTTGAAAAAGCAACAGGAAAATCAGTACCATATAGAATTGTTCCTAGAAGACCTGGAGATATTGCAATATGCTATGCAGATCCAACTAAAGCTAGAGAAGACTTAGGATGGACTGCAGAAAAAAATATAGATGATATGTGTAAGGATAGTTGGAATTATATAGAGAAAAATACTAAGTAGAAAAGTCGTTTGAGAAAGTGGCAAACAATAATAAATGAATTGTTAAATTTAATATAAAAAGGAAAGATGAAAAATGATAAATTTTAAACAAATAATTTCAGACAAAATATCAAAAGTAACTCAAATAGATGAAAAAGAATTAGAAACATATATAGAAATACCAAAAGATGCTAAAAATGGAGACTATTCTTTTCCATGTTTTAGATTGGCAAAAGAATTAAAAAAAGCACCACCAGTAATAGCAAATGAGATAAAAGAAGTAATAGAAAAAGAAATAGAACAAATTAAAGAAATAGAAAAAGTAGAAGTGATTGGTGGATATTTAAACTTTTTTATAAATAAAGAAATTTTAGTGGAAGAAGTTTTAAAAGAGGTATCAAAAACACAGGAATATGGAAAATCAGAAGTAGGAAAAGGAAAAAATATAGTAATAGACTATTCAGCACCCAATATTGCAAAACCTTTCCATATAGGACATTTAAGAACAACATTAATAGGAAATTCACTATATAGAACATATAAATATTTAGGGTATAACACTACTGGAATAAATCATTTAGGAGACTATGGAACACAATTCGGAAAAATGATAGAAGCATATAAAATGTGGAAAGATGAATATAATTTAGAAGAAGACCCAATAAACAAAATGATGGATATGTATGTAAGAATAAATAGTCTATGCAAAGAAGATGAACAAGTTCTTGAAAGATGTAGAGAAAATTTTAGACTTCTAGAATCAGGAGATAAGTACTGTGTAGACTTATGGAACAGATTTAAAGATTTAAGCATGGTAGAATTTAACAAAATTTATGATATTTTAAATGTTAAATTTGATTCATATAATGGGGAAGCATTTTATGCTGACAAAACAGATGAAGTGATAAAAACACTTGAAGAAAAAGAAAAATTAACTGAATCTGAAGGAGCAAGAATAGTAGATTTAGAAGATGTGGGAATAAATACACCATGTTTAATACAAAAAGCAAATGGTTCATCAATATATGCAACAAGAGACTTGGCAGCAATTATGTATAGAGCAAAAACATATGACTTTGACAAGTGCTTATATGTTGTAGCATATGAACAAAATCTACATTTTAAGCAAATATTTGAGGTAGCAAAATATTTAGTAGATGAAAAATATGCAAAAGGACTAGAACATGTATCATATGGAATGGTGAGTCTACCAACAGGGAAAATGTCGACAAGACTTGGAAATGTAGTAAAAATAGAAGATTTAATAAATGGAACAATAGAAAAAGCACAAGAAATAATAGCTGAAAAAAATCCAAATCTAGAAAATAAAGACGAAGTAGCAAAGAAAGTTGGAATAGGTGCAATAGTATTCAATACATTATCAACAGTGACTACAAAAGACCAAATATTTGACTGGAATACAGCATTAAATTTCCAAGGGGAAACAGGTCCATATATTCAATATACATATGTAAGAACAAGAAGTGTATTAGAAAAGGCAGGGTATGTACCAAAATCTGAAGATATAAAAATAGAAAATTTAACAGATGAATATTCTTTAGAAATATTAAAATTAATGTATAATTTTGAGGATGTTTTAATCCAAGTAACAGATAAGAATGAACCATCAATACTTTCAAGATATTTAATTGATTTAGCAAAAGCTTATAGTAGTTTTTATAATGAGAATAAAATTATTGTGGAAGATAAAGAGATTCAAGATGCTCGTATTTATTTAACATATGCAGTTGGAAATGTTTTGAAACAAGGAGCTCAATTATTAGGAATAGAAATGCCAGAAAAAATGTAAAAAAATAGGAATATGGAAGAAGGTATCAAAAAAGAGGAATTATAAAATTCCTCTTTTTTAAAATTATTTTTTCTTTTCATCTTTTATAACTTCTTTAATAGCACCTAAACTTGAAAGTGCACTAGTTGCTTCAAAAGGAATAAATACTTTATTAGCTTCACCTTCAGCAACTTTCTCTAAAGCTTCTAAAGACTTTAATTGAACTAATTTGTCATCTGGATTTGAATTCTTAATTGCTTCATAAACTCTTTGAATTTCTTCAGCTTTAGCTTCAGCAACTTCTTTAATAGCTTGTGCTTCACCGGCAGCTCTAGTAATTCTAGCTTCTTTATCAGCTTCAGCTTCTAAGATAGCAGCTTGTTTTACCTTCAGCTATAGTAATAGCAGATTGTCTTTGAGCTTCAGATTCAAGAATTAAAGCTCTTTTATTTCTTTCTGCATTCATTTCTTTTTCCATAGCATCTCTAATATCAGCAGGTGGTGTAATATCCTTAATTTCAACTCTGTCTATTTTACATCCCCATCTATCTGTAGCTTCATCTAAGACAATTCTTAATTTATTATTGATATCATCTCTTGAACTAAATGTTTCATCCAAAGTCATTTTACCAATAATATCACGAATTGTTGTAATTGCTAAATATTCAATACCTTTCTTTAAACTTTGAATTTCATAAACTGCTTTTGCAGGGTCTGTTATTTGATAGAAAACAACAGTATCTATTGTAATTGTAACATTATCTTTTGTAATAACTCCTTGAGGCGGAACATCCATTGTTTGTTGTTTTAAACTTACAACACTTCTTACATGATCGAAGAATGGAATTATAATTGTAAGACCAGCATCTGCTACTTTATAAAATTTACCTAATCTTTCAATTATATAAACCTCAGCTTGTTTAACGATTTTTATTGATTTAAATGCTATAACTAATATTATAACTAATAAAATTAATAAAACTCCCATAATTAATCCTCCTATAAAATAAAATATATAAATACTTAAAAATAAGTAATGTTAATAACAAAATTAATCAAGCTTCAAATATCTGAAATCTAACCTCAGACTTTTGAAGTAGAATCTCAGATA
The DNA here is from genome assembly GCA_017410505.1 of Clostridia bacterium. Taxonomy (GTDB): domain Bacteria; phylum Bacillota; class Clostridia; order TANB77; family CAG-508; genus CAG-269. The sequence goes on along the minus strand of JAFQQR010000027.1, from coordinate 107,666 downwards.
TTTAATTCATATCAGCTGTAATTTTAATTCCTTTAACTATTGCTTTAACGCCTTTTATATTTAAAATTTCGACTTCTGAACCTTCTGGAATAGTTTCACCATTTTCTGATTCTGCTGACCAAACTTCACCATTAATTTTAATTTGACCAGTAGAATGGGCAGAATCTATATCCTTAATAACTAAAGCGTTTTTTCCAATGATTGAAAAAGCATTTGTATTTGTTGGCTTTACATCAACAAATTTTTTAACAAAAGGTTTTGTTACTAAAATTAAAACTGCTGAAGATATTACAAATACAGTAGTTTGAATAATTATATTTGATGTAAATAAACTAACAATCATTGCAAGTAAAGCTCCAATTCCAAGCCAAAAAACTAAGAATCCCACAGTTATCATTTCACCCACAAAAAATAATCCAGCAATAATTAACCAAATTTGCCACATAAAAACATCTCCATTCATAAAATTAAAATATACTTATATTATACTACAATTTATTCCAAAAATAAAGCATTTATAATAATTTTAATTAATTAAGGTTGAGACATTGTAATTTTACAAAAAAAATGATATATTATACCAAGTAAAAATAATATAATTTAAGAGAAAGATTATAAACAAAAGAAAAAAGGTTATAGATATATTCTAGAGAGGAAAATAAGAAAGCGAGTGTTCAAATTGGAAAATATAAATATATTAGAAAATTTAAAAAAAATTATTCCAGAAGAAAAAATAAAAGAAAACGAACCTATGAAAAATCATACGTCATTTAAAATAGGAGGGCCTGCAGAATTTTTTGTAAAAATAGACGAAATAGATGAATTAAAAAAAATATTAGAATTGTGTAAAACTAACAAAATAAATTTAACAATAGTTGGAAACGGAAGCAACATTTTAGTATCAGATAAAGGCATAAAAGGAATTGTAATAAAACTAGAACTAAAAAAAGTAGAAATTAAAAATATAGATATAGAAAAAAGAGAGATATTAGTTGATGCAGGAGTACCAATAGGACTATTTGCACAAAAATTACTAAAAGAAGAGATATCTGGATTTGAAGAATTATCAGGGATTCCCGGAACTATAGGTGGAGCTATAATTATGAATGCAGGAGCACATGGTAAAGAAATGAAAGATATAGTTACAGAAATAACAGCTTTAGACTATGAAGGAAATATACATAAATTTACAAATGAAGAATCAGAATTTCAATATAGAAAAAGTAGATTTTCAAGAGAAAAATATATCATTTTACAAGCAAAATTAGTATTAAAAAATGGAAAAAAAGAAGACATAAAATCAAAAATGAATGAATATTTACAATACAGAAAAGAAAAGCAACCAATAGAATTCCCAAGTGCTGGAAGTACATTTAAAAGAGGAGAAGATTTTATAACAGCTAAATTAATAGATGAAGCAGGCTTAAAAGGATATTCAATTGGAGGAGCACAAATATCAGAAAAACACGCAGGATTTATAATAAATAAAGGAAATGCAACAGCTCAGAATGTAATAGATTTAGCTAAATTTGCAGCTGATAAAGTTTATGAAAAATTTGGAAAAAAAATAGAATTAGAAATTAAAATTATAGGAAAAGAATAATATTAAATTTTATAAAACAAGATATGTACCAAATTAAGATAGCTGTTCGAATGAAAGTGAGCTACAGATATCATATGTGTTAGCTGGACAAAAATGTCCAAAAAGAAACGTCCCTTTTGGACAAGGAGGTATAAAAATGAATGGATTTATGCAATGGTTTAAATCAAACAGTAAACTAAAAAGATGGATGTTAGTAATATTAATAGGAATATTATTAATATGTTATGGAATTGCAAAAATATTAGTATTAAAGGAAATGTCATTTACTGAATTAATAGAAATAATTGTAATATTTGTAATAGGAGTTATAGCAACAGTATTAGGATTAATAAGTTTCAATAAAAGAACACTTGAAATTTTAATAGAGTCAACAGATAATAGAATGAATGATAAGAAAAATGTAAATGTAAAATCATTAATATTTGATAAAAAAGTATATCACCAAGGACCTAATATTGTAGTAATTGGAGGCGGAACTGGATTAAATACTGTTCTTTCAGGATTAAAAAAATATACAGATAATTTAACAGCAATAGTTACAGTTTCAGATTATGGTGAGGTAGAAACTGAGTCAAGAAAAGAATTACAGACTAAGCCTTTAAATGATGTAAGAGACAGCATGATAGCTCTTTCAACTGAAGATGGACAACTTGATAAATTATTTAATTATCAATTTACAGAAGGTAAATTAAGAAATTTAACATTTTCGGATATTTATTTTACTGCAATGAAAAATATAAATAATGATTTTTCTGATTCAATAATAAAAAGTAATGAAGTACTAAATATAATTGGAAAAGTAATACCAGTAACTTTGGATGAAATGAATATAACAGCAGAGCTTGCAAATGGATATATAGTAACAGAAAAAGCTAAAATTCCAGAAGTAGTATATGAAAAAGTAACAAAAATAAACAGAATATATTTAAATCCTACAAATTGTAGACCAGCACCAGGCGTAATAGACGCAATAAAAAATGCTGATTGCATAGTAATAGGACCAGGAAGTTTATATACAAATGTTATACCAAACCTTTTAGTAAATGGAGTTGCAAGAGCAATTAAAGAGTCTACTGGATTAAAAGTATATATAAGCAATATAATGACAGAACCTGGACAAACAGATGAATATAGTGTATCAGATCATTTAAATGCAATAATAGAACATTGTGGGAAAGGAATAGTAGATTATTGTATTTACGATACAGGAGAAGTAGTACCTGAATTTATAAAAAGATATAATTTAGAAGGTCAAGACTTAGTAGAACCAAATATTGATAAAGTAAAAGGAATAACATATTTACAAAGAAATTTATCAATGATATCTAATGAATGCATTAGGCATGATCCGGAGTTAGTTGCTAAATCAATTATAGAGCTTATTTGTGATGATTTAAGATATCAAGACAAGCAAAATGATCCGCAATTTTTAATGTTGAACAATAAGTTAAGAGAAGATAAAAGAATTGATAAAGTTAAAAAACAAATGAAAAGAAATAATAAAAGAGGTAAGAAAAATAATAAAGATAATCATAGAAGAAATAGCAAATTTAGTAATAAATATAGTGAAAGAATTGAATCAATAAGACAATCTAATGAAATGACAAAGCTAAAAGAACAAAAAATTAAAAAAGAAAGTGCAGCAAAACAAAAAGATGAAAAAACACAAGAAGATGAAGAAGTACTGAAATTTAGAAGAGAATATGAAAAAAGCATAAAAGAACCTAAAAAAGCAATAGCAACAATGCCTAAAAGTCAAAGAGGAAGAAAGAGAAAAACGTCTTAAGAAATAAAAATGTTGTAAAATACAAAGATAGTAGATTAAAATAAATACGGAGGAAAGTTGAAAGATGAAATTTACAAAGGAAGATTTAGATTTAGAAAATGGTTTGAAAAAAGAATGGCTAATAACAAATGGCATAGGTGGGTTTGCAAGTTCAACTGTAATAGGGGCAAACACAAGAAAGTACCATGGATTACTAATAGCGCCTTTAACACCGCCAGCAAGAAGATATTTAATTTTATCAAAAGTTGATGAAAGTATTCAAATAGGTGATAACAAATATGATTTATATACAAATGTAGGAGAAAATTATATATCACAAGGTTATAAGTACCAAGAAACATTTGAGAAAGAATATTTTCCAACATATGAATATAAAATTGAAGATGTAGAAATTTCTAAAACAATATGTATGAGACAAGGCGAAAATGTTGTAGGAATATATTATAAAATAAAGAACTCAAATAAACCATCAAAACTAACAATAGCACCAATTGTAAATTTCAGAGACTTTCATACAATGAGTACAGACCATATTTTTGATGTTAAACAAATAATAAAAGGGACAAAAATAAAATTAGTAATAGATGGAAAATCCGATTTCCCTGTGTATTTGAATTTGTCTGAAGGAAAATACATACAACATGAAAATGATACATTTAAAGATATGTTTTATATAGAAGAAGAAAAAAGAGGGTTTTACCCAAAAGAAAATCACAATGTTACAGGAGTATATGAAGTAGAATTAGAACCAAATGAAGAAAAAGAAATTTCATTTGTATGTGGATTTGAAGAAAACATAGAAGAAATAAATGTTAAAAATATAATAAAAAAAGAGACAAAAAGATTAGATGAATTGATTGAAAAAACAGGGCTATTACAAGATAAAGACGACACATCAAAACAAAATATATTAAAAAACTTAATAAAAGCAACAGACCAATTTATAGTATATAGACCATCATTTAAATTACATACAATAATTGCAGGATATCCATGGTTTCTAGATTGGGGAAGAGACAGTCTAATTTCATTTGAAGGATTATTATTAAAAACAAAAAGATATGATATAGCAAAAGAAATAATACTAACAATGATAAGAGATATAAAATATGGACTAGTTCCAAATGGATACTCAGGATTTGACAACAGACCACTATATAACAGTGTAGATGCATCATTACTGTTATTTGAGCAGATACAAAAATACATAAATTATACTGGAGACTATGAATTTATAAAAGAAAATGTATATGAAAAATTAGAAAAAGTAATAGAAAATTATATAAAGGGAATAGATGTTGACAATAACAATATCTATTTAGATGAAGATTATCTAATATCATCAGGAACAGAAACTACTCAAAATACTTGGATGGATGCAAAATATGGAGATTATGCAGCAACTCCTAGAAATGGAAAAGCAGTAGAAATAAACAGTTTATGGTATAACAGCTTATGTATAATGGCAGATTTAACAGAAAAAATAGGAGATAAATCAAATGTAGAAAAATACAAAGATTTAGCAAAAAAATGTAAGCAATCATTTAATAAAAAGTTTTATAATGCAAAAAGAAAATGTTTATACGATGTTATTCGGAGATAACAAAATAAGACCAAATCAACTATTTAGTTTAAGCCTGACATATCCTATAATAGAGCCAAATTCAGAAGAAGCATACAATATTTTGAATGTTGTAGAAAAGAAACTATTAAACAATTATGGGCTAAAATCATTAGCAAAAGGAGAACCAAATTATATAGAAATATATGAAGGAGACAGTTTTAAAAGAGATATGAGCTATCATCAAGGAATAACATGGACATGGTTACTAGGATTATATTATGATGCTTTAAAAAATATGATAAAAGCAGAAAAAAGAAAAACATACAAAGCAGAATTAGAAGAAAAATTAAATAGCTTTATCAAGAATGTAACAAAAACATTTGAAAAAGAACTTAGCCAAAGAGGTTGCATAGGAAGTATTGCAGAAATATATGATTCCAGAAAACCACACGAACCTAAAGGAACAATTGCACAAGCATGGAGCATATCAGAAGTTTTAAGAATAATTTCATAAAGTCCATTTGGGGCGTTTCTCAAATGGACAAATGAAAAAACAAAATAAATTGGTTGGAGCGATTAGAATGGAAAAATTAGTTAAACACAAAATATTTTATTATAGCATAATTGTGATAATTTCAATTATAATGTGTATACCACTATTTCAAAATGGTATACATACAGGGCATGATGGGGATTTTCATATTTCTAGGGCTGTAGGAACTATAGAACAATTACAACAAGGAAATTCTCCATTTATAATATCAAGATTTTCAAATGAATTAGGATTTGGTTGGAATTTGTTTTATCCACCAATATCAACACTTATAAATGTAATATTTGCAGTAATTACAAATAATGCTATTTTAGCAATGAAATTATTTATATTCTGTACATTTTTATTTTCAGGAATATCAATGTTTCAGCTAGTAAATACAATAACAAAAAATAAGATAGCTGCAATTTTTGCGAGTGCTTTGTATATGATAGCACCATATCGTTTATTAAATGTTTATACCAGATTAGCAGTAGGAGAAATGGCAAGTTTTATATTTATACCAATTATATTTAGAGGAGTATATTTAATATTTCAAGGAAAAACAGATAAATCATATTTATATGTTTTTGGAACGATAGGGCTAATCTTATCTCATAATATTAGTACAATGCTTATGTTTATTTTAGGATTTTGTTATGTATTATTAAATATAAAGAAACTAAAAGATAAAAAGATATTAAAAGCATTAGTAATAACAACATTAATAATAATTTTATCTGTAATATTTTTTGAAGTACCATTATTAGAACAAAAATCCGAAACAGAATATGAAGTGTTTAGATATGGAAAAATGTATAGTAAAGATTCTGTGCAAGGGCATTCATTAAATCCATTACAGCTATTTTATAGAAATGCTCAGGGAGCAGATAGCTCAATGTATTTCTGTATAGGTATTCCAATTATAGTAGCATTAATTTTTACACCATTTACGATGAAGAAGCTTAGTAAGGAAAATAAAAAAGAATATAAATTTTTCTTAATTGCAGGTATAATAGCTACTATAATGTCAACATTGATATTCCCTTGGAGGATAATGCCAGATATTTTATTAATGATTCAATTTCCGTGGAGAATGCTAGTATTAGTTGTAACGTGTTTTTCAATAATTGGAGGAATAAATATAGCAATTTTACTAGAAGACATTTTACAAAGATGGGAAAGTCAAAAAATAAAAAATATAATAAATTTTGTAGCAACTGTTTTAATTATATGTTCTTGTATATATAGTTTGACATTTGTAAAAGACTTGGAAATGGAAGATAAAAATAATGAATTCTATAAAGAGAATGAGATAATAGATACAAAAAATCAAGTAAGTAGATATTCATCATTTTTAGAATATTGGCCACAAAAAGCAATAGATTCAATTGATTATATTGTAAATCATGATAATAAAATACATATATTGTCAGGTGGGGCAAATATAACACAAGAAGAGAAGGAAGATGGAATTTTAAATCTTAATATTGAACAAGTTGAAAAAAATACATCTTTAGAATTACCATATTTATTTTATAAAGGATATCAAATAGAGTATATATCAGATCAAACAAATGAAAAAGAAATTTTAGAAGCGGTAGAATCTGAACATGGGTTAGTGCAAGTGAATTTAGATACAAATATAAAAGGAAAGATAAAAGTATCTTATCATACAACTACATTACATAAAATTTGTATAATAATATCATTTAGTACAATTGTTATATATTCAATATATACAATAATTAAATTGCTAAGATTAAACAAGGAGAAGAAAGATGACAATAGAAAATCTAGAGAAGGAATTGAAAGAGAAAAAGCTAAATAGCATATATCTTTTATATGGAGAGGAATTATACCTTTTAGAAAGTAATTTAAAAAAGATAAAAACATTATTTGGTGAATGTATAAAAGGAATTAATTACATATTAATAGATGAACAAAATGTGTCAGAAATTATCTCAGATATAGAAACACCAAGTTTTGGATATGAAAAAAAGTTAATTATTGCTAGAAATACAGGGCTGTTAAAAAAAGAGGGAAAGAAAAAATCAGGAGATCTTTCTAAAATAAAAGATAAATTAGAACAATATATTGATGAAAATATTAAAATTATAAATGAATCAGTTATATTAGTATTTATCGAAGAAGAAGCGGATACTAAATCAAAATTATATAAAACAATAGAAAAAAATGGTGTAGTATGTAAATTTGATTATCAAAAACCACTGCAAATTGAACAAAGAATCAAATCAATTTGTAATGCATATAAAGTTCAAATAGATTCAGCAACAATAAGATATTTTATTGAATGTTGTGGTACAAATATGCAAGATTTAATAAATGAAATAAGAAAGTTAATAGAATATGCAGGGGAAAATGGAACTATAAAAAAGGAAGATATTGATAAATTATCAATTAAAAAATTAGAAAGTGTAATATTTGATTTAACAGATGATTTAGGAAAAAAAGATATATCAGGAGCATTACAAGTTTTAAAAAATTTAATTTATGCAAAAGAACCTTTAGCAAAAATTTTAGTTACATTATATAATCATTTTAAAAAAATATATATTACAAAAATTGCATTAAACACAAATAAAGATTTAGCTTCAAGTTTAAAATTAAAACCAAATCAAGCATTTTTAACAAATAAATATAAGATGCAATCTAAGTATTTTAAAGAAAATGAATTAAGAGCTATTTTGCAAGAATTATGTGATTTAGATTATAATTTTAAAAGTGGAAAAATAGATTTACAAGTAGGTTTAGAAACAATTTTATGTAGATATTGTTCATAATATATGAATAAAAAGAGGATAAATTGCCAAAATATATATAAATAGATAAGAACGTCAATTTAAGGAATAAATGGTATTACTTAAATTGACATTCTTAAATTTATATTAAGGGTGATTTTTTTATGACAAAAAATAAAACAAAAATAATTGCTTTAGTAGCAAGCTTGATTTTAATAATGACAGTAATAAGTGCAGTTTTAATTTATAAAGAATATCAAAATCAAAATGAATCAGTAGAAACATTATCAAAATATGGTTCAAGAGGAAGTGAAGTAACACAAATACAAACAAAGTTAAAAAGATGGGGATATTATACGGGAAACATAGATGGAATATATGGAACTCAAACAGTAAATGCAGTAAAATATTTTCAAAGAAAAAATGGATTAACAGTAGATGGAATAGCAGGACCTGCAACTTTAAAGGCAATGGGGATTATGACATCCTCATCATCTAGTAGTTCTTCATATAATAGTAATCTAGATTTATTGGCAAGAGTAATTTATGGAGAAGCCAGAGGAGAGCCATATACAGGTCAGGTTGCTGTTGGAGCTGTTTGTATGAATAGAGTAAAAAGTAGTTCATTTCCTAATACTTTAGCAGGCGTGGTGTATCAATCAGGTGCTTTTGATGCAGTAAGAGATGGACAAATAAATTTAACACCTGATTCAACAGCAAGAAAGGCTGCACAGGATGCTTTGAATGGTTGGGATCCTAGTTATGGGGCGATTTATTATTTTAATCCTTCTACTGCAACGAATAAATGGATTTGGTCTAGACCTATGACTGTTACGATTGGAAGACATAGGTTCTGTAAATAGTATAAAATTAGACAAAATAAGCTAATAAATATTATTGAAATATTAATAAGTATGTGTTATAATCTAAAACATAAAAGGTATAAAAGACCTTTCGGTAAATTTCGGAGGGTTAATAAAATTATTACCTCCGAGTGTGTAACTGCAAAAATAAAACAATAGGAGGTAGTGGTTATGAAAGAGAGTAAAGTCATTTTAAAGTGGAAAAGAAATGGTGAGTTTTTTCAGAGAGAATTAGAGCGGGAAGAAATTTTTGCAGTATTTGATGGATTTATAAAATCTCATCCAGAAAATTGCGAAATTTCGAAAAAGATAGTAAAGATTCTGCCTGAAGTAGACAAATTCATTATCAATTGGGACAGTACGGTTGATGTAAAAGAATTGTACTACAAAATTGGAGATAAAACAGAAGGAATTCCAATAATATATCATCACAAGATGGTTTGGGGGCAATTAGATACTTGGTGCACACCGAAAAAGAAACAATAATTTTAAATGACTGATTAATATCTAAAAAAGCTACAACTATAATATAGTTGTAGCTTTTTTTATATTTAACGATTTAAATTTCCATTAGTATATATTTTGCCTTCTAGTCTTTTTCCATCTAAAACTTGACTAACAATATAGTTAATCTCATCAATAGTTTCATCTAAAATATCAATTCGAGCACAATTAATATTAAAATCTTCTGAAGAAATAGAAGTGATTTTACTATTATATATAGTTGAAACAGTTTGAATGTTATCAAATAAAATTCTAAAATTCATATTAAGTCTATCTTTTAAATAATAGGAATTATCCGAATGACATTTAGATGTACAAGTTGGATAACATTTGTTAGATTGTCCTAATAAACAATAACTCATATTCATTAAAGGTGTGTTTCCATAAACAATTAATTCTGTTTTTATAGAAGAATTAGTGCATAAATTTGTAATAGTTTCTTTGTTTGATTCAGGTGAAATAGTAAATCTATCTATATTCAGATTTTTTAATTCATTAATACTATAAGTATTAAAAATATTAAAAGTATAATTTGCAATTAATTCAAAATTATATTGTTTATCATTTAAAATATCGTTTAGTAATTCTAAATTAGATATATTAGAAATAATAAAACCTTTAATTTTATATTTTTTAATAGAGTTTTCTATATTATTGTAAAATAGATTGCTGTAATTAGCTTTTATTATTGTAGGCATATAAATATAAAGCGTAAATTTATCTTGTAAATCATATAAAATATTTTCATATTTTGAATTTAAAAAATATTTTAAAGGGATATAAATATTGTTAATGCCATTTAGCTTTGTATAATCTAAATTCATATCTAAAATATTCAGTAAAACCGTGATTTCTTTGTTTTTAGATTCAATTGTTTGAGTATTAAAAGATTTTTCTAATAAATTTATATCTGATTTAGAACAAGTGCGTCTTATATTATTTACAGCAAAATTATAAGCTAATTCTAGAGCATTTCTTCTAAGTTCATTTAAAGTACTTATTTTAGGAAGAAAAAGATTATCATCTAATTCAATATCAATATTTTTAAATTCATATAGAGAATTTTTAGTTTTATTTATTTGAGATAAAACTCTTTCTTTTTCTAAAGGTTTACTTTTAGCATTTTCAGGAATTATATCAGATACACAATTAATATTTAGACCTAAATATATATCTAAATTATTTGCTGAAGTAACTTGTAATTGAACAGGGGTATCATTTTTTATTATAACTTTACAATTTAAACTAATTTTTCTATTTTCAGATTTTATACTTTCAGAAGCAAGCAAATTTTGTTTTTTAGATGAAATTTTAAATATTTTATCACCTAAATTTATATTTCCCTTCATTCTTCCAATTGTTATTGTTTGCCCAACTGAAGTTTCTTTAATATTCTTGTCTTTTAGCATTAATTCAGAAATTGTATATGTTCCAGTTTCTTTTTCTAAAGAAATAGTATCTCCAATTTCAATAGGTTCATTTATTTTTACTGTTATATAACCTTTAGTTTTATTATATTTTTCTACTTTTCCTAAGAATAAGCCCATGTTATTAGGTTTATCTTTAAAAATTAAATTTCTATTTGGATCATTTAAAAAATGACCAGTAGAAGACATCCCTCTATTAAATGCCTGCAATAAGATTTTTCTGTCATTTTCATCTATAATATATTTTTTTGAACTTTCGGCTAAATCTATATATTTCCTATAAATTCTTGTAACAGTTGCAACATATTCAGGATTTTTCATTCTTCCTTCAATTTTTAGACATGTAACACCACTATTTATTAAATCTGGAATAAAATCTAATCCGAATAAATCACGAGTACTTAAAAGATGACCTTGGTCAATTTTTTTGTTGTTTTCTAATAATTCATAAGGCAATCTACAAGGTTGTGCACATTTGCCACGATTTCCAGATCTTCCACCAATCATACTAGAAAATAAACATTGCCCTGAATAAGAAATACATAATGCACCATGTATGAAACATTCAATTTCTATATTAGAATTATTACATATATATTCAATTTCATTAATAGAAAGTTCACGCGAAAGTACAACTCTTTTGAAACCTAATTCTTGTAATTTTAAAACACCTTGTAGATTATGTATAGACATTTGAGTACTTGCATGTATGTCTAAATCAGGAAAATGTTTTATTAATTGTTTAGCTAGGCCTAAATCTTGTACTATTATTGCATCTATTCCAAATTCATAAGCTTTTTTTGCTAGCTCAAAAGCATCATTGAATTCTTCGTCTTTTATTAGTGTATTTAGTGTTAAATTAGTTTTAACACCGCGTGTTTTAGCATATATTATAGCTTTTTCTAGTTCGTCTAAACTAAAATTAGAAGCATATGCTCTTGCACTAAATAAATCTGCTCCAAAATATACACTGTTTGCGCCATTTTGTACAGCAGCTTTTAAACATTCAAAATTACCAACAGGTGATAATAAATCAATCATTTTTTTATCCTCCATATAAATTATAGCATTTTTTGACAGTAAAGTAAACTTGAAAAATATATTGACATAAAAAAAATAAAGTGGTAAAATACGTAAGATGCTAATTAATAAAGAAAATGAGATAGGGGGAATCCATATGTCATCAATTGAGCTCAAAAGTTTCAAGTATTCAGATGAAGAGCGGTTTACTTTTCGAGGAACAAGAGAGGAAATTGAAAAAAAGATGGACCAAGGATATTACATTATAAGAGGTGGACAGGGAGAGTATCTTCTAGGAAAATCATCTGAGATGGAGATTGTTCTAGAAATTGACGAAAAGGAAGAAACCTTTGATGTAAAAAATCTTATAAGGAAAGAATACGGTCAAGAAAAATTAACAAAATCTATTTTTGAAAAATTTATTAAAGATCTCAAAAATGGAGATAAAGTTTTGGATTTTGACAAAGAACATGGGTTATCAATTAAGTAAAAGAGTCACCATACGGAAAATAAATATTTTCTGTATGGTGATTTTTTAAGTTATAGAGTAGATGTGTTATAAAAATATTATGATAATATAAAATTTTATATAAAAATGCGGTTTAAATTGTTGTATGTTTTGGGTAAATATGGAAAATATTATGTAAATATGGTATAATGTAGGTGTAAGGTAAATACCTAAGTAAAAATTTTTCTATCACATATAATTAAGGAGGAAAAACATATGAAAGGACAGGAAAAAACAAAAAATTTAATTCAAGAGGTGATAAATCTCATTATTAAGTTCTTTAAACCTTATGGTCTGTCAGATGAAATGCTTAATATTCCTGGAAGTGTTAAACGGATGGGATTAAAAGTTGGATTTATGAATCTTGGTATGACCATAATTGTTCTTATATTTGCATTTATGCTCAAGATTACAAACTTGATGATTGAATATAGGATGATATTGCTTGGAATTATATTATTCATGTTGTATCGTGGACAACAAGTTGTAAGAGAGACTTTTTATCTTTTTGAAAGTTCTGAAAGAAAGAAATTTGAACTAATTTTTGAAGATGAAATTGTATTAAGAGCAAGTAAAATCATCGGCAAGACAACAAACAAAGTTTTAAAGTATGACATATCAAACAACCTATATAAGGTGATGAGCAATGAGTCAGTACTAAATACTATCAAAAACTATCTACAAAATTTATGGCAACAAAAAATTCGGCATACATTTGACATTCTTGAAGTGATAAGCGTGATTATAATGTTAACAATATCTATTCTAACAAATGAATCTATATCACAAGTTGTTTTTATTCCACTGATTTTTGTATTTGTATTTATTTCTTTTTTTAGCTCTGCATATATCAGTTTAAACAGGGAAACATACTATCGAAATCATAGAGAATATAACAACGAACAGTCTATGATTATTAATGATTTACTTCGTGTTCCTGTAATAGTTAATGGTGACTTGGACATGAGAATAAACAAATTTCAAAAGACTGTTATTGAAAGCAATAAGAATGTTACTAAGTTTCATAAGGTGATGAATTTGTCAAGATTGTTCATAACCACAATCGAAGCATTTAGTCAATACGGAATAATAGTATTTTATCTATTAGGAGTTGAATGGAATAGTATCAGTCTGGCTACTATAACAGATATTACTGCAACGCTTTTAATTATTGAAACAGCGTTAAGGCAGATTGGCAGGATTGCTGAAACATTCAATAATCACAATGAAAGATTAATTATATTGGAAAAAGAAGAAAAGGATATGTCATTGATTTTGGATGTTTTCTATAATGAATCTGCAAAGATTTCTACTCCAAAAGTTGTTGACAATATAAGAATAAATCCATTTTCAATCCAATATTTAGAGGAATCAGAAAATGATAAGCCATTCACACTAATTTCAAAGAATCAGATTTGCATCGAAAATGGTGAAATAGTTGTTTTGTATGGTCCATCTGGTAGTGGAAAATCGACATTTATGAAAATGTTGACAGAACGAATCAGGTTAGAAAAAAGTACAGAAATACCATCAACATCACGTTTCTTGTTTTATGATGAGAAATTGAAGTTTGGTAGTTTAAGTATTTTTGAAGAATTATTCTGTTGTAACGAAAATCCAGACCTTATGAAAATGCAAAAGATTTTAGAAAATCTCCATTTGTGGTGTGAAATAAAGTCAAATTGCTTTGATGTATGGAAGTGGATGAAAGAAAAGAAGTTTGAACAATCATTATCAAATGGACAGAGGCAGAGACTTATTCTTGCTAAGATGCTATACTGGTTAGATGATGAAATTGATGTTATAGTTCTGGATGAATGTACATCAGGTCTTGATGATAAAGCTGAAAACGATTCGGCTGATGCAGAGAGAATTTTAGAGTATATTGTAAGATATGCTAATTCGGATAAAAAACGAATAGTAATTATATCTACACACCAGAACATTGATGGGTTTAAAGGTAATCTTGCTGATGAGCATACATTTAGAAATTTGCAGTTTCTAAAAGAAGGAGAATGTAATTTAGTAAGAGAGATTTAGAATTCAGTTTTTTCAGTTAGGAAGGTGCATTGCATCTTCCTAATTTTATGCAAAAAATATATAAAGTTTTTATTAATTCAAAAAATTAAAATTAAATTAAAAAAAGTATTGACAAAGAGAAAAAAATAAGATAAACTCTAAAATATAAATTAGGAATAATTCCTAATTTGAGGAGAGGATTTATGAGTAACAACTATTCCAAACAAAGAGAGATAATATTAGAAGTAATAAAAAATACACGAATACATCCTACTATAGAAGAGATATATGAAATGGTAACAAAAGTAGATTGTAAAATCAGTAAAAGTACAGTGTATAGAAATGTAAAAATTTTAGCTGAGAATGATACAATAAAAAAAATAACAATGCAAGAAGGTCCAGATAGATTTGATTATATACATTTTCCACATCACCATGCAGTATGTGAAATATGTGGAAAAGTATTTGATTTTGAATATAATTTTGAAACGAAAAAAATGTCTAAATCTATAAAAAAACAGACTGGTGTAATATCAAATATGGATTGTATTACAATAAATGGAATATGTGAAAATTGTAAATCAAAAAAATAATATTGTAGGAGGAATTATAATGGAATTAAAAGGAACAAAAACAGAAAAAAATTTAATGGAGGCTTTTGCTGGAGAATCACAAGCAAGAAATAAATATACATATTTTGCAAGTAAAGCAAAAAAAGAAGGGTATGAACAAATTGCAGCTATATTCCAAGAAACAGCTGATAATGAAAAAGAACATGCAAAAATGTGGTTTAAATTATTAAATGGTGGAGATATAAAATCAACAGAAGAGAACTTAAAAGCAGCAGCAGAAGGAGAAAATTACGAATGGACAGATATGTATGATAGAATGGCACAAGAAGCTAAGGAAGAAGGATTTGACCATATTGCATATTTATTCTCAGAAGTTGCTAAAATAGAAAAAGAACATGAACAAAGATATTTAAAATTATTAGAAAATGTTGAAGATGGATTAGTATTTAGCAGAGATGGAGATAAAATTTGGAAATGTAGAAATTGTGGACATATAGTAATAGGAAAAGAAGCTCCAGAAATATGCCCAGTATGTGCTCATCCAAAAGCTTATTTTGAAATAAAAGCTGAAAATTATTAATATTGAAAAAATTAAATTAATGATATTAACCAAGACTAAAAATTTAAATAGTCTTGGTGCTTTTTATATTTGAAAAAAATGGGATGATATGATATAATTCGAAAGAACATGTGTCCCAAAATGGACAAAAAGGAGAAAATAAATGCCAAAATTTTTTGTAAAACAAGAACAAATACAAGATAATAAAATAATTATTCAAGGACAGGATGTAAATCATATAAGAAAAGTTTTAAGAGGGAAAATAGGAGATGAGTTGCAAATATGCAACAGCCAAAATGGAGAAAATTTCTTATGTGATATAAAAAATATAGAAAATGAAAATATAATATGTAATATAAAAAAGAAAATAGAAGAAAAGGTAGAATCTAATATAGAAGTTACAATATTTCAAGGGTTGCCAAAAGCTGATAAAATGGAATATATAATACAAAAGTCAGTGGAATTAGGAGTTTATGATATAACACCAATAGAGATGAAAAGATGTGTTGTAAAACTTAATGAAAAAGATAAAAATAAAAAAGAACTAAGATGGCAAAAAATATCTGAAGTAGCAGCAAAACAATGTGGTAGAGATTTAATTCCAAAAATAAATAATATAATAAATGTAAAAAAACTATGTAATTTAATAGATAATTATGATATAGTATTAGTAGCATATGAAAACGAAAAAGAAAATACTTTGAAACAACAATTAAAAAAGATTAAATCAAGTGAAGAGTATAGTAAATTAAAAATAGGAATTATTATAGGACCTGAGGGTGGATTAGAAGAAAACGATGTTGAAATCTTAAAAAATAGTGGAGCAGAAATAATAACTTTAGGGAAAAGGATATTAAGAACAGAAACAGTAGCGTTAAATGTCTTAAGTATTATTATGTATGAATTAGAAAATTAGGAGGAAGATAATTGAAAGGATTAGATGAAAAGTATTTAAAAGAGATGTATTTAAATGTATTAAAAGCTATAATAATTGTACTATATTTTTTTATACTAAGTGTAGCATATGAAAAAGTAAATATGGTATATTTAGAAAAGGGAATACAATTATGTACAATGATATTTCTTTTTATAGCAATATATATGTTTGAAAGAGCATATAAAAAAGAGGATGGAAAATTAGCTATACAAGGGATTGAAATATTGATTTTATCTATGTATACACTAACAACTGAACATATAACAAACAGATTTAATTTAAATTTTAAAACTTACACATTAGTAGCATCAAATATATTTGCAATATATTTTATATTAAAATGTATAATTGTATATACAAAAGGAAAAAAAGAGGAAGTAGAAAAATTTAGTGATATAAAAGAAATTGTAAAGAAAGAAGAACCGGTAAAAAAAGAAGCTACGAAAAAGAAAAAAGAAAAAGAAGAAGATACGAAAAAGAAAAAAGAAAAAGAAGAGGTAAAATAAAATGATTAGAAGTATGACAGGGTATGGCAAAGGATTTTTAAGTACTGAAAGTAGAGAGTACCAAGTAGAAATAAAAAGTGTAAACCATAGATATTTGGACATAAATATAAAAATGCCAAAAACATTAAGCTATTTAGAAGAAGATATAAAAAAACAAGTATCTCAAAAAATAAAAAGAGGGAAAATAGATATTTTTATAACATTTGAAAATAATAGTCAAGAAGGAAGAAATATAAAAATTAATAAAGAACTTGCTAAAGTGTATATAAATCAATTAAAAGAATTAGCAAATGAAGAAGAAATATTAAGTAATATAGAAGTCATAGATATTGCAAAATTTCCAGATATTTTAACAATTAAAATAGATGAGAATGATGAAAAAATAAAAAATGAAATATTGCAGGCTACCAATAATGCAATAGATAAAATATTAGAAATGAAGAATGCAGAAGGCGAAAAAATAGCACAAGATTTATTAAGAAGAATAGAAAAAATAGAAAATAAAATACTAGAGATATCTGAAAAATCTACTGGACTTATTGAAGAATATGTAGTAAAATTAGAAAAAAGAATAAAGGAAATACTAAAATCAGAAGAAATAGATAAATCAAGATTAGCCCAAGAAGTTGTAATATATGCAGATAAATGTTCAATCGAAGAAGAAATTACAAGATTAAATAGCCATATATATCAATTTAAAAATCTATTATCTGATAACCAAAATGAAACAATTGGAAAAAAACTAGATTTTATAATACAAGAAATGAACAGAGAGACAAACACAATAGGATCAAAAGCAAATAATCTAGAAATAACAAATGGAGTAATAGATATAAAAACAGAATTAGAAGATATTAGAGAACAAGTGCAAAATATAGAATAGAAAGGATTGAGATTTATATGCAATTAGTAAATATAGGATTTGGAAATATTGTTTCAGCAGAAAGAATAGTTGCTATAGTAAGCCCAGAATCAGCACCAATAAAAAGGATGGTACAAGAAGCAAAAGATAATAAAACAGCAGTTGATGCAACATGTGGAAGAAGAACAAGAGCTGTAATAATAACAGATTCTGATCATATTATATTGTCTGCAGTACAACCAGAAACGGTTGCAGGAAGATTAGACAAAGACATAACAGCTGCAGTTACACAATTACAAGATGAAGAATAATTAAATTTAAGGAGGTAAAAATAGAATGATAGTAAAACCAACAGTTACAGAGTTATTAAAAAAATCAAAAAACAGATATGAGCTAGTAATAGCTACATCAAAAAGAGCTAGACAAATAGCAATGGGAGATGAGGTATTAACAAAAGTTAAGGAAGATTCACCTGTTACATTAGCTGCAAATGAAATTGCAGAAGATAAAGTTACTATTGTAAGAGAAGAAGAGTCTGATAAAGAAGAAAATTCTAATAATGATGAAGAATAATAAAAAATAGATATTAAGGGGAATAGTTTATGTTAGTAATATTATCAGGCGTTTCAGGAGCAGGAAAAGATACAATAAAAAAAGAATTAATAAAAAGGATGGAAAATGTAATATCGCTTCCATCTTTTACTTCTAGAAACCCAAGAGTAGGAGAAGAAGAAGGAGTACAATATCACTTTATAACAAAAGAAGAATTTAAGGAAAAAATAAAAAATGGTGAATTTTATGAATATGATATACATCACGAAAATTATTATGGCACATCTAGAAAATTAATGAATGAAAAAATACAAAGTGGAAAGATAATAGTAAAAGACATTGAAGTAAATGGAACAGAAAATTTAATAAAAACATTAAAACATGAAACAAAATTGGTAACTATATTTTTGAAAGTTGATAAGGAAGAATTAAAACATAGACTTATTAATAGAGGCGATGATTTAAGCGAGTCTGAGATGGAATTAAGATTAAGTAGATTGCAATATGAAGAATCAAAAATACCTTTGTATGATTATGTTATAAAAAATGATGAGTTGGAGAAGACCGTTCAAGTTATTATGACAATAATAGAGAATGAGGTTAGATTGGAAGGGACAATATAAAAATTGCAAAAAAATGTTATATGTGTTATAATTTAGATGTATAATAGAAGAACCAAAAGGTGGTAGAAATGGAAATATTATTAATTATATACATATTAGTATTTATATTATTTGCATTATTATTATATTCAGTAATGCAAATAAAATTATTAGGAATGAAGGTAAAGGATTTTTGGGATTTTATAGAAGCAAACCAAATGTTAGATAAGTTATATAGATTTGCTAAACAATATCAAAAAATGTCACCACAAGAGCAAATAATTTATTTATCAGAAGCAGAGAGAATATTTATAGCTTTTGATAAAATACCTCAAGAATTGTGGGAAGAAGAATATGAAAAATATAAGCAAGTTTTAAAAAAATATAATGATATTAAGATGCTTAGATGGGCTTCTAATTAAAAAATACAAAAAGTAAATTTTAAAAATAAGCATAGTAACATAAATATGAAAAAAATCACTTGCATAGTTTACAAATATATGTTATAATATAGCGTAATCAATTTTTAATTGCAATCATTTAATTAATGGAGGAATTTAAAATGAAACAGTTACAAGCAACAAAAGGACTACGGGAAGAAGAGTATTGTATAGAAAGTTTATATAAATGTGAACTTTTTCTACGAAAAATAGAGAACTTAGGTAGTTCAGTTTATATTTCTGCAAATCAAATTTTAGGTGAAATATACCTAATTAAGAAAGAGAAAGATGGAAAAAGCTTTTTCTGGGATCCAATAACTAACATGATGTATAGAATGGATGATAAGAAATATATAAATGGTGAAATTGTAGTAAGAAAAAATATGCCACCGGAACTTACAGAAGAAGATAAGAGAAAGAGGTATATAAATAAAGCAAGACTAATAGAATTAAATGAAAAATGCAAAAAAGAGGAGTAGGCAATGCCTACTCCTTTAATATTGTGTTCAATAGGGACATTTCTTTTTGGACAGAAACTACTTTTTACAACTCATCTATACAAACACTTTACTTTTTATGTAAAGCATGATAAAATATACAAAGCAATTCAGCTTATTAAAATAGCTAAATTAACATTATAGGAAAGGGTGATAGAAATATGGCTGAGGGAAATTTCTTTACAAAGTTCTTTGGACTTGATAATGCTGATTCTAAGAAAGAAAAACGGATAGTTAATACAGCAGAAACCAATACCCCAGAGACTTCCGGAACTACGTTGCAAGATGCAGTGAATTTTGTTGCAGAACTGCAAAGTTATTATTACAATGATATTTGCAAAATGCAAACAGATTTCTTGTTACAAACAACATTGAGTCAAAGCAAAATAAATTTCATTAATAAAAAAATTAAACAAGATCAAGTAGCTCTTGCTCAGATTGATGAAATACTTAACTTAGTTAAAGGAAACGAAAGAGAGTATCAGTCAGTTTGGAAAAAGTCAGTTTATAGTTTTTATGATGAAATTGAAAAAGCTAAATTAGAAGCTGTTCAAACAAAGATATTTACAATACTAGTGAGGTTATGTGAAGTTAATACCAAACCTGAATTAGATAACATTATTCTAAATAGAATCGAAAGTTATAGACAGGCTTGGAATATTAATATTCAAATACCAATTCCAAAAAATAATAATGCAATATTAGTTGATGAAAATGATAGTATAGAAAGCTATCGTTTTGGAAACTTCTGCAAACAAGTCTATGCAGATAAGAATGATAAAGTTCTAAGTTCCGAAAAATTAAATAAGATTAGAGTTCTAAAACTTGAATTTGAAAATACAATTCCAACAGATTCTGTATGGGTATATATTTCTAGTGTTACAAGGTTTCAGCTAAATTATATGAGGCGAACCTGTATTATTGACAATGACTGGGAATATAATCCAAATGAAGAGAAGTCTTTAACTTTTGAGATTGTTAATATGAATGACTTAGAACAATATTTAAAAGGAATTTTACAAATTGTTTTAACAAAAAAAACCTATGCTGTTATTTCAATTATAATTCCATCAGATTATATGGTTAGAATTATTGGACCGACACTAGTGAAAGGGGAAAAGATAGAAATTAGAAGAAAAAATTGGTTTTATTTACAAGAAAGAAGTGGCTTATACAAGGATAACCTTATGACCGTTAGAATTGATAGAAGAAATATTCCTGAAAAGTTACAATTTGTATCATATCTTAAATTCAGAAAAGATTACTTCTGAATTAAGTAGAATGCTATATGGATTTCCATGTAGCATTTAAATTTTTATAAAAGATTACATAAAACATTGACTTTGTTAAAAAAATATGGTAATATATCCGCTGTACGCATTATTTTAGTATTATTACTTTCATTGTGTACAATGAAAGGAGTAGTAAATTCTCATTATTGATGAGAAAATTTTAGCTACCCCATATGCAACAGTCAAACTTTTTTAACAACTTAAGGAGGTAAAGCAAATGTCAGTAAAATTAAGCAAGAATCAAGGAGTAAGCCTTAGCAAAGAGGCGCCAAATTTGAAGCGGGTTCTTATCGGTTTAGGATGGGACCCTGTCAAATCTGCTTTTAGCTCAAAAATGGATATCGATGCAAGTATTATTTGTATTGATGACAACAACCGTAAAGAGAGTGTAGTGTATTACGGCAAGCTGAAACATAGTTCTGGTGCAATTATTCATCAGGGTGATAACCTCACCGGTGATGGAGATGGTGATGATGAGCAAATTGAAATTAATCTGGACAAAATTCCTAATAATATCCAGAAACTTTCTATCATTATTAACATCTACTCTGCCTACGGCAGAAAACAGGACTTTAGTAAAGTAAAAAATTGTTTTGTTCATGCCGATGATATGGATTCCCATAAGGAGTTGGTTCGATATGATGTCGATGGTAACTTCAAAGGCTCAACCGGTATTTTTGTAGCTGATATCTATCGCTATAACGGCGAGTGGAAATTCAAAGCAATTGGAGAAGGCGTGAAAGTGGCTGATATCAAAGAAATGGTCGCAATTAAATGTAGATAACTGAACACAATAAACAAAGATTTTATCAAACAGGAGGAATAATTATGGCAGTATCATTAAAAAAGAATCAGCGTGTAGATCTTACTAAGGGCACAGGATTAAAAGAAGCAATGTTAGGTCTTGGTTGGGATATCAACCGGTACGATGGAAGAAAAGATTTTGACTTAGATCTCGTTATCTTTATGTGTGATAAAAATGGTCGTTGTATCGATGATAAGCATATGATTTATTATCACAATCTTGAAGATCCAGCGAAGTCTGTCAAACATTCCGGAGATAACCGCACTGGTGCTGGCGAAGGTGATGATGAAACAGCATTTATCAATTTTGCCAATATCCCAGAAAATGTGGAAAAGATAGTCATTACAGTTTCTATTTACGATGCAAAAGAAAGAGATCAGTCTTTTGGAGCAGTAGACAATGCTTATATCCGTATTGTTAACATGGAGAACAATGAGGAATTGCAAAGATATGATCTTGCAGAAGAGTTTGATATTCAGACATCAGTTGTATTTGGAGAAATCTATAAGTCTTCTGATGAGTGGAAGTTTAAGGCCGTTGGTGAAGGTTATGCGAAGGAATTAGCAGACCTTTGCATTGAGTATGGCATTGATGTTGAATAATGCATAGCATTATTGCGGTATAGCTAGATAACTCAAAAACAACACCCCATTTGTCGTGCAAATGGGGTGCTTTTCTAAAAAATGTTAGGAGGAGTACAACATGGAAGAATTAACAATGCAACAACAACTCTCATTACCTGCTACTTATGAGCAGAAGATGACACCTGAAATCGCACGGAAAGTGGAAGAACTAAAATCTTCTATTGATATTCATGATAAAGGAAAGGTTATCGCTTATGGAAGAGAAGAACAGGCACATCTCAGCAAGTTTTCCGAATCTATCTTACAAGGTGTAGGAACTAAAGAGGTCGGAGAAGCTGGTAAACTTTTAACAAAAGTAATTGGCGATATCAATGGTTATAAGGTAGCATGTGAAAACGATGATAATGTGAGATTCTTTGCTTTTTTTAGAAAGCAGAAATCTAAAATTCAGACTTTACAGACCAAGTATAAATCTGTGGCAGATAATATAGATATAGTTGTTAAAGAGCTACAGAACAAGGATTTAGCATTAGGCCAAGTTTCTAGAAACTTTGAAATGATGTATGTAGAAAACAAAAATATGTATGAATTTCTCACAATGGTAATCTATGCTGGTGAGCAGGCCTTAAAGGATGAAAAGATAAAACTTCAAAACATGCAAAAAGAAGCAGAAATGTCAGAGGACTTAATGGAAATTCAGAATGCATCTGATTTCAATGATGACATTATTAGATTTGAAAGAAGACTTTATGATCTGAAATTAACTCGTACAATTGCAATTCAACAGGCAGGCCAGATTAAAAATATCCAAAAAGGTGCAGATGAACTTTCTGAGAGCATCAAAACTACAATCGTAACATCAATTCCTCTTTGGAAAAATCAGATGGCAGCTGCCCTTGGTATGCAGGTTATTCAAGGAAGCCTTAATGCTGTTAATGCAGTTAAGGATGCGACAAATGAGATGATGAAGAAAAATGCAGAACTAAACAAACAGCTTACTCTGGAAACAGCTCAGGCAGTGGAAAGAGGAGTGCTGGATATTGAAACTGTCAATGTTGTTAATCAGAAACTGATTGAATCTTTAAGTGGTTCGTATGAAATTGCAAAACAAGCTATTGCATCAAGAGAAGAGGGAGCTAAGCAGCTTCAGAAAGATGAAGCCGAACTTAAAGCAGCAATTGTTAAATACACAAATTTGAATTAATAATAAAAAACTCACACAAAGCAATGTTTAAATGCTTTGTGTGAGTTTTTTAATTTATTCATTAAACAGATAAGTTAGTAACAAAATCTAATATTGCATCAGATGATAGAAAACTATTACCTAATTCAATGAAGTTTTGATATTTAGGGCTTGATAAATTGCACCCCCAAGGAATAATACTATAATCTGAATATTCCAACATTGATAAGTCTAAATTACTATCTCCTGCTGAAATTACAGGTTGCTTATCATTTATTATTTTTTCATTGATAAATTTTAAAGCATTTCCTTTGGTAATTTCCATAGGAATAGCATACATTTTTGCGCCCTGAAACGATAATTGCCATATTTTTGTATCTAATTTATTTTGTAAAATCTGCTTGCATGAATTAATATCATCAGATTTTGCAAATACAAATTTTCCATCCACAACTTTAGGTTGTAATGTAAGATTAGGAAGATTAGAAAATACTTTGATAACATCTTCAAAATTATATTTGTGTAAGATGCCATTAATGTATTGTTCCCATTCTGGATGAATAATGCCATTTTTCAATATTGTTCCTCCATTAGCTACAACAGCATATGTTGCTGATGAAAAAATTTCGATTCGTTCAAATTGAGAAATAGAACGTGTTGTAATAGGAATTACATGGATTTTCTTCATGAGATTTTTTATTTTCTCAATAGCTGTATAAGTCATGTAAGTAATAGCTTTTCCATTATAATATTCCACACAATAAACTTTATCTTCATAACCGCTTATCAATCTATGTGAAAATATCATTGTGTTATCTAAGTCTGTTGCAAATATCATTAAATCACCTCTTTAAATGTCAGATAAAGTTTTTATTATTCCACATACATTATACATCTGCAAAGGATATTCCTTAATAGGAATATTTTTTTCTTCACAAAGTCTTTTAATATGAGGAAACTTTTGCATATCTGCTAAGTTTCTTAAAAGAACACAATAAGGAACACGTCTAAGAAGAACTCTTGTTGTTTCGCCAACGCCAGGTTTAATTTTCGAAATATCAAGTATTCCAAAGTCCCTAGCAATGTTTCTAACTTCATCTATTCCGGTTTTGCTATCCTGCATGATAGAAGAATTATCCTGAAAATAATCATAATTAATTTTTTCAAAATAATTACTTACAGTATCAATAAACTCGTTAGATTTATCCTCAAGTTCTAATTCACCATAATATACTGCACCATGAAAGTCATTAGGACCAATAATATCATTTCTTAAAAAAGTTCTGCTAATTAGTCCACTAACTGTCGAATTAAGGCAAGCACTAGGAATTAAGAAATCTTCATGAGTTCCACACAAATCTGTGATGAAAGCAGGATCGGAAAGAACCGCAAGGGTGGAATCAAGTGAAGAAAATTTAAAACTTTCAGTTTTCAAAAGTTCACAAGCTTCCACGAGAACTCCATTAATAGCACCTTTTCCAATCCATCCATCAACAAACTGCAATCCGTATGAACCATGTCGATCAACAATATAATTTATAGCATTAACATCAATGCCTTTGCCACGAATAATAGAAATACTATAGTGAGGAACTACAATGTTATACTTGAATCGAATAAATCTTTTCAAAAGTATTCCGATGGGAGTACCTGCACGAGCAAGCGATACAAGTACAAGCTTATTACCATATTTTTCATACAATTTTTTTGCAAGAATAGCTGTAGCATTTGCAGTCTTATATGAAAGTGTTTGTAAAGCCTCATTGTAAATTTCCATGTACTTTTCAGTAGGTTTATACTCTAATGGTAACATTTCTGAGTAATGTACTCCTGTTTGATTAAGTTTTTCTCTTTCTTCTGTCGAAAGTGGAGTAATAATACCAGAGATATCTTTCAAAAGTATGGTTACATCATCACTCCGATAACTGGTTTTAACTAAATTCATATACATCACCTTAATATCCTTTCATTGTTATAATAATTATGTCTTGAATTTTACATCCTGCATTAACAAGAGCTGAAGAAATATCTATAATAAAATTAGAATTAGGAATGACATCAGTAATAATATAAACTTTATCATATTTTCTAAGATTATAAATATAGGTTTTTCTTGTATAATCGTAGCAACTTGTTATAGGATATCTAGTTCTTATTGCATAATCAATCCTATCAGCTGTTTCAATTGGACTTCTTGTAGTTGCATGAAATTGTACATTAGTATGTAATTTGTCACACAATTCCTTTGCAAAAATCATCGGGGTAAACATATATTCTTCTGTTCCTAAAACTAATACATCATCTCCTACCATAGGCATATGGTCATTTAATGTAGAACTTATTGTAGAATAAACAATTTCCGAAAATCCTGAAAGAGGATATGGCTTAGAGCCAATTCTTTCCTTAGAATAATTAGAAATATCGCTCCTTGCTACAAGAACTTTAGGAAAATCCATGATATTTGGAGAGACATGCATTTCGTCAGAAACAGAAATTGGAACTTTGACATTCAAATCCTTCAATTTACCTCTTAATACAAAATAAGTATCAATATTCAATTTCTCAAACTTATCGGACCATTCATCATTTTGCCAATTTAAAAGTGAAGCTACACCATATTTTACATGGATACCAATTTTTTCGATTTCTGAAATAAAATTTAATACTGTATTACCAGTAGAAATCTCATCATCTACAAAAATGATTTTGTCGCATTTGGTAAGCTCAGAAATATCTCCATATAAAAACTGTTCCATAGCATGAGAATGTTCTTCTTTAAATTCAAGAAGTGATGTTGCATTAGGGATTTGTTCTCTTGTTGTTTGCATGTAGTAGATGCAATTTGATAGAGAACTAGCAATGTAATGTCCTATTGCTGTAGCAGTTTCTGCAAAACCAACTACAATGACTTTTTCATTCTGAGTTGTTGATTTGATAATTGATTTAACTAATTCATCATATAGTGCAAATATTTTGCATGGATCTACATGAAGATGTTTTCCTTGTAAAGAATTTACAAATAGAAAATCTCTTTTGAGATTATTTCTCCGTTTGCAAATATTCACAATATCTGCAGGCTCATAAATGTTACTGTTATTTTTAGTAATAGTAACATAGTTGTTAAGGTCTAAGATGTTTTTTTTCATAATAAAATCTCCTCTAAATTTCTTTCTTAATACCATAAATTCCAGATAATGCAAGAATCTTTTTCGCCCAATTTATATGAGTTTTGGATTCATTCATCTGGTTACCATTAGTTCCTTTTTTTACACCAACAAAACTTTGAGATGACATGCTTAATATTTGAAGTGCATTAGTGTAGTCTGTTTCAGAAACAATCAAAGATTGTTGAACATAAGGCACTTGAGTGGGATGGATACAAGTTTTTCCTATAATGCCATTGAGTCTATCATAGAAAAGTTCTTTATTTAATCCTTCAACCCAATCGGTTTGACTAGGGGAGTCTTTCTTTTCAAAAAATTCCCATGTTGGTCCAGAAACGACATAATCTGTGCCAAAAATATTAATGATGTCAGAAATACAATCAGAAATAACTCTAATATCCCAAATTGTTGAATTTATAGGACGTCTGATTCCAAAGATATTGCAAAAATCAGTTCCACCTACACGGATACAAAGAGTACGGTCTGAAATCTTTTTAAGTGCATTGTGAATATAACACAAATTCTCTAAACGAGTAGGCTTATGCATTATATCTCTGCTTTCAATAATAGGCATTAAATATAACGAAGTATCTACCGAATCCAAAATCTGCTCAAATTCATTTATATAATTTGAAGCATTAATTTTATTGAATTTTGGAAGAACAAAGCCTGTGATTGTAGAAATGCTATCTCCACATTTGTCAACAAGTCGTGTCATTTGTCCGATTTCCCGTACCCGGATAAAAATTAATGGTAAATCAGAAATGGAAAATCGCCCAGTAGTAATTGCAGTGTGAATTTCGATAAGTGTATTTTTTACACATTCCTCAGCTTGTTCAACAATGCTATCACCAATAGAATCTTCCAAACAAAGCACCAAAGATTTAATATTTGGATTTTCCTTTTTGAGGATTTTTTTTGAAATCTTAGTATTGGTTCCAGGCATATAAAGCAAAGCTCCTACTGCGTACTGTAAAACTTCTTTTCCAGAATTTTTATCAAATGCTCTGATAATATTTGCTGCATAATTGTTGATAGTCCGATAATCCATAATGATATTTTCCTTTCTTGATGTTATTTAAGTATGAAATTATTGTTACAAAAATAGTTTTTTCTTAAGAATAACAAAATTTAACCTTGCAATTGCTGAGGATAATTTTGTTTGCTAGAGAAACTATTTTAATTATCTACCGATAAAAATAATTACTCCATTCATTATAAAATTTTTTTATAATGTTAAAAATACCGGTATGCTAGGATATTATATTATAATTTACATAAAAAGTAAAGCGAGATGATTAAAAAACGAAAATTTAAGTTTCAGTTTCTTGTAAAATCTGCGTTACATCTCAGCATAAATACATATATATTAAAATGCAGTGACGCGCAGTTTGGAATGACACAAAAACATACAGACCACCCAGATTAACTATTCAAACTTTGACATACCTATATTCTGCTCATATGATTAGTCCGACCAGCAAGGAACGGAATTTTAATATATATGTATTTATGCTGAGATGTAATGCAGATTTTACAAAAAACTGAAAAAGATTGACATAAAAAATGTACCGTGTTATAATACTAAACGTGCGAAATTTTTACAAAAGTTGCAGAAATGTATGTGCAACAAAGTGAAAACTGTTCGTATAATTTAGTATATTAATTGATGATACGATATCAATTAATATACATGTTGTACATTAACAATTGAATAGAAAGGTAAGGAGGATATGATATGTAGAGCTAATTTTTAAGTAACTGAAAACCAATATAAAAAGTCAACAATTTAAGGAGGTTCTTTATGAAGAAAACTATTGGTTTAACAACGCAGCAAGCAATTGCTAACAAAGCAAAAGGTTCTAATGAACTTACACAACGAGAAAGAGAGAGCTTTTGGGATATGCTCAAGGAGTCGCTTCAGGACACTTGGTTGAAAATCCTGATGGTAGCTCTGGCACTTGAAGTAGTATTCTATGTCATTGGTCGTATTTGGCCCGATATGGGTTCTGATGACTGGTTCAGTGCAGTAGCGATTTTTATCGTTATTATTGCAGTTTCTTTTATTAGTACTTATATTAACTACAAGCAAGATCGTGGTGCTCAAGCACTCCAACGTGAGGCAAGTCAGATTAAAGTCAAGGTTTATCGTGATGGACAGCTTATTGAATTATCAATTAATGATATTGTTTGTGAGGATTGTGTATTCTTGCAACCTGGAGATAAGATACCAGCGGATGGCATCTTGATTGATGGTTCTCTTAAAGTTGATCAGGCAGCTCTTAATGGAGAAAGCCGAGAAGCGGAGAAGATTGTTCTTGGAGACAATCCTGTTCCAAGCAATGACGATTTGTTCACAAAATTCAAATGTTTCCGTGGAAGTGTGGTTACTTCTGGTTCAGCAATTATGCAGGTTACCGATGTTGGTGACAACACTGTATTGGGTACAATCAATGTATCTTTGCAGGAGAAAGATGAAAGCAAAACACCTTCTGAAGAGAAGTTAGACAAACTTGCTAAAAATATTGGTACCTTTGGATATTGTGGTGGTGCTGCAGCAGCAGTTATTCATCTGATTTTAGGAATTATCAATATGTCTCATTATACAGTTGGCAACATTGCATACTTGATTCTAAGTAGTCTTGTATTAGGTGTTTCTATTATTGTTATGGCTGTTCCCGAAGGATTGCCGTTAATGAATACTTTGGTACAGGGGTTAAATGTAGGCAAAATGCTTAAAGCACATATCTATGTAAAAAATCCCAAGGCTATAGAAACGGCTGGATATTTGACTCATATTTTTACTGACAAAACTGGTACTTTAACAAATGGTAAAATGACGGTTGCAAATGTTATTACAGGTGATTCTACCGTTTATGAAGATTTTGATAACATTTGTGATTCAGTACGGGAAGATATTATTATTGGTGCAGGAGTAAATAATGACGCTACAATTAGTGGCGATGGAAAAGCCATTGGTTCAAATGATACTGACCGTGCTTTGATTACTTATCTTGCCATTGAAAATGGCGTTAATATTGATAAGAGTGTAATTGAAAGTTCAGAACCTTTTGATTCAAAAGTAAAATACGCGTCTGTTACTATGCCAGATGGTGTTAAGTACATGAAAGGTGCTCCTGACATCATTATGAATGAATGTACTAGTTATATTGACAAAAACGGTGATAAGCAGACTTTGACAAGTGAAATCCAGAGTAAATTGAAAGAAACTTGGGATGCACAGACCGAACGAGCAATGAGAGTTATTGCTATTGTAAAAGAAAGTGCCAATGAGAAAACTTTTGTAGCTTTGATTTCTATCAGAGATGATGTACGTAAAGATGTTAAGGATTCTGTTAAAAAAATGTTGAATGCAGGTGTCAATGTAACAATGGTAACTGGCGATGTCTTGGCTACAGCTAAGGCTATTGCAAGAGAAGCAGGTCTCATTACTAAACCGACAGATCTTTGCATAACTCATGAAGAACTAGCAAGAATGTCTGATAAAGAACTCATCAAAGCATTACCTAATTTAAAGGTGGTTGCAAGAGCAGTTCCTTCTGACAAAGAAAGACTTGTTGAGATAAGCAAATCAATTGGAGAAGTAGTAGGTATGACTGGTGATGGTGTAAATGATGCGTCAGCTCTACATAAAGCTGATGTTGGGTTCGCTATGGGGTCAGGAACAGAAGTTGCAAAGGAAGCAGGAGATATTATTATTCTTAATGATAGTTTAACTTCTATTGCAGATGCAATTATGTATGGGCGTACTATGAGTAAATCAGTAAAGAAGTTTATTATCTTCCAGTTGACTGTCAATGTAAGTACAGTCTTTACAGCGGTGCTTGGACCTATTCTTGGTTGGACCGAAGTATTTACTATCATACAGATTCTTTGGATTAATATGATTATGGATACATTAGCTGCCATTGCATTCGGACAAGAACCGGCAAGAGAAAGTTACATGAGAGAAAAGCCTGTAGCACGTACTGCTGATATTCTTAACAAATATCTCAAAAGTGCAATTCTGGTTGGAGGTGTATTCATCACAATCATTTGTCTTGGTATCTTGAAAAACATATTCGGTATTTACAATATAATAGGAAGTACCGATATTAGTGTTATAAGAACTTTCATGTTTGCAACCTTCATATTAGCAATCTTGTGGAATTCTCTTAATGCAAGAACTGAAAGCATGAATCTGTTTGAACATATTCATGAAAATCACAACTTTATTATAGTAATGCTTGCAGTAGCTGCTTTTCAGATTATCATTATCCAATTCGGAGGTAAAGTGTTTGGAACAACTCCATTAACACTTAGTAATTGGATTGTAGCTATTCTCATTGCCTTTATGATTATTCCTATTGATCTTATTCGCAAGGCTATTGTGAATAAGATGGGCATTAAAGAATAACTAATCTATTCAAAAAACAGTAACACTTTAAAATATCCCAACCAGTGCAATTGCATTGGTTGGGATATTTTGTCATGTCCAAATGGGACGTTTCTAAATGGACAAAAATGTCCAAAAAGAACCGATCTTTTGTATTTAAATTCTAGGATATGGTTTATATTCAATAAAGAGAAGAAATATTTACCAAACTCTTGTTTTAAATAAAAAAATATAGTATAATATCTCAAAAGAACGTTTCCAAATGGACATTTTTGTTCATTTAGAAACGTCCCATTTGGACATTGGAGGAATAAAAATGAATGATAAAATAATAATAAAAGGAGCAAAAGAACATAATCTAAAAAACATAAATTTAGAAATACCAAGAGACAAAATGGTAGTAGTAACAGGGCTATCAGGTTCAGGAAAATCATCACTAGCATTTGATACATTATATGCAGAAGGGCAAAGAAGATATGTAGAAAGTCTATCATCATATGCAAGACAATTCTTAGGAATAATGGAAAAACCAGATGTAGAATCAATAGAGGGGCTATCGCCTGCAATATCAATAGACCAAAAAACAACATCAAAAAATCCACGTTCAACAGTTGGAACAGTTACAGAAATATATGATTACATACGTTTATTATATGCAAATATAGGGGTACCATATTGTCCGAATTGTGGCAAAAAAATAGAGAAACAATCAATAGACCAGATTATTGATAATATAATGGCTTTAGAAGAAGGTACAAAAATACAAATATTAGCACCAGTTGTGAGAGGAAGAAAAGGTGAATTTGTAAAACAATTAGAAAGTTACCAAAAAGATGGATTTGTTAGAGTGAGAATCGATGGAGAAGTTTATGATTTATCAGATGAAATCAAATTAGAGAAAAACAAAAAGCATGAAATTGAATTAATTGTAGATAGATTAGTCGTGAAAGAAGAAATAAGAAGTAGACTTACAGAGTCAGTAGAAGTGGCATTAAAACACGCAGAAAATCTTGTATTAGTAAATATATTCAGCAAAGATGGAGAAAAAATGGTATTGTATAGTTCTAATTATGCATGTCCAGATTGTGGATTCAGTTTTCCAGAGCTAACACCAAGAATGTTTTCATTTAATAATCCATATGGAGCATGTCCAGATTGCATGGGAATTGGATTTTTAATGAAAATGGATGAGGACTTAATAATACCAGATAAAAATAAAACTTTATATGATGGAGTAAAAGCATTTGGGTCAAGTACTATGAAAAAAGGAGATACAATGGCAAGAATGTATTTCGAAAGCATAGGAAGACATTATGGAGTAAAAATAAAAGGCGTGCCAATTAAAAAATTACCAAGATGGTTTTTAGAAAAAATCTTATATGGTACAGGTGATGAAAAAATAGACTTTCAATATGAATCAGCTGCAGGTGTAAGAAAATTCACTTCTCCATTTGAAGGAGTGTTACCAA
Organism: Clostridia bacterium; assembly: GCA_017410505.1. Lineage (GTDB taxonomy): Bacteria > Bacillota > Clostridia > TANB77 > CAG-508 > CAG-269. The sequence continues at coordinate 74,658 of JAFQQR010000027.1, read as the reverse complement.
CATTAGAGAGACGCCATAGCGAAACAAAATCACAAGGAATGAGAAGCTTTTATGAAATGTATATGACAAATTCTCATTGTACAACATGTAATGGAGCTCGTCTAAAGAAAGAAATATTATGTATAAAAATTGGAGATAAAAACATAAATGAAATAACAGATATGTCAATAAAAGCAATGAAAGAGTTCTTAAGTAATGTACAATTGACAAAAAAAGAAGCGATGATTGCAGATTTGATATTAAAAGAAATAAACACAAGACTTCAATTTTTAATAGATGTAGGACTTGAATATCTAACATTATCAAGAGGTGCAGGCACATTATCAGGAGGGGAGGCTCAAAGAATTCGTTTAGCAACACAAATAGGTTCAGGGCTTACAGGAGTTATGTATATATTAGATGAACCAAGTATTGGACTTCACCAAAGAGATAATGACAAATTAATAGCAACATTAAAAAAATTAAGAGATTTAGGAAATACACTTTTAGTTGTAGAACATGATGAAGACACAATGTACGCAGCAGACCAAATAATTGATATTGGACCAGGAGCAGGAGTTCATGGTGGAAATGTTATGGCGCAAGGAACAGCAGAAGAAATAAAACAAGTAAAAAATTCGATAACAGGACAATATTTAAGTGGAAGAAAGAAAATAGAAGTTCCAAAAACAAGAAGAAAGCATACTAAATCAAAAGTAATAGAAGTAAAAAATGCAACAGAAAATAATCTAAAAAATATAAGTGTAAAATTTCCACTAGGAGTATTCACATGTGTTACAGGAGTTTCAGGCTCAGGAAAATCAACATTAGTAAATGAAGTTTTATATAAAACTATAGCAAAAGAATTAAATGGAGCAAGTGAGAAACCAGGAAAATGTAAAGCAGTAAAAGGTTTAGAAAATATAGACAAAATAATCAATATAGACCAATCACCAATAGGAAGAACACCTCGTTCAAACCCAGCAACATATACAGGAGTTTTTGATTTAATAAGAGATATATTTGCAGGAACAAATGAAGCAAAACTACGTGGATTTGATAAAGGAAGATTTAGCTTTAATGTAGCAGGGGGAAGATGTGAAAGCTGTAATGGTGATGGTGTGCACAAAATAGAAATGCACTTTTTACCAGATGTTTATGTACCTTGTGAAGTATGTAAAGGAAAAAGATATAACAGAGAAACTTTAGAAGTAAAATATAAAGGAAAGACAATAGCAGATGTACTAGATATGACAGTAGAAGAGGCATTAGAATTTTTTGATAAAATACCAAAAATAAAACAAAAAATTCAAACACTAAATGATGTTGGACTAGGATATATTAAATTAGGGCAACCATCAACAACATTATCAGGAGGAGAGGCACAAAGAGTTAAACTTGCAACAGAACTTTCTAAAAGAGCAACAGGAAAAACATTATATATTTTAGATGAGCCAACAACAGGTCTTCACATAGCTGATGTTCATAGATTAGTAGATATTTTACAAAGATTAGTTGATACTGGGAATACAATAATTGTTATAGAGCATAATTTAGATTTAATAAAAACATGTGACCATATTATTGATTTAGGACCAGAAGGTGGAGATGGAGGAGGACAAATTGTTGCTGTTGGAACACCTGAACAGATTTGTAAGAATGAGCAAAGTTATACTGGAAAGTTTTTGGAGAAGTATTTATGATAAAAATATAGCAGAGAAATTTATTGATTTCTCTGCTATATTTTCAGTTGTTCTCTTTTAGCATTTTTTTCAAACGACATCGTCTCTTTTGGATAGCATTTACAGAATGCTTAATAATTTTAGATAATTCAGCATCTGTGGCATTATGTTCCAATATTAATCTGTCATGCTCTAATGTCCAGGTACTAGGTTTATATATTGCAGTTTTAGAATAGTACCTTTTTTTTTGAGCATTCAGAGCTTTCCGCCATTTTTCCATATCTTTATAATTTTCTTTACGGTTTGCCATTTGAAATATCCTCCTTAATTCAAATTATTGATTTTAAGTAAGTTTAGTTACAGCATGTGTTTAACAAACTAATTACATTATACTATAATTTTGTAGAAATGTCAAAATACACAATAGATAAATAAAATCCTTGTAAAAGCAAGATAAATATGTTAAGATATGAATACCAAATAACAAACGAGAAAGGAGTGTTTTATGAATAGAAAAGATAAGCAGTTAGAAGAAGAACTAAAAGAACTAAGAGATAATATAAAAGAAACAAAAGAAGATAACAATGAAGTATTACAATTTTTCTTAGGGATAATAATGTTAGGTGCAGGACTGTTTATGCTAAGTAAAAGAGTAATGGTTCATAGTAGTTGGCATATTTGGAGAATAGGAAGTTTTGATATATCATCTGGATTAGTCACAGTTCCACTTATTATAGGAATTATATGGCAATTTTACAATTCAAAATCTGTAATACCAAAAATTATTATGACTTTAGGAGTTGTATTTATAATTATAACAATTATAATGAGTATCAGAATAAGTTTTGTTCCAACATCTATGTTTGATTATATTATTATCATGGGATTAGCAGCAGCAGGTTCAGGATTACTTTTAAAAACAGTATTCAAAAAAAGAGATAAATAATATAACGAAAGGAGAATATACAAATGGGAAGAAGCGGTGGAAGCAGTAGTGGAGGACGTAGTCACAGCGGTCGGAGGCTTTGGAGGAGGTCATTCATCAGGTGGATTTTCAGGAGGAGGACGTTCATCAAGAAGTAACTCATCAAGAGGAGGCTTTGGAGGTGGAGGTTTTGGCCCATCAAGACATTCAAGACCTTATAATAGGCCACCACAACCAGGACCAATTCACAGAAGACCACATTATCACAGACCTGGTCCAGGATATACATATAGACGCAGTCAGGGTAGTATAGGGTCAACAATAATAGCAATTTTCATTATATTAATGATTATAGTGATACCTACTATTCAAAAGACTTCAGTTAATTCATCAAAGGTATCTAAAAATACAACACAAAGAGTAGCGTTAAATGGTGTGGTTTCAAAAACAGACTGGTATGAAGATAAAATAGGATGGATAACATCAAAAAATGATTTAATCACTGGTTTAGAAGAATTTTATAAAAAGACAGGAATACAGCCATATGTATTGTTTGTTCCATATTCAGGACAATATTGGAATGGAAATAATATCATAGTAACAAAAGCTGATGAATATTTAGAAGAAGTATATAAAGAAAAATTTAAAGATGAAGGACATTTTATTTTTGCATATTTCCAATGTAAAAATGATTCTAAATCTGAAATGGATGGAGAATTTAGATATCTAAGTGGATATAGCGCAGATACTATTATGGATAATGAAGCAATAAGCATTTTGTGGGGATATTTTGAAACAAATTATTATAACACGTCTTTAAGTATAGAAAAAATGATATCAAAGACATTTAGTGAAACAGCAAAATCAATTATGAGTAAGCCAACAAATGGATGGGATGTTGCAAAAATTTTAATAATTGCAATAGTAATCATATTAATTATTGTATTTATATATAAAATGATAAAAAGCAAACACCAAAGAGAAAAAGAAAAAGAAGAATTCACAGAAAAAATATTAGAAAAACCACTTGAAACTTTTGGAACAGATACAAGTGAGTTAGAAAAGAAATATAAAGGAAAATAATAAAATTTTAGGAGGAAAAATAATGGGAATATTAAATAGATTTAGAGATATAATGTCAGCAAACATAAATGCAATTTTGGATAAATGTGAGAATCCAGAGAAGATGATAGATGAATATATGAGACAAGTTGTTGAACAACTTGCAGAAGTTAAAAAAGAAACAGCAGGAGTTATGGCAGAAGAAAAAAGAACAAAACGTTTAGTAGATGAAAATGCAGAGCAAATAGAAAAATATGATCAATTTGCTAGAAAAGCATTAACTGCAGGAAATGAAGAAGATGCAAAAACATTTTTGACTAAAAAGCAAGAGTATGTAAATAATGGAGTAGATTTACAAAAATCTTATGAAGTGGCAAAAGCAAATGCAACAAAAATGAGAGAAATGCATGATAAATTAACAAAAGATGTTCAAGAACTTGAACAACGTAGAAAAAATGTTAAATCAAAAGTTGCAGTTGCGAGAACACAAGAAAAATTAAATAAAGTATCAAGCTCAATGGGCACTGCAAGTGATGCAATGAATGCATTTGAAAGAATGGAAGAAAAAGCAGATAATATGCTGGATATAGCAAATTCTACAGCTGAATTAAATAGTGATGTTAATGCAGAAATAGAGAGCTTAGAAGATAAATATAGTAATACTTCTATTGCTGTAGAAGATGAATTAGAAAAATTGAAAAAGGAAATGGGATTATAAAATTTTCTAATAAAAAAAATCGGTATCATATGATATCGATTTTTTTTATAAAGATTGCGAAATTATGTAAAAAAAGATTTCGTCAAGCGGGTGAGCTACAAGGTCTATCTGCATTTCAATTATTTCAACAATATGATTCTTCATTTCTTGAAGAATTGCTATTAGAAATGGATGATAGATGGACAGGAACGGTTATAATAAGAGGAAAGCACGGAGTTGTCAAAAAAATGGTAATAATTTTATTGATTTCTTAATATTTTTATGATAAAATTTAGCCTATCCTAAAAAAGGAGGTATGTATTTACAAGATAATTATATTGTAAAGTATCAAATAACAATGGTTTATACCATTAAGGAGGCAAAAATGAAATTATTTATTAACGCAGGTATTTGTGAACGGAAATGGAATGGTAATGTAAAAATAAAAGAATTATCTTCTTTTAGATTAAAATTATCAATTCCTAATTACGTGGAATCTGAAAAAAAGCAGGAATACATTAAAATTATTCTGCCAGAAGACATTAAAGAAAAGGATTTAGAAGAAGATCTTTTATTAGAAGGTGTTTTTTTAAAGAAAACAAGCAAAAATACATATCATGTTGACTATCTAACAAAACCATCAAAGGACCTTATGTATGCTTTGCTCAGAAGTACTGATGTTATTCCAGATGATATCTTTATTCCAGCTTCTATGAAAGACAGGGTTAGGGTACTCAGGAGAATACGGTTCATTGATGATGAAGTAGATTATGGGGATTTTCTATCTAATGTATATCTTATAGAGATAGACTTAAATATTGGAGAAAGATTGCCGGTATATCTTACTGAAAATGAACCTAAAATATTAGAGAAGCGTTATGAGTTTTACAAATCATCTTGGGACAGACAGTATTATGTTTCTCAAAAGATAAAGACGATTATTCTTTTAAATGAATGTAATAAAGATGAATATATATCTTTAGCTAGTCTTTGTGAATAATTTTGTTGGTTTAAAAATCAAAATTTTACTAGACAAACAGAATAAAAAGTTATATAATATTGCCATAATAAAATAAAAACAAAGAAAAAGAAAAGTACATTTAAGCACCAATTTAAAGAGAACAGAAGTCATAGGCTGTAAACTTCTGAAATTAGGATAAATGGAAAGTAACTTTGGAGTTGATAATCCGAAAATAAACTTAAGATTATCCGTAAAGCTGCGTTAAAGCTAAATGAGATGTTATCTAAATAATAGCAATAGATAATAATTAAGGTGGTACCGTGAGATAAAAGCTCGCCCTTATTTTACAATAAGGGTGGGCTATTTTATTTTTATGTCCATTCTGGGACATGTCCCAAATAGATACGTACCCAAAAGAACAGAAACATCCCAGACGGACAAGATGGACAAAGGAGGTATAAATGAAAAATTTATTTAAAGAAGCACTACGATTTATGACATTAAGAGAAAGACTAGAAGATGAATTATTAAATTATGAATTAAGTAAACGAGAAGAATTAACAAAAGAACAAAAAGGAAAATATGGTATTCAAAAGGACACAACATCTGGCCCAAATGGACATTTTTGTCCAAAAAGAAACGTCCCAAATGGACAAGAGGAGGATAAAGATTATGAAAGATAAAATATTAAATGACAAATACAACCCAAAGGATTTTGAAGAAAAGCTATATCAAGACTGGGAAGAAAAAGGATACTTTAAACCAAGTATGGACAAAACAAAAGAAAGTTATTGTATAATGATGCCACCACCAAATGTAACAGGTAAATTACACATGGGACATGCTTTAGATGGTACAATACAAGATATTTTAATAAGATTTAAAAGAATGCAAGGTTATAATACTTTATGGCTTCCAGGTTCAGACCATGCTGCTATTGCAACAGAAGTAAAAGTTGTTGAAAAGATGAAAAAGGAAGAAGGCTTAACAAAAGCTGATATTACAAGAGAAGAGTTTTTAGATAGAGCTTGGGCTTGGACTAAGGAATATGGTGGAACTATTCAAAAACAACAAAGAAGACTTGGATGTTCTTGTGATTGGGAAAGAAATAGATTTACTATGGATGAAGGTTTATCTGAAGCAGTATTAGAACAATTTATTAGTTTATATAATAAAGATCTAATTTATAAAGGTAAAAAAATGATAAACTGGTGTCCATCATGTCACACAACAATATCAGATGCAGAAGTTGAGTATGAAGATGAAGCTTCACATTTATGGCATATAAGATATCAAATAAAAGATACAGATAAATATATAATTGTTGCAACAACAAGACCAGAAACAATGCTTGGAGATACAGCTGTTGCAGTACATCCAGATGATGAAAGATATAAAGATATAATAGGAAAAAAATGTATACTTCCAATTATGAATAAAGAAATTCCAATAATTGCAGATGACTTTGTAGAAAAAGAATTTGGAACAGGATGTGTAAAAATTACACCAGCACATGACCCAAATGATTATCAAGCTGGATTAAGAAACAATTTAGAAATTATAGAAGTATTTAATGACAGTTCAATAATGGGAGATTTAGTTCCAGAATATAAAGGAATGAAATCAATAGATGCAAGAAAAGAAATAGTTAAAAAACTAGAAGAAATAGGAGCATTAGTAAAAACAGAGGACTATACTCATAATGTTGGAAAATGCTATAGATGTCATAATACAATAGAACCAAGAATTTCTGAGCAATGGTTTGTAAGTATGAAAGATTTAGCAAAAAGAGCAGCAGACTCAGTTAGAAACGATGAAGTAAAATTTGTACCAAAAAGATATGAAAAAATGTACTTCAACTGGTTAGATAATATTCAAGATTGGTGTATATCAAGACAATTATGGTGGGGACACAGAATTCCAATTTACTATTGTGATGAATGTGGACATATGCATGCAGCAAAACAGATGCCAGAAAAATGTGAAAAATGTGGTTCTAATAAATTACACCAAGATGAAGATTCATTAGATACATGGTTCAGTTCAGCATTATGGCCATTCTCAACACTTGGTTGGCCAAACGAAGAAAATGAAGATTATAAAACATTCTATCCAACAAACGCATTAGTTACAGGATATGATATTATAACATTCTGGATTTCAAGAATGATGACACAAGGATTAGAATTAACAAATCAAAATCCATTTAAAGATGTCGTAGTACATGGAATAGTAAGAGACTCACAAGGAAGAAAAATGTCAAAATCATTAGGAAATGGAATTGACCCAATAGAAATAATCGACCAATATGGAGCAGATGCATTAAGATTTTCTGTATTATCAGGAACAACAATGGGAAATGATATAAGATACATGCCAGAAAAACTAGACCAAGCATCAAACTTTGCAAATAAAATTTGGAATGCAGCTAAATTCATAATAATGAATACACCAGATGAAGAAAAAGTAAAAGAATTCTGTCATAAAGTATATAACCATGAAACACATTCATACAACCCAGAATATCTAACATTGGAAGATAAATGGATTTTAAATAAATTAGACAAATTAGTAGCAGATGTAACAAAAAATATAGAAAACTATGATTTAGGAATTGCTATTGATAAAATATACGGATTTATTTGGAATGAATTCTGTGATTGGTATATAGAAATGGTAAAATCAAGAATATATAGTGAAAATGAAGAAACAAAAATAGCAGTAAGTGACATATTAAACCATGTATTTGAAACATCGTTAAAATTATTACATCCATTTATGCCATTTGTAACATCTGAAATTTTTGATAAATTAGTAAAATATAAAGATGAAGATTTAATGGTTTCAAAATGGCCAAGAATAAGAAAAGAATTTGTATTTGAAATAGAAGAACAAACAGTTGAAAAAATAAAACAAATAATAGTTGAAATAAGAAATATAAGAGCAAATATGAATATACATCCATCTAAAAAATCAGAATTAATATTTGTAACTGAAAAATATGAAAAAGAAATTTTAGAAGCACAAGAATTCTTATTAAAACTAGGATTTGGAACATCAATAAGAGTTCAAAAAGATAAAACAGGAATAGCAGAAAACAGCATAGCTATAATGCAAGATGGAATTGAACTATATATGCCGCTTGAAGATTTAGTTGATATGGAAGAAGAAAGAAAAAGACTAGAAGAAGAAAAAACTAAATTAGAAGCTGAAGTTGCAAGATGTGAAAAAATGCTTTCAAATCCAGGATTTGTAAACAAAGCACCTGAAAAGAAAATTCAAGAGGAAAAAGATAAATTAGAAAAATATAGAGAAATGCTTCAAAAAGTAATGGAAAGACTTGAAAAATAAACAAAAAAATGATATTATATTAACATAAGTTTTTTGAAAAAACTCCGGTTTTGCAGCATGAGGAGTTATATAAGTAACAGGCAATCAAATAAAATAAGTATTTTGAGGAGGAAAAAATCATGAAAGAAAGCAGACGGAAAGTTGATGTAGAACAACTAAAAAAGAAAAAAAGAATTCTACAAAAAATACAGGATATAGAAGTTTTGATGCTTCTTATTAATGTCGTTATAGTAACATTGTGGGGCTACAATAATACTAGAAGTGAGATAGCATTTTTTATAGTATATGTAGGTAGCGTATCAATTTTTGCAATATTAATTTTTTACAGTTCCATATTAATAACAAGATTAGATAAACAAATATTCAAAATAAAAATAGACAAAATGAAGAAAACTACAAAAGAAGAAAATTTGAAAAATTATCTTACAATAAAAAACGAAACTATCCAAGATAAAATTTTATCTAATCAAATAAAACAAATAATATTTAAAAACTGTGGAGAAAAAGAATTAAAGGCAGACATACTATTAGGAGAAGGAAAATTAATATCTTCAATAGCTTTTCCGAAAGAAGAAATATTATCTTTGATAAACCAAAAAGAAAAAAAATTTATTTTACAGAGTATCATAGATAGTATTACAATAGAAGAATTGGAAAATGAAAAGGTGAAAATAAGTATTAAACCAAAAAATGATACAGCCATTACTAATGAATGTTATTATGAAGAGTTACTTAAAATGTTTGAAATAAAAGAATAATGTAAAAAATCCTACTTGAATTCAAGTAGGATTTTTTATGAGAAAAATTAAAAAACACAATTTTTAGTACTTAATAAAATAAAAATATTTTATTTTTAAAAACGTTATGATATAATGAGAAAAAAACAAAGGAGATAGAAAATAAATGGATAGTATGGATAATATATATGATTTATTAAATAGTATTAAAGTAACAAGAAAGAACGAAAAATATATAAATGAAATTAAGCATTTATTAGCAACAGAAAATTATATGGAAGCTCTAAAAAAAATGAGAGAATTAAAAGCAAAAGAAAAGGAACAAGATGAAGATGAAGAATATATAGAAATGGAATTAGAAGATGAAGCAGATGGCGCATATCCAAAACAATTAAGTAATATAGAATTAGAACATATTTTTATAGGAATGTTATTAGAAAATCCAAAATTAATAGCAAAATATTATTTCTTATTTGATATTTGTATGTTTGAAGATGATGAAATGCTAAATATATATAAAAGTGTATTATACAATGAAGGATCAAAATATTCATCAGAACCAGCTAAAAATAAATTTAACTTTTCAAAAGATTCAGAAAAAGTATATGATTTAAAAAATAAACTAAGAAAAGATGTAAGAGACAAAGGTTATAAAATAGAAAAAATTTATAGTGAATTAAGGAAATTATTTATACTAAGAAAAGCATATTTAGAAACACCAGAAGAAAATATACAAGAAAAAATTGTTGAAATAACAAATTATGAACTATATGACAAAATGTCTACAGAAGAAGTTGAAAGCACAATAGAACAAGTAAAAGTAACTCAAAAATTCAAACAAGCAGTATTAAGCAGTAATCTTGTAGAATTCTTAGAAAGTGGAGATAACGAATTAGCGAATGGATTAGAATATCCATTTCCAATATTAACAGAAGTATTTAAAGGAATAAGAAAAGGAGAAACAACAGCAATAGCAATGCCATCAAATTCAGGGAAAAGTAGACTTACAATAGATATTGCGGCATATACAGCACTAGTACATAAAAAGAAGGTATTAATAATATCAAACGAAATGTCAGAAGAAAAAATGAAATTATGTTTGATAACAACAATTCTTAATAATCCAGAAATACAAAAAATACATGGACAAAAAGTAAAAATATCAGAAGGGGAATTATTAGAATTTAAATTTAAACCAGATAACAAAAAAAGTGTAAAACTAGATGAAGAAGGATATATCCTAAAAGAAGAAGGAGAAACACAAAGACAATTTGTAAAAAGAATTTCAGAAAACTCATCAGAATACAATAAAGTGATTAAAGCAATTGAATGGGCAAGTAAACAAATAAAGAATTCAATATATTTTATTAATATTACAGACCATACGAATGATGAACTAAAAAAAGTCATAATAAATTATTACTACAAAGAACAAATAGAATATGTATTCTACGATACATTAAAAACAGACACAGCAAACATAGGAAATACAGAAGAAATAAAGAAAACAGCCACAATACTTTCAAACCTAGCACAAAATTTCAACATATATATATGTTCAACATTACAGTTAGCAGAAAGCACGACATCACCAATTAATTTAAATGTAAACGATTTAGCTGTTAGTAGAACAGTAAAAGAAGTTTTAGATACATTATGTTTAATGAAACAAATAAGTAGGGATAACTACGATGATTATGAATTTTCATTAAATGAAGTTGATACTAAGTTTTTTGATTTAGAAAAATCTAGTAACCCTGATGTTAGATATTATGCTTGTGTTGTTGATAAAAATAGAGCGGGAGCTAAACCTAAATTGTTGTTTAAGCTAAACTTAGCTTATAATAGTTGGGAAGAGCAGGGATATTTGAGATTGAAACAAAAATAAATTAGAATTTGGGGATTTTTAATACGTCCCCAAATCCTAACTTCGTAATAAATCAATCCAACTATAAACAACTCTTTTGGACATAGTAAATAAATTAATTTTATCAATATCACTAGAGGCAACTAAATTGCTGCTTGCAATCTCCCTGTTATCTAAATAAAAAGTTACTTGACCGAAGTTTGTCACCTTTTTTTATAGGTGCTTCAATATTGTCATTTATTTCAATAGATTGAGAAATTTGACTTTCTTTACCTTTTTCAATTAAAGTACCGCTATTTTCTTCTAAAATGATATCAACACTGTTTTTTACACCTTTATTTACAGAAACTGTTTGAATCACATCATCTTTATTTCCGAAACTTTTAAAAGAGAATTTATTAAATCCATAATCGAGTAATTTTTGTGCTTCTTCAAATCTTACTTTAGTAGAGGGTGCTTTCATAATTACTGCAATTAAAGATAAATCATTTCGTGTGGCACTTGCTGATAAATTATATAATGCAAGTGAAGTTGATCCTGTTTTTAATCCTGTAATTCCTTTATATGTTCTAATTAATTTATTAGTATTAACCAATTGTGATTTGCCATCTCTTAAACTATCCATCCATATTGTTGTGTATTTTGTAATATCAGGGTGTTTTGATAAAAGTTCTCGAGACATTAAAGCAATATCATAGCTAGATGTAATATGACCATCTTCGTCGATGCCATGACAATTTTTAAATGTCGTGTCATTCATACCTAATTCTTTTGCTTTGTCATTCATCATTTGAACAAATGCTTCTTCTGAACCTGCGATATGTTCAGCCATAGCTACTACGCAGTCTTAGAGCGTTCAGTAGTTACAGGAATTGAAGAAATATAGTAATAGCAATAAATAATAAGGTTGTAATTAATTATAAATAAATTTTTTAAATATATACATTTAAAATTTTTTTTGATATAATAATTGAAAATGAAAATTTTAAGAGAAAATGTCGAAGAATAAAATTTTTTTTGAGATAATTGCTCATAGATTTAATAATTAAAATGTATATTTTATATGTGATTTTGTGAACTAAAGATTTGTGACTTCAATAGGCGTATTGGTAGCGGAAGCAGGGAAGGAATAAGATTAAAAATGGAAAATAAGAAAAAAGAAAATATTTCAAAAATGAAAAGTACGAAAATTGTATTTTTTATATTATTTTTAATAATTATAGCAATTGGAACATCTTCAGGAGTATTTTTTTATTTAAAAAGTAAAAATAATACCAATAATGCACAAAATGCTGCCATATATTATGCTGTTTTTGATGATGGAACATATTATATTCCTAAGGCTGAACCTGATATTAAATTCGCAATTGATGGTGGTGATTTAAATTCATATAAACTTACAAATTCCAATAATGAAACAGTTGAAAGTAGCATTGTAGAATACAATGGAAAGAAATATATACAGGCAAATAAAAAATACACAAAGGGTGAAACATATCAATTAGAGTTATACACTGCTAATTTTGCAGATGATGTTTTAAAAGAAGTTAAAAAGATTGAATTTAAAATTAAGGAAAATCAAAAATCAGAATATAAAATGGCAGATGATGTAGTTACTGTTGATAATAAAAATATTCAGATAGAAGATGAAACAAAATTAAAAATCCAAAATGAAAATTTAAAAGAAGGACAAGTAATTTTGGTTAAAGATGGAGATAATATTAATAATGCATATAAAATATCCAATATAGATGGAGAAATTGCAACAGTTGTGAAACCGGAATTATCGGAAATATATAATAGTGTGGACTTATATAAAGAAGGCAAAGTTGATTTTAATAATTTAAAAATAAATGAAAATGCAGAAGTAGAAATTGAAAAGAGTATAAAAGAATCTGCTCTGTATAAATTTTTAGCAACAGAAGTATATGCTGCAGTAGAAGATCCTAAGATATCTTTAGTAACAGATGGAGAAGAGATAGGAATTGAGATTGAATTAAAATTTAAAGCAGATGGAGAAAAAAAACTGGGACTAGATTCTCTAAAACAACATGATTTAGTTATAAAAGTATCATATAAAATTTCAACTGATTATATTGTAGATGTCGAAAAAGATTTTTCTATGAACTATGATATGGCTGTAAAAACAAAAACTGAAATTGAAGTAGAATTAGAATCTGGAAATGAATATTTAAAGGGAATATCAGATATCAGTGATGAAGAATATAGTAAATCCGTTCAAGAAATTGTACAAAAATTACAAAAAGAAGTACCAGATGTTTCCGAAAATTCAATAGATATTGGAGCAATTGAAGTACCAACCGGTATTCCAGGAATAAATGTTTATTTTGATATATATTTTCAAACGCAATTATCACTACAAATAAATTTGAAATATACAGGACAAATAGAAACAGTACAACATGCAGGTTTTGTAATGAACAAGAATGAGAAAAAAGCATATCAAAATGCTAGCCAAACAACATCTTCACAAGAAATTTCTGTTGTAGGTAAAGCTGAAATAAAAATAGGAATAGGTTTAGATGGAGGAATAAGTATAATAAATAAAGATTTAGCACATGCTGGAGTAGGGCTAGAATTTGGAGCATATAATGAATACTTTGCAACGGCTAAATTTAAATATACTAAAGAAACTAATGATATAGATTCTGGTATATCTGCAAAGATTGAACTAGGAATATATTTGAAAGTTAAATTAGATTGTTCGGTCGATGCTTTATTTTTTAAAGCAGAGTACAAAGTAGATTTAAAGGAAATAAAATATCCAGTATTTAAAATTGAATCGGAAGTTGATTGGACAGATGATGAAAAAGAACAAGATACGACGAACACACAGCAAAATATTCAACAAAATAGTACTACTGTTAATAACTCGAGTAGCTCAAGTAACTCAAATAACTCAAATGTTCAAGTTAATACTGGTACAGAAAATGGCGTGGTAGGAAGTCTTTCTGTGGATACAGACTCGGAGGTAATCAAAGCATATAAAAAATATATTTTAGAACAAAAATATATAAATGATTATAAAGAACATTTACAAGGATTAAATAGTAATACACTTCAAAATGTGGGTTATTGTATTTTTGACATAAACAAAGATGGAATACCTGAGTTAATAATCGACTGCGTAGCAGGTGGAGTTACTGAAGAATGGAAAACAGATGCAATTTATACTTATAATCAATCGAGTAAAACTGTTGTTAAAGTAAAACTTATATATAATTATGCAGGAATTCGCTATGAAAAAAATGAAAAAGAAATTGTATATAGTGAAACAAGACCTAATACTGTTACAGGAATTTATGGATTTTATAAATTAAATAATAATAATCTTGTAGAATCAAAAGTAGTAGGACATGATAGAGGTTCTTATAATGTTTATGACGGAACATATGAATATGATAGTCATATGGTTTGGAATGCAAATGGACAAAAAACAGATATTACAGAAGAGCAAGAAAGAGCATATTTTAACAATGTTATTAATTTTTCTTATCAAGATATAACAAAAGTAAAATAGATAGTTATAATTATGTAGGAAATTAAAAACACAGATAGAAATTTTTAAGGAGGAATTTTTATGAAAAAGAAAATTTTAGGAATAGGAATAATAGCAATATTAATAGTTATGTTATTTATTATAACAAGATGTGGAAATATCAATAAGAAAAAAGATGTGGTAGAAACATTAAATTCCGTTATTGATAAGTTAGAAGAAGAGTCAAGTGAGTATCATGTAAGGACAATCGAATCAGCATTTAAAGATAATACTAAATATACAATTATAGATGCTTCTAGACAAGAATTTACTGAACTTCCAAGTAGTTCCAAAAGTCAGTTTGGTTCACTACGATATTCTGAACAATTAATCAATGTAGGTGCTTCATATGTACTAATTTATGATACAGAAAATGAAGAGTATTATTCAGTATCTGTAAGTTATGAAAGTTATAAACCTGTATTCGTTAAAGCAACTAAATTAAAATAGTATAAATCAATAAAAATGTAAAGGGGGAGTTAATAGTGAAAAAGAAGATATTAATAGCTATACTTATTATGGTAGTAATAATAATAGCATCAGTAGGAGGATATTTCGCATATGAACATTATGAAAATAGTAAACCAATAGAACAGGAATGGGCAAATACTTATTATAATTTCTTAAAAGAATCAAAAACAAATAATGAAAGCAATACTACTCAAAATTCAGAAAATAATAATATTCAAAATAATTCAAAGATAGGATTTGTAGATATAGAAGAGGTTGAAAACCCAATAATGATAGTAAAATATGAAAAAGAAGAAAAACAATATTCAGATATATATTTTATAAATGATGGAGAAGTAAATAATATAATAAACTTAGAACCAACAGATGCAGAATTTTTATATAATATTGAGACAAAACAATATGATTGGTATTTACATAAACAAACCCAAGAAGAAGATATATATAAACCAATAGAGACACAAATATCAGAGAGAATAACAGAATTAGAAAAAATGAAAAGTGATGAGTTAAATAGTGAAAACACAGCAAATTTAAGTCAAGCAGAAGATACAATAACTGAACAAAAAGAATACACATTTAAGAAAGGTGAAGAAATTTCAGTTGATACTGTAGATGGAAATAAATTATCAATTTCGAAATTCGATACAGTATTTATAAAAACAGATGTAAATATAGACACAATGGAATATAACGAAAATCTATCAGACAAAGAGTTAAAAGCCAGTATAACTGAAGAGGTTAAAGACTATAAAACAAAAGAACAAGTAGTAACAGAAAATATAAAACAAGAAGTAGCAACTAAAGAAACAGAAATTACTGATAAACAAAACGAAATTAAAAAAGCTGAAGAAGAAGTAAAGAAAAAACAAGAAGAAGAACAAAAAAAAGCTGAAGAAGAAGCTAAAAGAAAGGCAGAGGAGGAAGCTGCTAAAGGATTAAAGGTTGGAAATTATACTCTAAAATACGGAAAATATGTATGTGATCAACAAGATTCTCCTGCAGGAGGAACATATACTATAAACAAAGATGGAACTTTCTCATGGATATGCAATTGGAAGAATGTATATAATCAAAGATATACAGATACAGCTGAGGGGACATATAAAGTTTATTTTTCAAACGGAGATGACTACGATACAACAAAATCTTGGATTATAAAATTCACTTATACAAAGTATCATAGTACATATGAACCAAGTAATTCATATACACATGATTTTACTGCTTTTGATGTTACTAAAAATAATGCATTCCAATATAGACAAAGTGAAGGAACATTTACTTATCAAGGAAATTAAACTAAAGATGAAATATAATATTATAATCGTAAAGACATTATATGACCAAACAACTTTACAAGATACTTGATATTTAATATGATTTGAGAGAGGTAATATAAATGGATAAGGCTGATGAAAAAATAGTTTGTAATGTTTATTTATCAAAATCAAGATATTGCAAATCAATACAATGCAAAAAGATATTATGGATGGATAAATATAAACAAGAAGAAAAAGTACAATCTGCAAAAGATTCTGTTTTTAAGAACGGAACTATGGTTGGAGAATTAGCTAGAGGACTATTTGGAGAATATGTTAATATTGAATTTAATAGTGATTTATCAAAAATGATTTCAGATACAAAAGAGGCACTAAAAAAAGTGCCTAATATTATAACTGAGGCTTCATTTGAATATAACCATAATTTTTGCAGTGTTGATATTTTGAAAAATACAGAAGATGGTGTAGAAATATATGAAGTAAAAAGCTCGACAGAAGTACATGATATTTATTTGGATGATGCAGCATATCAATATTATGTTCTAAGTAATCTAGGATATCTTGTTAAAAGAGTAAGTATAGTTTATATAAATAATCAATATGTAAAGCATGGAGAATTAGAGCTAGATAAATTATTTAATATTAAAGATATATCTGAAATTGCAGTATTAAAACAAAAAGAAATAAAAGATAGAATTATTCAGATAAATGAATATATGAATACACATGATGAAAACAATGAACCAAAAGAAGTGATAGGTATGCAATGTACAAAACCGTATGGTTGTGAATACTGGGAATATTGTACCAAAGACTTACCTAAGCCAAATGTATTTGATATAAAAGGTGGAATGCATACAGATAAAAAGTTTGAAAAATATTATGAGGGAAAGATTTCTTTTGAAGATTTGCAACATGAGAATCTAAATGAAACTTATTTAGAACAAATAGATTTTGAAATAAATAATCGTGAACCTAAAATAGAAATTGAACCTATAAGAGAATTGATAAATTCGCTAAAATATCCTTTATATTTCATAGATTTTGAAACATTTCAATTAGCTATTCCAGAATATGATAACACTAAACCGTATCAACAACTACCTTTTCAATATTCACTTCATATAATTAAAAAAGAAGATGCAGAACTACAGCATAAAGAATTTTTAGCAGAGGTAGATGATAAAAATTTTCTAAGACATTTTGCAGAAAACATGATTAAAGACATACCTGAAAATGGAAGCGTTATAGTTTATAATAAAGGATTTGAACATTCAAGAATAAATGAACTTGCAGAGTTATATCCAGATCTGAAAAATGAATTGTTAAGAATAAATAGTAATATGGTTGATTTCTTACCACCATTCAAAAGGAGACAGTTTTATATGAAAGAAATGCAAGGTTCAGCATCAATAAAGAAAGTATTACCGGCATTATATCCAAATGATCCAGAACTTGACTATAATAATTTGCCAGTTGTACATAATGGAGGAGAGGCATCTGAGACATTTCTGAGTTTAAAAGGAAAATCTAAAGAAGAGCAAGAACAACTAAGAAATGGATTGTTAGTTTATTGCAAGTTAGATACTTATGCTATGGTTAAAGTTTGGGAGAGATTGAAAGAGATTGCAAAATAAAAAAGGAAAAGGAAGAAATATATATGGAAGAAAAACTTAATTTAAGAGAATATATTAAGGAATTTATAAATGGAAATAAGGAACTATTTGGAAAAAGATTTTTGATGACAATAATACTAAAAATATAGAAAATAAAAATGCAGAAAATGCAAGGTATTATATTATTGAAATAAAAAAGAGGAGATAAATTATGAGAGAAAATATAAATTATGATAAAAATAAAAATTATTGGATAACATTTATAAAACCATTTAACAATACTGTATCCATGAATGAAATAAGCGAATTTCAACAAAAATGTTATATGCAAAATGTATTTGGTATGGGATGGAATTATTGTGATAATAATAAGTTTCTTGATATTCAAAAAAAGGCAAAAGAATTTATAAAACTCAATAAAGATAAAAATAAAATAAGAGAATTATATAAAAAATTTTTTAATAAAAGTGCTGATTCTGCACTAAGAGATTTTCTAAATATAGAAATTGGTGATTATGTAATAACAAGACTATTAGATGGAAATTATTATATTGGAAAAGTAAGTGAAAAAGCAGAACCATGTAATATAGAATTTATTTCAAGATTTAGTTGGTATTGTAAAGTTGAAGAATGGAAAAAATTTAATAAAAATAATCTTCCAGGACATATTATAGGCAGAATGTCACAAAGAAGACATTCTACTATACAAAGGATAGCCACAAACTCAGATGATAATGCTATAATAAAACATTTCATATATAATTTATATCACAATACAATGAAAAAATCGTATATTAAAATAAATTTAGATAATTTTACAAGTACATTATCTTCTATTGATTTAGAAGATTTAGTATATGCTTATATAATTGAAAAACATAAAGATTATGTTTTATATCCATCACAATGTAAAAAAAATGAAATTAAATATGAATTTGATTTAGTTAATAAAACTGATACAAATAAACACATTACATGCCAAGTGAAAAATAAAAACATTGTTAAGTATAATGACTATCTTAATGATGCAAAGGATAAAAATAAATTTGAAAAAATATATTTATTTTCAGGATTGAAAGGAGATGGGTATGGATGTATAGATGAAAAAGATAACAAAATAATTCCAATCGCGAGAAATGAGTTATATGAATTTCTTATTAGTAAAGAATCTGATAATGTAGTTTTAAATATACTTAAAGAAAAGTTAAAAATATTTTATTTATTTTAAAAATGCAAAGGAGAATTAAAATATGGATTTATACGAAAAAAATGGAAACATATTATACATATTAAATGTATTAAAAAAATACAGTGATGAAGAACATAAACTATCAATATCAGAACTTAAAGAAAAAATCAAAGAAGAATATGGAGAAGATATTGATCCAAGAACAATAAGAAGAAATATTAATCTTTTGCAACAAAAATTTGGATATGACATTAGCACATATAATGATAACAAAATAGGGTATTACATAAGCAATGATCCAGAAACAGATTTTGAACCAGGAGAGATAAGAGCTATTATTGATACATTTAGCTATTCTACATTCATCGAACAGAGAATGGCCAAAGGAATAATAAGAAAATGTAAGAACTTACAAAATGTATATGAAAATGAAAAGATTAAAAATTATAGAGT
The DNA here is from genome assembly GCA_017410505.1 of Clostridia bacterium. Taxonomy (GTDB): domain Bacteria; phylum Bacillota; class Clostridia; order TANB77; family CAG-508; genus CAG-269. The sequence continues at coordinate 54,826 of JAFQQR010000027.1, read as the reverse complement.
ATATTCTCCAAAAGGAAGAACAAATAATGTTGAAGTTATAAAAAACATTGAAGATATTTCAAATAGCATAATGAATAAAAATAAAGTTAAATTTGAATATTGGAAATACTGCATAGTAGGAGATAGAGTGGAAAAACAAATTGTAAGTACCCCTGTAGTTTCTCCTTATGCTATAATATATGATAAACAGCAATTCTACATGTTAGCAATAAAAGATGGAAATAAAGAGTTTTATCATTATAGACTAGATAGAATAAAAAATTTAAAAGAACTAGCAGAGATAATAAAAATAAGTAAATCTGAAAAGGATATAGAACAATATGCAGATACATCTGTAGAGGTATTTAGTGGTGATGAGGTAGAAATAGAAGCGGAATGCAATGAATATTTGTTAGGAGAAGTAATTGAGAAATTTGGCAAAAATGTAGAAATAGCACCAATCAATAAAGATAGTTTTAAAATGAAGCTTAAAGTAAATCCTTTTGGATTTAAACTATGGGCTATGAGAAATTTAGATCTAGTAGAAGTAAAAAAACCTATAAATCTAAGAAGTGAAATAATTAAAATAATAGAGGATGCAAGTAATAAATATTTAAAATAGAGATAAATATTTAAAATAGAGATAAATATTTAAAATAGAGATAAATATTTAAAATAATGAAATTTAAAGGAAATAATTATGAGTGATATAAAAAAAATAAGTAAAGCAAAATTCGAAACTGAAAAAAAAGGTAAAAAAGAACATTATAAACATCATCTGATTTTAGGTAATTTTGAAGAGTTTGATTTTGATAAATTACTTAATGAAGATAAAGGTAAAGATTATGAAGGAATTTTATGGAAAAATGGTAAAGTAAAAAGAGATTTAAAAGTAGAAGAAGATGATATAGTATATATTTATTACACGAATTTGCCTGATAGAATTAATAGAATTTTAATTAAATGTAGAGTCTTAGAGAAAGATTGTCTTTACTGTGAAACTCCTGAGGAAGAAGAAAAAATGTTAAAAGGAGAAATAGATAAAATTCCAGCAATAAGACTAAAATTCGAAAATGCACTATGTGTAAATAGTGATAAAGAAAAATTTTCACAAGAAGCTTTATTCAATAAATATGGTATAAATAATTTGCAGGGAAAACAGCATTTAAAAGAAGATTTATTACAAAAAAATAACGATAATAAGTTAGAAGAGTATTATCAAAGAAAATTAATAGAAGACTTGGAGAAAGCTTGTAATTCGAAAAAATATAAAAATTATAGTCTTGAACAATTAGCAGAGGATATGAATAAAATGTCTAAATGTACTTTAGAAAATTGCAAAGGCTTAAAAGATGCAAACCATAATACATTTCAAAAAGAAAATGGAATGAATTATTATGAAGCACACCATTTGATAGAACAGTGTAATGGAAGAAAAGATAAAAAATTTCCAAAGGAAATAATAGATAATCCGAAGAACATTATTAATTTATGTCCGAATTGTCATAAAAGAATCCATAATGGGAAAAAAGATGACAGAAAGCTAATGGTTACATATTTATACAAAAAAAATAAAGATGTGTATAATGATTTATTATCTAGAGTAGAGGAAGTAAAAGATGGAGAAGAACCTTTAAAATGGCTATTAAAACAATATGGCATAGATAATTAAAATAATCTATAAAACTTAGGATATTGAGTATTAAGGAGAATATAGATGGAAAAAGTTAAAGAAAGAGTGGAGGAAATGTATAGTAGAGGTTTAGTACAAAACTAAGCTTCTTTTTTATAATATTCTTTTGTTTTTAATCATAGATTTAATTGAGGTGAAAGCTATGGAAGAAAGTGAAAACATAATTAAAACAAAAGAAAAAAACAAGAAGAAAGAAGATTATAACATTATTGTAACTTATGCTGAACATGGACAAAGTTTCCAGTCAATTGCTGAAAACATAATAATAAGAAAAATGAATGAATCTAATTAAAGTTTTTTCTTGACTTTAAATATAGAAATAAATGTAGTAATAATTAGGCATAGATAATTACAAAGAAGGGAGGAAATTTGGAAGCGAGTAACTTTGATAATAAAAGTTATACGGTAGCTTTATACATGAGATTAAGTAAAGATGATGGAGATAAGGAGGAAAGTGAAAGTATAACGAATCAAAGAAAAATATTAAAAGAATTTGTGAAAGAAAATAATTACAACATTTATGATGAATATATTGATGATGGATATAGTGGAACTAATTTTAATAGACCAAATTTCAAAAGAATGATTAAAGATATAGAAACTAGAAAAGTAAATATGGTAATCACAAAAAACCTTGCAAGATTAGGAAGAGATTACATAGAAACAGGGAGATATATTGAAACATTTTTTCCAGAAAACGAAATTCGTTACATTGCGATATTAGATGATGTGGATACATATTTGGATAAGAACTGTGATACAGTTGCGTTTAAAAATATAATGAATGATTTTTATGCTAAAGAAACATCTAAAAACATAAAAAAAACTAAAAATAGAAAAAAACAAGAAGGCTTCTATTATACAAGTTATGCACCATTTGGATATACAAAAATAGATAAAGCAGGGAATCTAAAGATTAATGAAGTGACTGCAGATATAGTAAGGAAAATATTTAAAGAGTTTATTGGAGGAAAAGGAACATATCAAATTGCACAATTATTAAACAAAGAAAAAGTAGTTACGCCAGGTTTATCCATGAACATGACAGGAGTAGTAAACAATATAACAAATACTACTAATATTTGGAGACATACAACAATAAAAAGAATTTTAACAAATCCAATATATATAGGTACAGTTGTTCAAAATAAAAGAAAAAAGATTAGTTATAAAAGCAAGAAAATGATTACATTACCTGAAAGCCAACATACTATTACTGAAAATCATCATCCAGCCATTATTGATATAGAAACATGGAATATGGTTCAATCCTTGTTTAAAAAATATATAGGAGAAAAAATAAAAGAAGAAGATCCATTACTAAAATCGTTACTATATTGTTATCATTGTCAGAATAAGCTACAAATTGTTAAAAAGAAAGACAAATACAAAGATAAAGTAACAATTAGAAGATATATTATTTGTAGTACAGCAACAAGAGAAGTAACTAACAAAATATGTTATAGACAATATGTGAATTATGATAGATTGGAGGAAAAAATATTAAATAAAATATCAAATATATTTAGAGAATATATAACGTCAAATGTTTTTAATAATAAACACTTATTAGAGAATTTGATAAAATCTCAAAATAACAAAGGGAAATTAGAAGAAAAGATAGAACAAATCAATACTCAATTAAATATTTTAAACAAAAAGATTTCTACATTATATAATGATAAATTGGGCGGATTAATAGAAGAACAAGATTATATATGTTTTTCAGAAAATATGATAAAAGAAAGACATAAACTAGAAAAATTAAAAGAAATTACACAAGAAGAAATCAAAGAATTTGATAAAAAATATGATGATAAAAAAATGGAAGATAAAATACAAAATGTAATTGAAAAGATAGCTAATAAAAATGAGCTAAAAAAAGAAGATGTACAACAATTAGTTAATAAAATTGAAATAGATAAGGATAAAAATGTACTAATTCACTTTAATTTTTATGAGTTAAATTGTATAGGAGGATAGTTCAATTATGATAATCCAAAGACTAGAAAAGTCATCAGTTCGTAATGTTGCAATATATTTAAGACTAAGTAAAGATGATGGTGATACTGAAGAAAGTGAAAGCATTTCTAATCAAAGAGCAATTATCCTCGACTATATAAAAAAGAATTTTAATTATGAAAAATATTATGAATATGTAGATGATGGAGTTTCAGGAGCTACATTTGATAGACCAGGTTTTAAAAAAATGATTCAAGAATTAAAAATAAATGAAATAGATTTAGTAATTACAAAAAACTTAGCTAGATTTGCAAGAAATTATATTGAAGCGGGAGAATATATAGAAAAATTATTTCCTAACAATAATATTAGATATATTGCTATTTTAGACGGAGTAGACAATTTTGAAGATAAAATAGCAAATGAATTTGCACCAATAAAAGGTGTTTTTAATGAATTATTTTGTAAAGAAACATCTAAGGGAGTCAAAAGAAGTAAAAGAAAGAAGATGCTTGATGGATATTATAGTTGTAATGTAGCTCCATATGGTTACATGAAAGATCCAGATAATCAAGGAAAATTAATTATAGACGAAGTAGCTAGTATAAATGTCAAAAGAATTTTTAAATTAACATTAGAAGGAAAAACAGCAAAACAAATAGCAGATTTATTTAATAAAGAAGAAATTATTACTCCAGCAGAATACTTAAAAGTAAAAGGACTAGAAAATAGGACAAAAAAAGTCTGGACAAGATCAATAATTACAAGAATATTAGCTAATGAAGTATATACAGGAAAATGTCTGAGAGGAAAAACACAAAATATTAGTTATAAAAGTAAAAAAAGAATTTATGTAAAAAGAAGTGAACAAATAACGACTGAAAAGACACATGAACCTATTATCACTGAAGAAATTTATAATAAAATTCATGATAACAATAAATTTGGAAAAACAGCTAGTGGAAAAGAAGGGATAGATGCTAAATTTTCCAAATATATGTATTGTGGTAAGTGTAAAAAAAGGATGGCAAAAAGAAAGTCAAGAAATTTTATAAATGTTCATTGTCCTTCCAGAAATGAATCTTCATATTTATGTTCAAATAATATCTTATATAAATATGAAGATTTAGAAAGTTTAATTATTAAAGATATAGAAAAGGAATTTGCTAAATTCTTAAAAAAGAGTAATTTAAATACGAGTCTTATGAAAAAATATAATGATATAGAAGTTAAAAAAATAAATATTCAATTAAAAGAATTAAATAAAGAATTAGGCTTATTAAGATTCAAAATTACAAAACTATATAATGATAGACTACAAGAAAGCATTTTAGAAGAAAATTATAAAAAGTTATATAAAGAATTAACTCAAAAAAGAAAAGACATAAGAGAAATTATAAAAAATTTAGAGAATGAAAAAGAAAAATTGAATAGTAATGAAAATATAGCGAAAATAAAGAAAGTTAAAGAAATCTTAAAAAATCTAAATAAAGATATTCTATCTAATGAAGACATAAGTGAATTGATTGATAAAATAGAAGTGTATGAAAATTATATTCATATATATTATAAATTTGAAAAAAAACCATCTAAAATTGTTTCCTGCAAAAAGTGAACACTCTATTTCTGTAGAGTGTTCACAAATTTCATTTTCCTGCCTTTTTTGAACATTACAATCATTTGCTGATACAACACAAATAGCTTTTAGCATTTCATCAACTGTTAAGGTTTCTCTTGGGTCTAGCCATATTTGAGAACCACCCATAGAACGTGCGGTTTCAGAACAACTAATAGTGTCTGAGTAAGATAGAGAACCATTATCAATTTGCTCCATTATCAATAGAATACTCATTATTTTTGTTACTGATGCTGGACATAATTGTTCATGTGCGTTATGAGAATAAAGTACTTGACCTGTTGATTGTTCAATTAATATTGCTGAACCACTTTCTAAATTTAAGGAGTTGTTATTTTCAATTTCTGAGTTTGTTTCAAGTATATCTGAAGAATTAACTGCTATTGAATCTATATCAGTTGACCATATGTATGAGCTAGTTGAATCATGTCCGAACGAATATACTGGAATTGACATAATTATAAATAATAAACTTGCAATTATTTTTTTCATTCTAACCTCCAATTTTATTGTATGAAATAGGTGATATTACTTATTTACATACAAATTTATAGTTGTTTTAATATAAATATATGTTACTCATATTTTTTTAGAATTAAAGTTTGATGAGATTGAAAAACAGGGTTGCCAAATTATGTAAAATGTGATATAATACCTTTAGGTCCAATTTGGAATTTGCAACAGATAAACACAATAAGACCTCTAATTAGAGGCACATTGAAAGAAAAGGAAGAAAAACATGAGGAAAGAGGAACTTTACAAAATCTGTCTTATGGAGGTTAGCAGAATTAAATATCTGGGTAATTATCATACCATTTTTTTATCAACAATGTTGCTTAGAAAAATGAGACACCCAGAGGAAAAGTTAAAGGAAATAATTTCCAAAACACAGAAAAAGATGAGGAGGAGATATAGCAACAAAGAATGTCCAGAAGTCCAAGAAGAGAAAATGCGTACAGAAAGTATGCAGGCTGTTGGATGCAATGGACAAAACTACGGCAAAAACAACTTTCTTGAGAGAACGAATGAAAGGTGTTTGGAACAATTAGAAGACGCCCTAGAGGGGGCGGTGATTCCAAAAGATTGGAAATTAACTGGATTCACAGTTGAAGATGTATTAGATTACATGGTAAAAGAGCTATCAGTAATTGCGGAATTAAATTCCATAAAAGGGCTAGATGATGAAAGCCTTAAATTTTGGAATGCAATGGTATTAAGAAAAAAGTATAATCCAGATATAGAATTAAAGGAAAATATATGGCAGACTCTTAATGAACTTAACTACTTAAAAAAAGATTCCAAAAGAAGCAAAGAAGAGGAAATCAAATTCCAAATGGAAAACATGGAATTAATATTAAGTTTGAAAAAAGTTAAAATTCCAACCAAATGGGGCATTAATCAAAGCGATTCAAACATTCTTGAAGAATTGTATGACTACTTGATTCAGTGAAATGAAAAACTTCCAAGACAGATAGAAGGAAACGAATTTCGTTTCCTTCTTGACTTTTTTGTGAAAAAATATTATTATATATGTATAAATATAAAAAGGATGTTGATAGATATGATTAATATAATAATAAAAATATTATTGCTATTAATAATACTAATCGGAGTTATTTTAATATATGATGCTAGAATTTTGACAAAAAGATTTTTTAGTTTTGGGGATCAAAATGAAGGGTCATCAGGCTTGAAGATTCTAGGGTTTATTATTGTTATAATGGGAGGAATAGTATTACTTTTTATATCAAAATAGAAAAAATTAAAAATTTGTATTGACAATAAAAGTATGAATGTGCTATTATAATTATTGTCAAAGAGATATGCGGATGTGGCGGAACTGGTAGACGCGCTGGTCTTAGGAACCAGTGCCAACGGCGTGGGGGTTCGAGTCCCTTCATCCGCACCAGAGTAAGAAAACAGAGGATTTTGAACCTCTGTTTTTACTTGCTTTTTTATTAAAATTAATGCAATAGTAATGCACAGTAGTATTTTAAATTTATGAGGTTATATCATAAAAAATAACTGAAAATACTAGAAATTCATATAAAAATGTGATAAAATAGGTTATCGAATTATTTAAAAGACTTTCTAAAAGAAACTCAATTAAATGCTTATTCTGAATGGAAGGACATAAGTAACTCGTAAACAGATTTGTTAAGGAGAAAATTTATGGGAAAAGACTTATTTAATTCTATCAACACAAACAGACATTATAATGAAGAACTTCCTACAAGTGATGAGATTTCTTGTATACCATTAGAGGAAGTAGAAAAACTTCTTAAAAAATGTGCAAACGAATTAGGAATAGATTATGAGCCTGGACAATTTAAAGAAAAAACAGAAGACCAAAAAATTGAAGAAGTAAAAAAATGGTTAAAATCATCTCCTAATACAGCAAGAGGATTCTTTGAAAATTATGTCAGAGAATATAAGTAATTATAGCAAGGAGTACAATATTAAAAGTTGTGCCCCTTGTTTACTTTCAAGTAAAGTTATGATTAAAGTTGATATTTAGAACCTTAAAAGGGAAAAAAGTTAAGAGAGCAAGAGCTGTAAATAACTACAGTAGCGGCACCAAAAGAGTAGGTTTATGGCAAGTGTGGATGCAGTAATCAAACTAATAATACTGTAAGAATATATAATTATATAAGTTATAAAAATTAAGAAAGGAGATATGTTAGATATTAAAATCTAGCATAGAAAATAAAAAATGAATAAAGAAATAGTAATTGCTTCAGGAAATAAAGGAAAAATAAAAGAAGCACAAGAAATATTAAAAGAATATAAAATAACACCAATGCAAGAAATTGGAATAGAAATAGATGTCGAAGAAGATCAAGAAACATTTATAGGAAATGCAATAAAAAAAGCTAAAACAATAGCAAAAGAATTGGAAGGAAAAATGTGCATAGCAGACGACTCTGGAATCGAAATAGAATATTTAAACGGATTTCCAGGAGTATATACAAAAAGATGGCATAAAGGAACAGATAGAGAAAGGAATCTAGCGATTATTGAAAAATTAAAAGATGTTCCAAAAGAAAAAAGAAAAATAAAATTCGTTACAGCTATGGCTATTTCAGATGGAAATAATACATTTTCAGCAGTAGCAAATATAGAAGGGTATGTTGCAGAAAATGTTAAAGGAGATAATGGATTTGGCTTTGATGAAATATTTGAATTAGAAAATGGAAAAACATTGGCAGAGTTATTACCAGAAGAAAAAAATGAGATAAGTGCAAGAAAAAGAGCTTTAGAGACTTTAAGATATGAGCTAGAGCAGAGAGAATTTGAAAGATAAAAATAATTATATAATGAGTAGTTTTTGAATAAAAGACTACTCATTTGTTTTTCTTCCAATTATTTTACAATTATATTACATTAAGCAAATCGATTGACTTAAAAAAAACGCAATGATATAATATCGAAAAATGGAAAAAAGTATCAAAAAAGATAAATATATGAAAAACTAAAGAGTTGGAGGAAAAACAAATGCAAAAAATAATAAAAATATTATCATCAGTCTTAATTCTAGCAATATTACTAAATATTTTAATATCAATAATTTATCAAAATAAAACATACGCGGTTACACAAAGTATAAGCACAAATATAGATGGAATAGATAACTCAAAATATCCAGGAATAAAAGATAAGATAAAGACGTTACAAAGCAAATATCCAAATTGGACATTTAAAGTACTTTATACTGGGTTAGATTGGAATGAAGTTATAGCAAATGAATTTACAGGGCATGGAGGCTCACCAAAAAATTTAGTATACAAAACATCAAACTACCAAGGTGCATGGCTTTGCCCAATATGTGGGGATAGAGCATATGATAATGGAAGTTGGAGATGCGTATCAGAACAAGCTATAAAATATATGATGGACCCAAGAGTATCAATCAATGAATCAGATATTTTTCAATTTGAAGAGCTAACAAATGCAGGATGTGATATAAATATTTTAAGAACTATGACAAGTGGAACATTTCTTTCAGGACATGAACAAGGGATAATAGATGCAGCAACAAATAATAATGTAAATTGTTATTATATAGCGGCAAGATTAATACAAGAACAAGGAGCATCTGGGACAGTGTTAACATCTGGAAGTGGATATAATGGACAATATGCAGGATATTATAATGCATTTAATATAGCAGCATCAGGAAATTCAACATCAGAAATTTTAACAAATGCTCTTGCATATGCACAAAAGAAAGGATGGACAAGTTTAGAAGCGTCAATAAATGGAGGTATTAGTTTTTTAGCTAGTCAATACATACAAAAAGGACAAAATACTTTATATTTGCAAAAATTTGATGTAGCTGCAACTAATGGTTTATATTCAAATCAATATATGCAAAATATCTTAGCAGCTCAAAGTGAAGGAACAACTTTAAGAAATACATATATAAATACAAATATAATGGCATCTAAACATACATTTATAATACCTGTATATGAAAATATGCCTACAGATATTTGTAGTAGACCAGATTCAAATGGAACAAGTTCTACAGAAATAGATTTAGTAAAGGTAAATGTAGATAGTTCATTAAGAATAAGAAATAATCCAAATGGAGATACAACTGTTGGATATTTATATAAAGATGAAATTGTTACAAGAATAGAAAAGGCAACTTCTAAAGTTAATGGTACTTATTGGGATAAGGTAAGAAAATCTAATGGAACAGAAGGTTATGCGGCTAGAGAAACTTATGAAAGTGAGAGTGCGTATAAATTGTATTTAGTGCCTGTAAGTGGGGACAATTCTAATAGCAATAATCAAAATACCTCAGATAATACATTAACAAATACGAACAAAGTAAATGTTGATAAAGATAAAAGAATCATAATGGTTACTCCAGATGCAATTGCGAGCGATATATTAGAAACTTTTGGAGGTCCTACAAAAATAACAAAAGCAGATGGAAGTTTTCTTAATGGCGAAAATGATTCAATGGCTACAGGATTTATAGTAGAAGATCAATATATAGTTGTAAAAAAAGGTGATTGCAATGGAGATGGAGAAGTTGATACAGGAGATACTTACATTTTGAAATGTGTTGTGTTAAATGTGAAAAATTTTAGTAATAAATATTACAAAATAGCAGCAGATGTAAATAGTGATAATTCATTAGATACAGGAGATACATTTATTTTAAAAAAACAAATATTAGGAGTATCTAATATTTGTTTATAAGGAGGAAAAATGACAAAAAAAATAGTTAGTATAATATTTGCAATAATAATAGTATTTAACATAAAAAATTATAGTAATGCTGCAAATGCATCTATACAATGCGATAGTACAGTGGAAGCCAATACACCAGTAAACATTTCAGTTTCTGGGAGTGCTGTTCAATGGAATTTAAATTTAAAAGTTAATGGAACAACAATAGCTTCTAGTAACGAGTTTGAAAATGTACAAGGAAATAAAGCAATATCTTTTTCAGGAACTTATAAGCCAACATCAGAAGGAAATTTAACAATAACACTAGAAGGGAGTGTGACAGAAGCAAGTGATGGTAGTACAATAAGGAATTTTAATTCAAAAACAATAAATGTTACAAAAGTATCGTCAAATGGAAGTGAATCGAATATAAATAGCAATTCCGAGACAGAAAATAGTACTAATTCAACAGACACAAAATCAAATATAGCAACACTTTCAAACCTAGGAATAAGACCAAATGACTTCTCAGGATTTACACCATCAAAAACATCATATTCAGTCACAGTACCAAATGATGTAGAATCAGTAGAAGTATATGCTAACAAAGGTCATAGTGGACAAACAATATCAGGAACAGGAACAAAAAAATTAGCAGAAGGAGCAAATACAGTAAATGTAACGGTTACAGCAGAAGATGAAGAAACAACCAAAACATACACAATTAATATAACTAGAGATGCAAAAAAAGAAGATGATGAAGAAGAGGAAAAAGAAGAACAAGAGGAAGAAGAAACAACATCAACAACATTTGGATTAAAGGAATTAACAATAGACGGAATAAATTTACAACCAGAATTTCAAGCAGATGTATATGAATATAAAATTGAATTAAAAGAAGATTTACAAAAATTAGACTTAACAGCATTAGCAACAGAAGAAGGTGCAAATATAGAAATAACAGGAAATGAAAATTTACAAGAAGGAGAAAATATAATTACAATTATAGTAAAAAATAAAGACGATGAGGAAACAATAGCATATCAAATAATAGTAAATAAAGTATTAGCATCAGAAGAAATTGTTGAAAATCAAGCAGGACAAGAACAAAACACCATATTATATGCAGTAATCGGAGGAGTAAGCTTAGTTATTATAATAGTAATTATAGTAGTTATAGTAAAAAAACGAAAAAAAGATGACGATTCTTCAATGCCATATTACAATATAATGGACAATTTTGATTCAGACGAATTTGATGATGTAGAACAAGAAGATGAAGTAGAAGATTTTTATGAAGAAACACCTAAAAAGAAAAAACGTTCAAAAGGAAAAAGATATAAATAAACAAAAAGCAGAGTGTAAGAGCTCTGCTAAAAAAAATTACAAAAAAGCAAAATTATGTTTGACATTTTTTTGTTTGTATGATACTATATAAAAAAATAAAAAATGGAGTGATATATATGCCAAGAAAGAGACCTGAATTAAATAGTAGAGAGAAATCAATATTAAGATATATTGAAAAACAAATAATGACAGTAGGATACCCACCATCAGTAAGAGAAATAGGTAAAGCTGTAGGATTAAGTTCAACAGCAACAGTACATGGATATTTAGAGAGATTAGAAGATAAAGGTTATATTAAAAAACAAGATAAAAAAGGAAGAACTTTAAGATTATTAAAAGGAACAGATGGAGAAACAAAAAAGACATCAACAAAAGATTTCTATACACAAAAAGAATTAGTTGACGTACCAGTAGTAGGAAGGATAACAGCTGGAGCTCCAATTTTAGCGGTAGAAAATGTAACAGATACATTCCCAATTCCAATAGATTTTGTAGGAAATTCAGACTGCTTCATGCTTACAGTTAGAGGAGAAAGCATGATAGAAGCAGGAATTCTAGATGGAGATTATATATTAATAAAAAAACAAAATGATGCAAGAAATGGAGAAATAGTTGTAGCATTAATAGAAGATGAAGCAACAGTAAAAACATTCTATAAGGAAAAAGACCATATTAGACTACAACCAGAAAACAGCACAATGGATCCAATAATAGTTCCAACATGCGAAATTTTAGGAAAAGTTTGCGGTGTGTTCAGAAAAATGTAATATGGTAAGGAGTAATAATGATAAAAAGAGTTATATTTGATATAGATAATACTTTAGTTATGTGGAAAGATGAATATTATAAAAAAATAAATAATGTTTTAGAAGAATTAGGTATAGAATATACAGATGAAGATTATAATAGAATCTTAGAAGCATTAGATGAATATGAAAACGAATATTATATTTTTGATAGAAAGCTAATGTTAGAATATATAAATAAATACACACAAAAACAATATCCTAAAGAGTTCATATATAATCTTACCGATAAATGGGCAAATTGTGTACCAGATAAAATGGATTCAAAAATAATAGAAACACTAGAATATTTAAAATCAAAATATGAATTAGTAATTTTAACTGATTGGTATGCAGACCAACAAAAAGAGAGATTAGAAAAATTAGATATTTTAAAATATTTTACAAATGTATATTCAGCAGAAAAAACAAAAAGGAAACCATTTAAAGAAGCATTTATGCAAGCAATAGGAACAAGCAAACCAGAAGAATGCATAATGATAGGAGATAATTTAGAAAGAGATATAAAAGGCGCATTAAATTGTGGTCTTAAAGCAGTACATTATACTCCTAACAATAAAGAAAAAAACGAGAAATATTATACAATTTCTAAATTAGAAGAGTTAAGAGAAATTTTATAATACATATTTAGGAAAAGGAAATAAAGGTATTGACAAATGACACTGTGTCATATATAATATATGACACAGTGTCATTTTGGTGCAAAATAGTAATTTTGACTACTGGCCATAAGATTACTATTTTAGAAGGGGATGAGAAAATGCCAAAAGAAACATTTTTAAAACTTTCTGAAGAAAAGAAAGAAAAAATTATATTTTCAGCAAAAAAAGAATTTGCAAGAGTACCATTAGAACAGGTATCAATAAAAAATATAGTAGAAGATGCAGAAATTGCAAGAGGCAGTTTTTATCAATATTTTGAAGATAAAGAAGATTTACTAGGTTTTATTTTAAGCAAACATTTTGAAGAAATGAATGAAAAAATAAAGGAAGACTTAGAAAAAGCTAACGGAGACATTTTTAAATTTTTCATATCAATATATGACTTTATGGTAGATAATTGTTCAGAAAATAAAGATGTGGAATTTTATAAAAAAATATTTGAAAATATAAAAACAAGTGAAGATTATCTTTTTTCAAAAAATATAATAAAAGACAGACCAATAAAAATAAAAGATTGCATAGAAAGAATCAATATAGACAATTTGAATATAAAAACAAAAGACGATTTAGAAATAATTGAGAAAATTTTATTTGCAATAACTAATAAAGCAATAGTTATGAGATTTAAATATGAATCAAAAGAAAAGGCCAGAGAAGATTATTTAAGACAAATAGAATTTTTAAAATATGGGATTTTAAAAGGAGGAAAGAGATGTTAAAAATACTAAAAAATTTGAAACAATCATGGTTATCAGTAATTGTGATAGTTATATTACTAGTAGTTCAAGCCGCATGTGATTTAACATTACCAGATTACACATCAAAAATAGTAAATGTAGGTATCCAAAATGGTGGTATAGAAGATGTATCACCTGAAATGATTAGAAAAAGTACGATGGATAATATGCTAATTTTTACAGAAAATGATGAAACAATATTATCATCATATAAAGAGATTTCAAAAGACAGTTTAGAAGAAAAAGAATATGAAAAATTAGTAGAAGAATATCCAGCATTAGAGAATGAAACATTATATAAAATAAACAAATTATCTAAGGATGAAAAAGATAATTTAAATGCAGTTATTGCTAAACCATTAATGATAGTAGGATATTTAAGTGATGAAGAATTAACAACTAAAATGAAAGAGCAAATGACAGCAAATATGCCAGAACAACAAAAAGCAATGATGCAAAATATGGAACTTATAGATATCATCAAACAAATGCCTGAAGAACAATTAAATACAATGCTTGAGGAAATAAACAAAAAAATAGATGATATGCAAGATAGTATACTAGAACAAGCAACAATCCAACAAGTAAAAGAAGAATATAAATCTATAGGAGTAAATACAGACAATTTACAAAATAAATACATAATAATTTCTGGATTAAAAATGCTTGGAATATCTTTAATTATAATGGTATCTGCAATATTAATTATGTTATTATCTGCGAGAGTTGGAGCGAAACTAGGAAAAACTTTAAGAGAAAAAGTATTTAAAAAAGTACTAAGTTTTTCAAATAAAGAATTTTCAGAATACAGTACAGCATCATTAATAACACGTTCAACAAATGATATACAACAAATACAAGGTTTAATGGGAATGTTATTTAGAACAGTTGTATATGCACCAATAATAGGTGTTGGAGGATTTTTAAGGGTATTAAGACAAAGTGATAATTCAATGGCTTGGATTATAGGTGTAGCAATTGTAGCAATATTATTTGTAGTAGCAACATTATTTATTATAGCAATGCCAAAATTCAAAAAGTTACAAAAACTTATAGATAAACTAAACTTAGTTGCAAGAGAAATTTTAACAGGATTACCAGTAATCAGAGCATTTAATACAGAAAAAAGAGAAGAAAAAAGATTTGATGCTGCAAATATTGACTTAACAAAGACAAATCTATTTGTAAATAGAGCAATGAGCTTTATGATGCCACTATTAATGCTTATAATGAATAGTATTTCTTTATTAATTGTATGGGTTGGATCACATGGTGTTGATAACGGAACAATGCAAGTTGGAAATATGATGGCATTTATACAATATACAATGCAAATTGTAATGAGTTTCTTGTTTATATCAATGTTATCTATAATACTTCCAAGAGCATCAGTATCTGCTAACCGTATAAATGAAGTATTAGAAACAGATGAATTCATAAAGGAAAGTAAAAATCCAAAACAATTAAACTCTGACAAAAAAGGATTAGTAGAATTTAAAAATGTAGGATTTAAATATCCAGATAGTGATGAAGAAGTTTTAAGTGATATTACATTTACAGCAAAACCAGGTGAAACAACAGCTATTATAGGAAGTACAGGAAGTGGTAAATCTACAATAGTTAATTTAATACCAAGATTTTATGATATAACATCAGGAAATTTGCTTATTGATGGTGTTGATATAAAAGACATAGCAAGTAAAGATTTAAGAAAAATAATAGGATTTGTTCCACAAAAAGGTATATTATTCTCAGGAACAATAGAATCAAATATTAAATATGGAAATTCAGAAATGCCAGATGAGCAAATGATAGAAGCAGCACAAATAGCACAAGCAGAAGAATTTATAGAGTCAAAACCATTAAAATATCAAGAGCCAATAGCACAAGGTGGAAGTAATGTATCTGGGGGACAAAAACAAAGATTATCAATAGCAAGAGCAATTGCAGTAGACCCAGAAATATTCGTATTTGATGACAGTTTTTCAGCATTAGACTTTAAAACAGATAGTATTTTAAGACAAGAACTTAGCAAAAAAACAAAAGATAAAACAGTGATAATAGTAGCACAAAGAATAAATACAATATTAAATGCAGACCAAATTATAGTATTAGAAGATGGAAAAGTTGTAGGTAAAGGAAAACATGAAGAATTAATAAAAAATAATGAAATATATAGACAAATAGCATTATCACAATTGTCAGAAGAAGAATTAAATTTAGAAGGAGGTAATAAACATGAGTAATAAAGAAACAACACAAAAACCTCCAAAAATGAGAGGACATGGACCAATGGGAGGAGGACCACATGGTGGCCATGCTCCAGCAGAAAAAGCAAAAGATATAAAAGGAACAACAAAAAAATTAGCAGGAACACTTTCAAAATACAAAATAGCAATTATATTTGTAGTTATATTTGCAATAGGAAGTACAATATTTAGTATAGTAGGACCTAAAATATTAGGAAATGCTACAACAGAAATTTATACAGGATTAATGAATAAAATAAATGGAACAGGTGGAATAGACTTTGAAAAAATAGGCAAAATCATTTTATTTGCTTTAGGACTATATGGAGTAAGTGCATTATTTAATTTAATACAAAGTTATATTATGGCAGGAGTTGCCCAAAATGTAACATACAAAATTAGAAATGATTTAACACAAAAAATAAATAAATTACCAATGAAATATTTTGATAAAAGAACAAATGGAGAAGTTTTGTCAGTAATAACAAATGATGTTGATACATTAAGCACAGGACTAAACCAAAGTATAACACAAATAATAACATCAGTATGTACAATAATAGGAATACTTGTAATGATGCTTTCAATTAGCTGGGAAATGACTATTGCTAGTTTATTAATATTACCTGTATCAGCAGTAATACTTAAAATGGTTATAGGAAAATCTCAAAAATACTTTGTAAAACAACAAGAATATTTAGGTCATGTAAATGGTCAAGTAGAAGAAGTTTATAGTGGACACAATATAGTAAAAGTATTTGGAAGAGAAGAAGAAGCATTTAAAGCATTTGAAAAAGAAAATTTAGAATTATATAGATCAGGATGGCGTTCTCAATTTTTATCAGGTTTAATGCATCCATTAATGAATTTTGTTGGAAATATAGGATATGTGCTAGTAGCAATACTTGGTGGATATTTTGCAGTAAAAGGAAGAATTACAGTTGGTAATATTCAAAGTTTTATACAATATAACAAACAATTCACACAACCAATAGGGCAAGTTGCACAAATATCTAGTACAATACAATCAATGATAGCAGCAGCAGAGAGAATATTTGAATTTTTAGAGGAAAAAGAAGAAGTAGAAGATATTAAAAATCCTGTATCGACAGAGAAAATAAATGGAAATATCAAATTTGACCATGTTCATTTTGGATATAACCCAGAAAAAACAATAATAAATGACTTTAATTGTGAAGTAAAAGATGGTCAAAAAATAGCTATAGTTGGACCAACAGGTGCTGGTAAAACAACAATGGTAAAACTATTAATGAGATTTTATGATGTAAATAGTGGTGCAATTTTAATAGATGGACATAATATAAAAGACTTTAGACGTGGAGAACTTAGAAAAATGTTTGGTATGGTACTTCAAGATACATGGCTATATGGAGGAACTATAAAAGATAATATAAAATATAGTAGACCAGAAGCTACAGATTCAGAAGTAATTGAGGCCGCAAAAGCAGCACATGTTCATCATTATATAAAAACATTGTCTAAGGGATATGATGCTATGATAAATGAAGAATCAAGCAATATCTCAGCAGGACAAAAACAATTACTTACAATAGCAAGAGTTATTTTAGCAGATCCTAAAATACTAATTTTAGATGAAGCAACAAGTTCGATAGATACTAGAACAGAACAACAAATTCAAGCTGCTATGGATAACTTAATGAAAGGCAGAACAAGCTTTATTATTGCACATAGATTGTCTACTATTAAAAATGCGGATTTGATTTTAGTTATGGATCATGGTGATATTGTTGAACAAGGTACTCATGATGAATTGTTAGCTAAAGAAGGATTTTATGCTAAGTTGTATAATTCTCAATTTGAAGAAGTTGAAGAATAAGTATTAAAAAATATAAATTGCTAATAAAAATGTAAATATAATGTAACATTTAAGCATATATATATCCATGAGGAGGATATATATATGCTTAAAAAAAATCCTATTTTGAAGTTTGAAATAATAAGTACTATTTTCATAATAATATTAGGAATACTTTTACATTTCACATTCGAGTGGTCAAATAATAATGTATTAGTAGGTACTTTTAGCCCAGTAAATGAAAGTGTATGGGAACATTTAAAATTATTATTTTTTCCTATGTTGATAAGCACAATTATATTATATTTTTATGCAAGGAAAACTATTTCTAATTATTTATGTGCAAAAGTTCTAGGAATTATTTTAGCAATTTCTTTTACAATAATATTTTTCTATACATATACTGGAATAATAGGAACTAACTTCGCTATTATAGATATTGGTAGCTTTTTTGTAGCTGTAATATTAGGTCAATATGTAGCATATCAAAAAATGCAATCAAATATTTCTTGTAATAATGTAATACCTATTATCATTTTATTAGTATTATATTTATCTTTTTTAATTTTTACATTTTTTCCACCTCATATTGGTTTATTTAAGGATCCTATAACTGGTATGTTTGGAATCTAAAAAAGATATATACAGCCAACACATATCAAACATCTTATAATTTTTTGATCTCATAATTTATAAGTTAAATATTTTATACAACATTTATTGAAAATTATAAAATGAATTTTTAAAAATTATACTATCAAAACACGTGTAGTTATTTGATAATTATCTGTTTTTATGATATTATTAGATTCATAAAATTAGAATATATATAGAAAATTTTATAGAAGATTATACTCCTAACTATAGTTAAGATTGTTAGGTTGATATTAAAATAAAAGGGGATAATAGATATGAAAAAGAAGATTCTTATAATTATAACAATAATCATTGCAATTATAATAATTGGTATAGGATATTTCATAGTTCAAGACTTTAAACAAGAAGAAAAGTTAAAGAACGAATTAGAAGAAACAAGCAATATTGTAAATGTTGAAAATAATAATAACAATACTGTTAATAAAAGTTTTGGAAGCTATGAAGTTCCAGAAAATTGGGTAGAAAGTAAGGAACATTCTACAAATAGTAAATTCTTTTATGTATTAGAAGGACAAGAACAAGAAGCACAACCCAATAATATTTCTATAAATTCTGGCACTAATAAATATGCTGAGACAGAACATGAAAAATTTAAAACAGCAATACTTAATCAACTTTCAATGCAGATAGCAGGAAAAGAAGATATAGAAATAAAAGCAAATGGTTCAGACACAAATAATGGATATATTGTTTACACTTTTATTATTAAAGAAACAACTGATAATATTACAACGACGCAATATTATATTGTAGGAGATTACAAATATATTTTGATTCATGAAACTGTTTTTGGAGAGTCAGAAGAAACTGATGATGTTGCTAAAAGTATTGTTGATAGTTTTAAATGGAAAGATTAGATGTAATATAGTAGAGGAAGTATTCATGTAGATGGAGCATTAGTAGAAGAAGCAGGTAATTCAAAAGCACTGATAGCAATATACAACTTTCCTTTGGCATTTTTATCATAAGAAAAAATAATAATATAAATTTTGTTGACAAATACATAAATTTGTACTATATTATCATAAGTGTGATCATCGGAGGACATATAATCGTAATTATATTGTCGATAAGATGTCGAGTGAGCTCGGTTATTTATAAAAATAATGGGGCTCTTTTTTTGCCCTAAAAAGAGGAGGAATTTTTATGAGTATGATTATTACAATCAGCAGAGAATTTGGAAGCGGAGGGAGAGAAGTAGGAAAAAGGCTAGCAGATGAATTAGGAATGGCCTATTATGACCGTGAAATTATAACAGAAATTGCAAAGCAAACAGGTCTTTCAGAAGAATATATAAAAGATTGGTTTGGAGGGAAATAAGAGATGAAAATACAGTTATCAGAACACTTTACATATAAAAAATTAATAAAATTTACAATACCAACAATTATTATGATGATATTTACATCAATTTATGGAGTAGTAGATGGAATATTTATATCAAATTGTGTAGGAAGTGATGCGTTTGCAGCAGTAAATTTAATTATGCCTGCTATTATGGTTTTATGATTGGAACTGGAGGAAGCGCATTAGTTTCAAAAACAATAGGAGAAGGAAAAAAAGAAAAAGCAAATGAATATTTTTCAATGTTAATATATTTATTAATTATTGCAGGACTAATATTAACTATAATTGGCTTTATTTTTATTAAACCAATTGCCACTTTATTAGGAGCAGAAGGAGATATATTAAATTATAGTGTAACATATGGAAGAACATTACTAATAGCATTAATAGCATTTTTATTACAAAACTGTTTTCAAAGTTTTCTTGTTGTTGCAGAAAAACCAAAAATGGGATTACTTATATCTATTTGTGCAGGTATAACTAATATGGTTTTAGATTTCTTATTTATATATGTTTTTAAAATGGGAGTGTTTGGAGCAGCTTTTGCTACAGGAATAAGCCAGGTTGTAGGTGGTATTATCCCACTTGTTTACTTTATTTGTAAAAATAATAGTCCTTTGAGAATAGTAAAAGCAAAATTTGATGGAAAAACAATATTACAAGCTTGCTCTAATGGCTCATCAGAGATGCTAACAAACATTTCTATTTCGTTGGTAAATATGTTATATAATATGCAATTAATGAAATTTGCAGGAGCAAATGGAGTATCAGCTTATGGAATTATTATGTATGTAGGATTTATATTCTCTGGAACATATTTAGGATACGGAATAGGCTCAGCACCAATTATAGGTTATCACTATGGTGCGGAAAATAAAGATGAATTAAAGAGCTTATTTAAGAAGAGTTTAAAATTACTTGGAGTAGCGGCCTTAATACTTACTTTAGCTGCTGAAGTTTTATCAAAAGGACTAGCTTCAATATTTGTAAGCTATGATAAAGAATTATTTGAAATGACAATTACAGCTATAAGATTATATGCAATTTCATATTTGATTAGTTGGTTTAATATATTTGCATCATCATTCTTTACAGCATTAAATAATGGGCCTGTATCTGCAATTATATCTTTTATGAGAACATTAGTATTTGAAACATCTATGATATTTATTCTTCCAGCAATATTAGGACTTAATGGAATTTGGCTTGCAATAGTTGTTGCAGAGCTGTTGTCATTTATAGTAAGTAGTACATTATTAATTCATAATAGGAAGAAATATGAGTATATTTAATATAGATTAAGTAAAAAAGATGAAAATACAAAATTTCATCTTTTTTTGACTATTCATTTTCAACTTTTATTAAATTACTATAATATTTTGTTTTTCCAGAAAGAACACTATCATAAAATTCTTGTTTTTTATCAATATAATCTATACTTGATTGAATTTGGTTTAAATTTTCTATTAATTTTTGTTTTTTAATATCTAATATTGTTTTTCTTTCAGGAATAGAGGATTCGCCTTTTAGACATAAGTTAAGAAATTCTTTCATTTCTTCTATGCTCATACCACATTTTTTTAGACAAATTAACCCTTCAATCCATTTAATATCATTATCATCAAAAACTCTATAATTATTTTTATCTCGTTTAACATTAGGAATTAAGCCTTGATTACAGTAAAATTTTAGAGTTTGATAGCTCATTCCAACCATTTTATAAGTTTCCTGCATTGAATACATACGAATCACTCCAAAAAAAATTAAAAAAACTATTGACCGATAGCTACTATCGACATATATAATAACATCATATAATAAAAAGGTCAAGGAGGAATAAAAAAAATGGAGTATGTAATTTTAAATAATCATGTGAAAATGCCAAAAGCAGGATTTGGAGTATATCAAATTAGTAAAGATGAGTGTGAAGAATGTGTACTTAATGCAATAAAAGTAGGTTATAGATTAATTGATACAGCACAAAGTTATTTTAATGAAGAAGAAGTTGGTAGCTTGGTTTGACCAAACTGTAGTATCAAGAAGAACAAATCAAGACCATACAAAAGATAAGAAAAATTGGTAATAAAAAGGAAAAAATAAGATATAGAATTTAAAAAAGTAATTTATGGTATTGCGACAAATTGCAATAAATATGGCTGATAGTTAGTTGAAATTATCAGTCTTTTATTATATAATGCTAACAACGATTAGTAATTTTTGGAGAGGTTAAAGATGCAGATAGAAGTTGTAAAAGATATAGAAGATGCAGTTAAATGTGATGAACTATTGACGAAATTGATTTGCAGTGAAAGTAAATTCGATAAAAATTTAAAAAATGATTATGTTGTAAATGGTTATTTTGAAAATAAGTATAGAGAAAAAAATAATGTTTTATTTGCAGCTAAAAATAATAAAAAAGAAATTATAGGTTATGCATATTGTAAAATCATAACTGATGATAATGGACCAACTATATTTCATATAGCATTGTTAGATGGTTTATATGTGGATTCTCAATATAGGAATCAGGGAATAGCTACAAAATTAATTAATGAATGTAAAAAATGGAGTAAAGATATTGGAGCTAAAATATTTGAATTAAATGTTACATCAGCAAATGAAAATGCTTTTAAATTATATAAAAAAATGGGATTTAGTGAATTTGAAAAGAAAATGAGATTAGAAATATAAATTACAATAAGCAAGGCAGATAATAAGTTAAAATTAATATGATAAAATTCTCTAATGTTCGTCAGTTACCAGAAAATAAAGTAAGAATAAAAAATATTTATTTTGAAAGAATAGTGTTAAAAGCTATTCTTTTTTTAATTTATATGATATAAATAATGTATAAAAAATAAGATAGGAGACGATAAAAATGTCTAGTTTAAAGGAAGATGTTGATGTATATCAAATGTATGGCAAAGATAGTAGTATTTCAAAAAATGAATTTTTGCAAAAGTACAAAATAAGTGAGAAACGGACTTTCAAATGAAAAGGCTGAAGAAAACATTCGTAATTTAGGATTAAATGAGATTAAACAAGCTAAACCTAAAAAATGGTACAACTATTTTTTGGAAAGTCTGCTTACACCATTTAATTGTATATTGATAGGGATTTCTATTATCTTAGTATATACAGATATTTATTTAGCATCAGAACCAAATTATGCTAATATTATAGTAATAGCTATTTTAGTTGCAGCAAGTACATTGTTAGAATTTTTTGAGTCATATAGATCAAATAAAGCAGCTCAAAAGTTGAAAGAAATGGTTGCTACAACAGCAACTGTTATAAGAAATGGTGAAAAAATAGAAATACCCATAAAAAATGTAGCTTTTGGTGATACTGTTTTATTATCAGCAGGAAGTATGATACCTGCCGATTTAAGAATAATTGAAACCAAAGACTTGTATGTAGGTCAATCTTCACTAACAGGTGAATCTGATAGTGTAAAAAAGGCTGTTGAATTAGAAAATTCTGAAAACGAAATTGACAATATTGCTGAATTAGATAATATATGTTTTATGGGAACAAATGTTATATCAGGTTCTGCAAAAGGTGTTGTTATAAAAACAGGAGATTCTACGTATTTTGGTAAAATTGCACATACGATAAATTCTGGAAAAGATAAAACAGCTTTTCAAAAAGGAATAGAAAATATTAGCAGATTATTAATTAAATTCATGCTAATTATGATACCATTAGTATTTATTATAAATGTTAAAAAACATGATATTATATTAGCATTTACATTTGCAGTTGCAATAGCAATTTGTATAACACCATTATTATTACCTGTTATTTTATCATCAAGTCTATCAAAAGGTGCGGTTAGAATGTCTAAAAAGAAAACTATAGTAAAAAAGTTAGATGCTATACAAAACTTTGGAGCTATGAATATATTATGCACAGATAAAACAGGAACTTTAACAGAGGACCGAATTGTTCTTGAAAAATATTTAGATATAAATGGAGATGAAGATATAAGGATTTTAAAACATGCATTTTTAAATTCTTATTTCCAAACAGGGTTAAAAGGTAATATTGATGAAGCTGTTATAAAAAGAGCATTTGAAAATAAAATGCAAGACATAGCAGAAAAATATAAAAAAATAGATGAAATACCATTTGACTTTTCTCGTAGACGTTTATCAGTAGTTGTAACAGATGGAACTAAAAAACAACTAATTACTAAAGGGGCTGTTGAAGAAATTTTAAATATATGCACAATGGTTGACTATAAAGGTCAAGTAAGTCCAATAACGAAAGAGATAAAAGAAAATATAGAAAAAATCAGCAAAGGATTAAACAAGGAAGGATTAAGAGTTGTTGCTATATGTCAGAAAAATGATATTAAAAACATAGAAAATTTTGCGGTTTCAGATGAAAAAAATATGGTTTTATTAGGATTTATTGGCTTTTTAGATCCACCAAAAGAGAGTGCAAAAGAATCGATAAGCAAATTGAATAAAGCAGGAATAAGAGTTATGGTTCTTACAGGTGATAATGCAGAGGTTACAAGATGTGTATGTAATAAAGTAGGAATAAATTCAAATAATATTATTTTGGGAAGTAAAATAGATAAAATTTCAGATATGGCACTATTGAGATTACTAAAGAAAAAAAATAATATATTTGCAAAACTTTCTCCAATACAAAAAGCAAGAATTGTAAGGGTATTAAAACAAGCAGGAAATATTGTAGGATATATGGGAGATGGAATTAATGATAGCCCTGCATTAACTAACTCAGATGTTGGAGTTTCTGTAGATACAGCGGTTGATATAGCTAAAGAATCAGCAGATATTATTTTGCTAGAAAAGGATTTAAATGTATTATTAGATGGGGTAACAGAACGGAAGACGTACATTTGCAAATTTAATGAAATATATAAAAATGGCTACAAGTTTCAATTTCGGTGAAGTAGTTTCAGTAATTATAGCAAGTGCATTTTTACCATTTTTACCTGAAACACCAATTCAATTATTAGTTGAGGGATTAATATATGATTTTGGACAAATGACAATACCTTTTGATAATGTAGACAAAGAATTTTTAGAAAAACCAAAAAAATTAGATATAAAAAGTTTAAAACGATTTATGCTATTTATGGGACCTGTAAGTTCATTATTTGATCTAGTTGTATTTACATCACTTTGGTTTGTGTTTATGGTAAGAGATGTTGCACATTTTCAAACAATATGGTTCACATACAGTATAGTTTCAAATTTAGTTGGAATGCACATTATAAGAACTGCAAAAACGCCATTTATACAAAGTAATGCAAACAAAGCAGTATATATATCATCAATTTTATTAATTATAGTTGGTATTTTAGTGCCA
Organism: Clostridia bacterium; assembly: GCA_017410505.1. Taxonomy (GTDB): domain Bacteria; phylum Bacillota; class Clostridia; order TANB77; family CAG-508; genus CAG-269. The sequence goes on along the minus strand of JAFQQR010000027.1, from coordinate 29,384 downwards.
TTCACATCATTAGGAACCGCCATAGGTTTAGTACCTATAGCAGCTAAATATATATGGATGATATTTGGCGTAACATTTTTATATTGTATAGTAGCAAGTTTTGCAAAAAAAATATATATAAATAAATATAAAGAGTGGATATAATATTTACGTTGCAATAAAAGGAGAAAAAATAAAATGTTAAATCAATTTTCAAGAACAGAATTATTAATAGGAAAAGATGGAATAGAAGAATTAAATAAAGCAAAAGTAGCTATATTTGGAATTGGAGGAGTAGGTTCTTTTGTAGTTGAGGGATTAGTAAGAGCAGGTGTGGAAAATTTCATATTGATAGATGATGACAAGATTTGTTTAACAAATTTGAATAGACAAATAATTGCAACTCGTAAAACAATTGGAAAATATAAAGTAGAAGTTGCAAAAGAAAGAATTTTAGAAATAAATCCAAATGCAAAAGTAGAAACATATCAAGAGTTTTTTATGCCAGAAAGTAAAGAAATATTAGATGAAACTGTAGATTATATTGTTGATAGTGTAGATACAGTTACAGCAAAAATAGAACTTGTCATGAGAGCAAATAGATTGAATATTCCTATAATATCAAGTATGGGGACAGGAAATAAATTAGATCCTACAAGATTTGAAGTAACAGATATTTATAAAACAAGTGTATGTCCATTGGCAAAAGTAATGAGAAAAGAATTAAGAACAAGAGGAATAAAAAAATTAAAAGTCGTATATTCAAAAGAAGAACCTATAAAACTTGATGAAACAATGGAAGGTAGTTGCAAAAATGGATGTATTTGTCCACCAGGAACAAAAAGAAAATGCACAGTTAGAAATCAAGTACCAGGAAGTATATCTTTTGTTCCATCAGTTGCAGGATTAATTATTGCAGGAGAAGTAATTAAAGATATTATTGGAAAGTAGGAAATATAAATAGATAATAAAATCTAAAACAAGAAAATGTAGAAAGGTAGAAAATGAAAAATAATATAAAAAGTAAATTACCATGGAGAAGGTTAGATAATACTGCCAAAATATTTCCTATGTCAACAGGAGAAAAATACAGCACAGTATTTAGATTATCTGTTGTGATAAAGGAGGAAATACAACCTGAAATTTTGGAAAAAGCAGTGATTGAAACTTTAGAAAGGTATCAATCATTTAAAGTAAGAATGAAAACAGGATTTTTTTGGTACTACCTAGAACAAAACACAAAAAAGCCTGTTATAGAAGAAGAAAAAGATTATCCATGTAAATATATAAATCCTAAAAAGAATAATGGTTATTTATTTAAAGTTACTTACTTTAAAAACAAAATAAATATAGACATATTTCATGCACTAACAGATGGAAATAGTGGTACAACTTTTTTTAGAGAAATTGTGTATACTTATTTAGAAATGTGTTATCCAAATGAATTAAAACAAGAAAATAGACAGATAAGAAAAATAGAATATGATACAGAAGATAGTTATATAAAAAATTATGACAAAAAATCCAAATCAAATGAATCAGGAAAAAGGGCATATGAAATAAAGGGTAAAAAATTAAAATTAGGAGCAATTAGTGTAATACATGAAATAATTAATTTAGAAGAATTAAAAAAAGAAAGTGAACAATATGGTGCAACAATTACACAATATTTAACAGCTGTTTTAATGTATGTAATATATAATGAAAATTATATAGAAAATAAAGGAAAAAAACCAATAAAAATATGCATACCAGTAAATTTAAAAAAATATTTTCCATCCAAAACTATGTCTAACTTTTTTTCTTATATGACATTAGTAGCACAAGTAAACGAAGAAAAATTAGATTCTTTTGATAAAATAATTGAATTTGTAAAAAATGAATTTAAATATAGATTAACAAAAGAAGAAATAATGAAAACAATGTCTGCTAATGTGAAATTAGGAAATCATGTTTTTATAAAACCAATACCATTAATATTAAAAAACATATTAGTTAGACTTAGCTATATAGAAATAAGAAAACATACAACAATTACGTATTCTAATATAGGAAGAATCGGTATTATAGGAGATTATAAAAAATATATAGATTACTTTTTGATGTTAATTGCTCCTGAGTCAGTTGAAAAAATAAAATGTTCAAGTTGTACATTTGAAAATAAAATTGTATTTACATTTACTTCAATATTAAATAATAATAAAATAGAAAAAGGATTTTATATGTTTTTAAAGAATAGAGGAATAAATGTAAGCATAGAAAGTAATGGTGTTTTAGATGATATATCCTCAGAAACTAAGTAGTAGAAAAAGTGAGAAAATATTAAAATTATTATTAATTGTTTCAATAATAATAGCAATAATATTAATTACAATTAATAAATTAACAAGCCCTAGAATTCCTTGGTCCGCACTCGCTAATTGTGGTATTATATACATATGGATGACAGTAATGTATTCTATAAAAAAAGGTACTAATATAGCAGGACACGTATTAGTACAAATAATATTGATATCATCAGTTATATTATATATAGATGAGAAGACAGGTTTTAAAGGATGGTCTATTAATATTGCAATTCCAATTATATTAATTGTAGCTAATATTATAATGTTAATACTTACAATAGTAAATCACAAAGAATATATAAAATATGCAATTTATCAATTAATTATTGTTTTAATAAGTTTAATGACAATTATTTTAATTATAAAAAAGCTGATAGAAATAGAATTGTTAAGCAAGATTGCAATTATAATATCTATTTTAAATCTATTACTTAGCTTGATTTTATGCTATAAAGATGTAAAAGAAGCTATAATAAGAAAATTTCATATGTAATTTCCATTCTAATTAATAAAAGCAACTGCTTGCAAGCGGTTGCTTTTATTAATTAGAATGATTTTGGCTGTTGTAAATTTTTTTTTGTTATGTTAGAATTGGAAACAAGTAAAACAATAATAAAAAAATTGAAATAATATAATGGAGAAAAAAATGAAAAGATTATTACGAATAAGTTTAGATACACTATTAATGTCAACATTACCAATAGTTATGTGGGTTTTATTAGGAATAGTAGTAAACAAAGATATTACAAATGTATTTACATTAACTTATCCAATCCAATTTATTACAACATTATTAGTATCAATATTTGGATCTGGAGCTAATATTAATGCCACAAAAAGCGATAGAAATAACTTGGTTGATTCTAATATTATATTAGGGGGGTTTATAGGATTTTTAGTAACGCTTCTGCTAAGTTTTAATGTTAATAAATATATAGAATTTATGAGCATGGATATAGATATTTATAAAACATTTTGTATATATTCTTTTATATTAATGTATTTGCAAATGATACTACAATTAGTATGTCAAAAACTATACTATTTAGATGAAACTAAAAAATCAAATAGATTAACCATATTTTTCAATATAGTAAATATTATATTAATCATACTTTTATCAGTCATAACAAAAAAACAAGAACTATCAGTTACTATAACAATATTAATAGACTCAATTATAATATTATTTATATTAGTTAATAATGTTAAAAAATTTAAATTTGAATTTGATATAATAAATAATATGAAATACGTTTCTAATGATATTTTAGATAGATTGGGCATGTTTATAATTTATTTTATTGGATTTAGAAATACATTTGAATATGGAGCAATATATTTAGCTGCAATAAATTTTGAAACTTTAATAACAGATGCACAATGGGATATGAGTTATGCTGTTATAACAGCAGCTACAATTGATTCAAGTAAAGATGAACTAAAGTATAAAGAAAGTAGAAAAAATGCACATATCTTAGTATTATTATTAATTATATCAACTTTGATTATGGGAGCTGCTTTGAATTTTTATTATCAACCAGAATTATGGTTAGTAGCAATTTTTGTAGGAATTCAGATATTTGATATGATTTTGATACCAACTGTATGGATAAAACAACAATATTGTCAAGTTAATTTCTCACCGAAAATAACTACTTTTAATCAAGGTATAGAGAAAATTATAAGGATAGTATCATCATTTTTGCCAACACCATTTTGTACATATATAGGTCAACTTGTTAGTATGATGTATCAAATTGTAATGTTTAATATAGTATATAGAAATAAATTTTATATAGAAAATGGATTTTTAAAAATGAAAGAACAGAAAAAATTCAAATAATCTTACAAGAACTTATTTACACAAATAAAGGAGCTGAATATGAAAAAAAGAAAGAATGCAATTATAACTGGTATAATAATTTTATTATTAATATTAGCTATAATTCCATTTATTTATACATTAATAATTGCAATAAAGAATATGATAGTTGGTTTTGTTTTTGATTTTAGAGGAACTGAAGTATAGGGCATAAATGCATTTATAAAAACTTTTATATTATATATTTGGATTGGCTGGCCAATAATTATATTACAATTTTTATTAATTATTATTTCTATAGTGTTATTCTTATTTTTAAAAAGAAAAAATAAATTACAAGTTTAATATTTATTAAATGACATTGAGAAAAATATAAAAATATGATATAGTAATGATATGAATAATAAACATAAGAGTTAAAATGAAAGTTCTTCAAAATGCCTAAAAATAGGCAAATGTTAATCTTAGTTGACAAATTTCCAACTCAAATTGGTAGAAAGCAACTAAAAAAAACGGTATAATTTTAGCTAGAAAGGAAAGGTGTTTTAAATGAATTTTGGAGAAACATTATTTAAACTAAGAAAAGAAAAAAATTTATCTCAAGAAGACGTTGCAGACAAATTAAATGTAACAAGACAAACAGTATCTAAATGGGAAACAAATCAAAGCACACCAGACTTTGATAAAATATTACCATTATGTGAGTTATTTGAAATAAGTACAGAGGAATTATTAACAGGAAGGAAACCAGAAGAAAATAACACGAAAGTTGAAGAACAAGAAGTAGAGCAAGAAAAAGCTCCTACAAAAGAAGAAGTAAGAAAAAAATCAGCAGAAGTAGTAAGTACATCAGTTTTTATTTATATAGCAGCAGTTGCTATTTTAATAGTAGCAATTCCAGTATTGCAAATGAATCCTATTGTTGCAACAGCACTATTTTTATGTATGATAGCTTGGGCTACAGCAAGAATAATAAAACATTATATGTCTATACCTAAATTTGAAAAAAGTAAAGAAGAAAAGAAAGAGACAGAAATTATTAAACAAATAAATGGTATAGTAGGAGCTATTTGTACAATAATTTATTTTATAGTTAGTTTTGCTACAATGGCTTGGTATATAACTTGGGTAATTTTTATAATTGATGGTTTAATATGTCAAATTATTAAATTATTATTTATGCTAAAAGACAAGGAGGGAAAGACAGATGAAGAATAAAGGATTAATAATAACTTTAATAATAATTTTATTAATTATAATCACTGGGTTAATAGTTTTTTTATATTTAAGTTTAAGTGGTAAATTAAATTTTCAATTAGGTTTTAAAAATTTAGGAACAAAAAGTAGTAATATAATATTTGATAATAGTTATGAATTAGATTCAATAGATAATTTGGAAATATTATCAACTGCTGGAAATATAAACTTTAAGGACAGTACAGATGGTAAAATAAGAGTTGTAGTATATGGACAAAATAATGATGAATTAAAAGTGAGTTTAGAAGAGAATAAATTAAAAGTAGATTATTCTGAATATAAAAATGTAAGCATAGGCTTCAATTTTTACATAAATGACATAATTATTTATATACCAAAAGATTATTCTAAAGAAATTAATATAGATGCAGATTATGGTGATATAGAAATAATAGATTTAGAAAATGCAACAATAAATATAAAAGAAGATTGTGGAAATGTAAAATTAGGAAAAGTAAAAAATACTTCAATTGAAAACAGTTATGGGAATGTTGAAATAGCAGAAATTTTAAATAAATTTACAATTGAATCAGATTGTGGAAATATAAAAATAGATAAAGTTCAAATAACTGAAAATTCATATATCAAGTCAGATTATGGAAATGTAAAAATTAAAGAAACAAATGATATTTATATTGATGCAAAAACAGATTTAGGAGATGTTAATGTAAATACAAATAATAGACATTCTGAAATAACACTAAAAATTGAAGGAGATTGCGGAGATATAAAAGTAGGAGATTAAAAATAGAAATATTATAAAGGAGAAAATAATGAAAAAGAGATTATATAAAATAGAACAAGGAAAAAAATTAGATGGAGTATGTGGAGGAATTGCAGAATTTTTTGATATAGATCCAACAATTATCAGACTTGCATGGATATTATTTACAGCTTGTGCAGGATGTGGTATAATTGCATATATCATTGCTGCAATAGTAATGCCTAGAAAATCAGATATAATATAAGTTATAATAACAAGTAATTGCAAAAATTTTGGAGGCAAAAAATGAAGAAGAAAAATGTAAAAAAAGATGAAATAATCAAAAAAAGTAATAAAGTACTAACTGAATTTAAAGATTTTATTTCTAGAGGTAATGTAGTTGAACTTGCTGTAGGTGTTATTATCGGTTCAGCATTTGGAAAAATAGTTACATCAATTGTAAATGATATTTTGATGCCTATTATTGGTATCATAATTGGAGGAATTGATTTTTCAGGCTTAAGTGTTAAAGTGGGAGAGTCAACTATAACATATGGTGTATTTATTCAAAATATAATTGATTTTTTGATTATAGCAGTTTGTATTTTCTTTCTTGTTAAATTTATTGAAAAAATAAGTAAAAAAGAAGAACCTAAAGTTGAAAAGAAAAAAGATGAACAAGTGCTTTTACTAGAAGAAATTAGAGATTTGTTAAAAAATCAAAAAGATGAAAGTAAAGTGGATTAGTTTTTAAATATAATTTTACTAAACGGAATTAAGATATACTTAGTTCTGTTTTTTTGTGTTTAAAAAACAAAATTTAAAAACATTGAAAAAATTACTAAAATATCTAAAAGAAAAAATCACATAATAAAAATATAAAAACAAAAAAGGAGGATTTTTTCAATGAAAAAAATAATTAGCACAATAACAATAATATTACTATTAACTTTAGTTATATTTACAGGAAAGACTTATGCTGCAGCATTAACTTCAGTTAGTGTAGATACAGATAAAACATTAGTGCATCCAGGCGAAGAAGTAAAAGTAACAATGAATTTTGGCGAAAATTTAGGAGCATATACAGTAGATTTTGCTTATGATGATGCTATATTTGAATATGTATCAGTAGAAGGTGGAACTGCTAATGATACAGGTGATAAAGTAAAAGTAACTTATTTTGATTCAACAGGTGGTACAAACCCAAGAACTAATGTAAGTGTCACATTTAGGGCAAAATCAGATATTACAACATCAAATCCAACAGAGTTTTCTTTAACAGCGGAAGGGATGGCAAATGCAGATGCGTCTGTTACTTATGATGATATTACAACTCCAATTGTAAAAAATGTGACAGTGGAACCACAATATGTAGATTATACATTAAAGTTAGAACACACTGGAGATATTGTTAAAGGAGAAGAAAAGGAGATGATTCTTTCTTATTCTTCATCAATGGGACGTTATCATGAACATGCAAGATTAGTTGCAGAGGCAATAACACCAACTGGTGCAAGTGTGAAATTGTTGGCAACAGACCAAGCTTTATTAGAACATGATATTATTCAGAGCGGTTGGGGTGATGCTCAAGGTTATAAAATAGGTGGGAAAGATTTTTCTCAGGTCTTAAATGTAAGAGGTGTATTTAGTGAGGCTGGGGATTATACTATTACTCTTAAATTGATTGATAGAGATAATTCTGATAGTGTTATTGCTCAGCAAGAATTTAAGTTTACAGCTGTTGAGGAACAGGCAGTTACTCCACCAACTACTACTCCAAGTGAGAGTGTGACACCACCTGCGGAAGAGGTTGAGAATGCTACTCAGGTTACTCCGAGTGAATTGCCTAAGACGGGGATAAATTTGTATGTTCCTATTGTTGTTGTTTTGATAGCATTGTTGAGTTTTTGTGTTTATTTTAATAGGAAGAAGTAATTTTTTAACTTTGTATAGGAGGAGGCCGTTTAAATTGCCGATATAGCCATCAATTTATTTCATTCCTCGGCTCCCTGCATGAGCTAAGTAATTCTAAATTAATTTTATGGCACCCTTCCACTCCGCTGCGCTGCGTGAACTCTTTCCATAAAATTAATTAAGAATTTCTAAGCTCATTCCAGTCACATTCGTCATGAAATAAATTGATGGCTATATCGGCAATTTAAACTACTCTACATATTTGGGGTTGATGATAATAGTTACATAAGGAGAGAAATGATGAGAGAATGTGAGAGAAAGAAGGATAAAGTTTTTATAAATATAATGCTAGTTGCTACTATTTTGGGTGTTATGGCATGGCTAGGGATTGAGAAATACAAAGAAGATAAAATAGAGGATGAAAAAGGAGGGTTAAATTATATTGCACAGAGTATGAGTATTGCTCCTGGAGAAGTTGTGGAAGAGAAGGTGTATCCTAAGGAAGATGTGGAAAAAGAGTATAGGGGGTATCTGGTTGAGGCTAGGTTAGAGATTCCTTCTATAGATTTGGAGACATATGTGCTTAAAGATTATTCTGTTCAGGCTTTAAATGTTACTGTTACAAAGTTTTGGGGAGCTGGCGCTAATCAAGAGGGAAATTGTTGTATTGCTGGGCATAATTTTCAGAATAAGAATATGTTTCGTAATTTGAAAAAGTTGAAGTTGGGGGATAGGTTATTTGTTACAGATAATGATGTGGGGAAAGTTGAGTATGAGGTGTATGATATTTTTCAAGTGTTACCTAAAGATGTGAGTTGTTTGTCTCAAGATACTGATGGTAAGAGGGTAGTTACATTGATTACGTGTACTAATGATTCTAAGAAGAGGATTATTGTTAAGGCTAGTGAATTGGAGAGTAGTATGAGATGAGTATAGTTAAGAATTATAAGAAATTTATTTTTATGGTAATTCTGTTTATATTTGTTAGTGTATGCTTATTTCTGTTTATTCAGGTTAATGCGTCTCATAAATTAAATGGAATTGAAAATTTTCCAGCTAGTTATCAGCCATATTTGGAGGAATTAGCTAAAAAGCATCCTAATTGGAAGTTTACGGCTTTGTATACTGATTTGGATTGGAATTATGTTATTAGTCAAGAGAATGTTTTTGGTAAAAATTTAGTTCCTAAGAATTATTCGGATAGATGGAAAAATACCAATCCAGGAGAGTATAATGTTGAAGTTGATTCGGGTTGGGTTGATAGTTCTAAGCAGGCTGTTGAGTATTGTATGGATCCTAGAAATTTTTTGAATGAAGTGAGAATATTTCAATTTGAGGCATTATCTTATGATGCATATACTAATAATTTAGATGGTATTGAAAAGATTTTGTATGGAACAGAATTTTATAATAGGCAAGTTTCTTATTTGGATAGTAATGGTAATAATATAGCTATGAATGAAAAATATTCGGATTTAATTTTAAAAGGTGCTAAAACTTCTTTGGTTAGTCCTTATCATTTAGCTTCTCGTATAAAACAAGAAGTTGGACCATTTTTAACTCATAGTTCAATTAGTGGTACAGTAGAAGGGTATAAAGGATTGTATAATTTTTATAATATTGGTGCTACTAGTTCTTCAGAACCAATGGGTGCTATTAAAAATGGATTGCAATATGCTAGAGATGGAAAAGGGGCAAGTGAAGAAATTAAAAGCAAATATTTAATCCCTTGGAATAATAAAGAAAGGGCTATTACAGGAGGGGCAATTTTTATTGGTTCTAGTTATATTAATGTAGGACAAAATACTATTTATTTGCAAAAGTTTGATGTTAATGATGAAAGAGGAGATGATTTATTTTGGCATCAATATATGACAAATGTGTTAGCACCATATAGCGAGTCTAAATCAATTTATAATGGATATGAAAAAAGTGGGTTGTTAAGTTCATCAATAAGTTTTGTTATTCCTGTATATAATAATATGCCAGAGATACCAACACAAAGCCCCTATATAGAGCCAAGCGATTTTTCAGGAGATAATACAAAAGTTTATTGTAATGCAAGTGGTAATGTTAATATTAGAACAGGACCAAGTACATCTTACGAAATTATTACAACTGTTAAATCACAAGATAAAATGACAAGAATTCAAAAAGGAGTACAATCTGGAGATAGATGGGATAAAGTAGTTTTAGAAAATGGTATTGTAGGTTATATATATCAAACTTATGTAACAGAAACACCACCTGTGCAAATTGAAAAAATTGAATTAAATTTGGATAATACAGTTTTACAAAAAGGAGAAAGGAAACAAATACAAGTAACTATATCACCACAAGAGGCGAGTTCACACAAGGTTATATATAGTTCAAGCAATCCAGAAATAGCAAGTATTGATGACCAAGGAAATATTCAAGCAATTCGTTCAGGAAATGCTACTATTACAGTGAAAGCAGAAGAAAACACAGTACAAAATCAGATTGAAATACAAGTTTATAGTAAAGTTACTGGAATTACACTTGACCAAAAAGAGATTTATATGCAGATAGATGATACTTTTAAAATAAATGGAAACATTGAGCCAGATGATGCAAATGATAAAGCTATACTATATGCTAGTAGTGATGCGGAAATTGCGACAATTGATGAAAGTGGAATTATTACAGCACACAAAGAAGGAGAATGTATAGTAACGGGAGCATCCAACGAAAATTCTAGTATTAAAGCAGATTGTAAAGTAATTGTTGTAAGAAAAATGGATGATTCAGAAATTCATTTTGACAGTTCTTTGAATGTGAATAGTTTAGAAATCAGCGGAATAGATTATAAAAAAAATACAGCAGCAGATATAAAACAATTAATTACTACAGATTTAGAAATTGAAATAGTAAATAGTAAAAATGAAGTGTTAGCAGATAGTGATTTAGTTGGAACCGGTTGTAAAATAAGAGTTAAAGAGGATGGAAAAATATTAAGAGTATATAAAGTTATCTTATATGGAGATGCTAATGGTGATGGGAAAATTAACAGTGTTGATTTACTTGTTTTACAAAGACATATATTAGAAATAGAACCGATAGAAGAAATTTATAGAAAAGCAAGTAATATAAGAAAGAATGGAATTAAACCAACTTCAGTTGATTTGCTGTTAATACAAAGACACATTTTAGGATTACAAATTATAGAACAATGAGAAAGGAGAAAGTATGAAACAGAAAATAATGATTAAATATTTAATTGTTTTTATAGGAATGTTATTGGTATATAATCTCCTTTTTAATAATAGCTATGCTGTAACTGCAGGGACGGTGTATTTAAGTAGCAATAAATCAGCTTTAGAAAAAGGTGAAGAGGTAGAAATTTTTGTTAATATAAAAAATAGCAAGACAGCAGCATTTAATTTTAATATGTATTTTGATGATACTAAATTAGAATTTGTCTCTGGACCTGAAAATATAAATGTTGTTGGGAATCGTGTTGTTTATGTTTGGTATGATAATACAGGTGGAAAAAATGCAAAAGAGGGGAAATTGGAAACTTTAAAGTTTAAAGCAAAAGAAGATGGATTAGCAAATGTTCAGATAGATGGAGAATTTTATAATGAAGTAGGGCAACAGATTCAAACTGATTTTAAAGGGATTCAAGTACAAATTGAAAAAAAAGAAAACGTAGCAACTATTGAAGAAGTTATCGAAACAGAAAATTCGGAATTATCAAATACAAATTTAGAGACTTTGGCGATTGAAAATGTTTTGTTATATCCTCCGTTTGATAATAGTGTAAGTCAATATAAAGCAGATGTTGGAAATGGAGTTAGTAGTTTGAATATTTTGGCTATACCGGAAAATGAGAATGCTAGTGCAGAAGTTATGGGAAAAGATGATTTGAAAGAAGGAGAAAATAATGTTCGTATTATAGTTACGGCGCAAGATGGGGTTACAAAAAGAGAGTATGAAGTGGCTGTTTATAAGAGAAATTTGGAGGAAGAGGAAAAGTATCAAAATGAGCAAAAGGAAAATCAGGCTAAGTTAGAGGCAATTTATCAAGCTCAGAAAACGAGCGGATTTTCAAATAATACAGAAGAAAGTATAGAAGAAGCGGAAAAGAATGAAGAGAAAAGTGTTTCTATAGGAATTATTGTAATTGTAGTAGGAGCTATATTAGTAATATTTGTTATAGTTAAATATGGTGTTAAGAATAGCAGTAAAAACAAATAACTAACATGAAAATAATCATGTTAGTTATTTGTTTATTGACTCGTGCATAAATACGCTTTAACTAAAAAACTTAAAGAATAAAGTTCTATCCGCTGTTCCATTATCAATAAATGACAGAATCTTTGCCTGAGTAGCTGAAAATTTATTATCTACCAATTCATAAAAGTAAAACTTGTCATCTAGATACTGGAAAAGAGTGTCCATAGTTAACTTTATACCATTATTAAAGGAATCTGTAAAAAGAAGCAAATAGATATACTCTTTCAAAAATTCCTCTTGTATCTCGGCTAGTTTTAAAAAGCCGCCTTCTGTAACTATTGCAGAAGTAATTGACTTATATAAACTGGTTTCAAATTTCCATTGAGCAGTGGCCTCTTCAAGCTCCTTATTAAGCAAGTCAATTAAAGACTCTAGCTGCATTTTCTGTTCTTTCTGAGAAGCTTTTAGTAATTGAAATTGCTGTTTTAGATTCTTTGCTGCTTCTTCTGATATCAATTGCGGTAACTCATTGAGCTGAGTAATAGATCTATCTGTTTTTTCAAGTAAATCTGTTTTTTCATTCAGCTCTTTTTTTATCTGATTAATGTGTTTCTCTTTTTCTATAGTTTTCCGAACCATTGGTAATATCCTATTTAATTCAGAAACCTTAAGTTTTCTTACATCATCATTATCAATCATACTAAACCTTCTTTCTTTAATTTGTTTAAATCAAGTTGATCAAAACACGAGTCTTCAACAGATTTATGTAAAGATTATAGCAAGAGTAATATTATTTGTCAATTAAATATCTTTTTATAACTGTTAGCCTTGACAAACAAATAAGAAAGTAATATAATGTTAACCAAAGTTAACAAAAAGGAGAAAATAATATGATATCAAAGTCATCAGAAGAATATTTAAAGACAATGTATGTACTCAAAAAACAAAATGGAAACATAAGAGTTACAGACATTGCAAAGAAGATGAACTGCTCAAAACCAAGTGTAAATAAGGCGATATACAACTTAAAAGATAATGGACTACTTAATTATGAATCATATGGGACGATTGAACTAACAAATGAAGGAGAAAATTTAGCTAAAAAAATATTAGAAACATATGATATAGTTTATTTATTTTTAAAAGATGTACTTAATATAGAAGCAGAAGAGGCAGAAAAAGAAGCAGAGAAAATTAAATTAGCAATAACAGATAATACTACAAATAAATTGGCGAAATATGTTCATCAAGTTCTAGATTTAAATAATTTAGATTGTGATTATGATATTAATAAAGAAAAATGTAGATGTTGTGTAAGAAGAACATCGAGCAAAAATGACTAAAAGTGTCCAAATGGGACGTTTCTTTTTGGACAAGAAAGGAAATTAAAATGAGTAATAAATTATTAGAAATAAAAGATTTATGTGTAAATGCAGAAGATAAAGAAATATTAAAAGGTATTAATTTAAATATAAATAAAGGTGAAATACATGTAATAATGGGACCAAATGGTTCGGGAAAAACAACAACAGCAAATGCTATACTAAATAATCCACAATATACAAAAACAAATGGTTGCATCTTATTTGAAGGAGAAAATATTAACGACTTAAAAACAGATGAAATTGCAAGAAAAGGAATATTTATGTCTTTCCAATTACCAGAAGAGATACCAGGGGTTTCTGTTACAAATTTCTTAAAATATGCAAAAAATAAAATTACAGGACAACCTGTTAAGATATTTCAATTCAAAGATGAATTAAAAAAATATATGGAAGAATTAAATATGAATCCTAAAAATATGGAAAGAAGTCTAAATGTTGGATTTTCAGGTGGGGAGAAAAAGAAAAATGAGATTCTTCAAATGCTTGTGTTAAATCCAAAACTTGCAATACTTGATGAAACTGATTCAGGGCTAGATGTTGACGCAATTAAAACAGTTTCTAAAGGAATCGAAATGTTTAAAAATAAAGAAAATGGAGTTCTTATAATTACTCATAATACTAAGATTTTACATAGTTTAAAAGTTGATTATGTTCATGTTTTAGTAAATGGAAAAATTGTAAAGACTGGTAGCCAAGAGTTGGCCAAAGAAATCGAAGAAAACGGATATAGTCAATATAAATAAAGAATAGCCAATAATATATTGGCTATAAATAGGATTCTTACTTATTGTTTCGCTTATCAATATAAACTGATAAGAGTGCTGATGCAATAGATAACATTATAATAAAAGTGTCAAATATTATCATATTACTTACTTTAAAAAGTATAGCTAAGATTATTAATGTAATTGCAGTGATAAGTTGTGAAAACATAAGCTGTCCCTCCTTTTATGGTAATTATGAAATAATTATATCACAAATTAACATAAAACACAAATTTTAATAGAAAGAAAGGAATTATCAATAATGGCTAAGACTAACTTAGATGAAATAAACAGAAACATATATGATATAAAAAACAAAGATGAATATGACTTCAAAATAAAAAAAGGATTAACACCTGAAATAATAGAAGAAATAGCAAAACAAAAAAATGACCCAGACTGGATGAAGGAATTCAGATTAAAAGCATTAGAAGTATATAACAAATTAGAATTACCAACATGGGGACCAGATTTATCAGAATTAGATATGAGTGAAATAGCAACATATGTAAGGCCAAAAACCAAATTGAACAGCAGTTGGGAAGATGTACCAGAAGACATCAAAGATACATTTGATAAGCTAGGAATACCAGAAGCAGAAAAAACATCATTAGCAGGGGTTGGAGCTCAATATGACTCAGAAGTTGTTTATCATAGTATGAAAGAAGATTTAATAAAACAAGGTGTAATATACACAGATATGGAAACAGCAGTAAGAGAATATCCAGAATTAGTAAAAGAACACTTTATGAAATGTGTTCCAGTACATGACCATAAATTTGTAGCATTACATGGAGCAGTTTGGTCTGGAGGTTCATTTGTATATGTACCAAAAGGAGTAAAAGTAGATATACCGCTACAATCATATTTTAGACTAAACTCACCAGAATCAGGACAATTTGAACATACACTAATAATAGTAGATGAAGGAGCAAGTTTGCACTTTATAGAAGGATGCTCAGCACCAAAATACAATAAAGTAAATCTACATGCAGGATGTGTTGAATTATATGTAAAAGATAATGCATATTTAAGATATTCAACAATAGAAAACTGGTCAAAAAACATGCTTAACCTAAATACTAAAAAAGCGATTGTAGGTAAAAATGCTAAAATGGATTGGGTATCTGGATCATTTGGTTCTAAAATATCAATGTTATATCCGATGAGTATATTAAATGGAGAAGGAGCAAAATCAGAATATACAGGAATTTCATTTGCTGGTGGAGGACAAAATCTAGATAATGGATTTAAAGTAGTACACAATAGTACTAATACATCAAGTGTAGTAAATGCAAAATCAATATCAAAAAATGGCGGAAAATGTACATATAGAAGTTTAGTAAGAATAAACGAAAATGCAAAAAACTCTAAATCATCAGTATCATGTGAATCTTTAATGCTAGATGATATATCAGTATCTGACACAATACCAGTAAATGACATAAGAACAGATGAAGTAGAATTCTCACATGAAGCTAAAATAGGAAAAATAAGTGACAAAACAATATTCTATTTAATGAGCAGAGGATTATCAGAAGAAGATGCAAAAGCAATGATAGTAAGAGGATTTGCACATCCTATTGCAAAAGAATTACCAGTAGAATATGCAGTAGAAATGAATAATTTAATCAACTTAGAATTAGAAGGAGCAATCGGGTGAGACAAGTGGGACAGTCCAAATTTGTCTCAGAAAGGAAAAAAGATGGAGAAAATAAGCTTAAATGAAACACCAGTTAGAACTTCAAAAAATTTTAATATAAATAATATAAAATTAGAAAATATTAAAATCCCAGAAGAAATATCAGAATTCAAAAATATGACAATTACTGGCGATACATCAAAAATAAATATAGAAAAAGATACTAGTAAAATACATTTAGTTTATGGATTAAGTGAAGAATTTACAAATCAAGTAAATAAGAAAGCTAACCAAAAATTAAAAATATCAATAGATAGCAAACAAAATAAAGAATTTCAAATAGATTTCAAATTTGATAATGAAAACCAAGTATTACTAGATAATATAGAAATAGTAGCAAATGAAAGTACAAAATCAACAGTTATTATAAAATATATATCTAGCAATGAAATAGAGGCGTTTCATAATGGAATTATAAGAGTGAAGGCAAAACAGAATTCAGAAATAAATATAATACTAGTAAATTTAATGAATACAAAATCTAATAATTTTATAGCCATAGAAAATACTTTTGAGGCAAATTCAAAAATTAATTATTATATAATAGATTTTGGAGGGAAAAATAGTATTACAAATTATTATTCAAATTTAGTAGGAGAGAACTCAGATAATAGCTTAAATACAATCTATTTAGGAAAAGAAAATCAAGTATTTGATTTAAACTATATTGGGGAATTAAGAGGTAAAAAATCAAATATAGATATAGAAGTTCAAGGAGCTTTAAAAGACACAGCTAAAAAACATTTTAAAGGGACTATTGATTTCAAAAAGGGGTGTAAAAAAGCAACTGGAAATGAAAATGAAGCTTGTATGCTATTATCAGATACAGCTAAGTCGATTGCTTTACCAATGCTTTTATGTTCAGAAGAAGAGGTTGAAGGAAATCATAGTAGTTCTGCGGGTAAAATTGGAGAAAAAGAATTATTCTATATTATGAGTAGAGGATTTGAATTAAAAGAAGCTATGAAATTAATGGTTAAAGCTAAATTTAATAAGATACTAGAAAATATTAAGAACGAAGAACTAAAAAATAAAATTATAGATGAAATAGATTTAAGATTAGATTAATTAAAAGTTGGAGGATAAAAATATTATGAACAGTATGGTTCTAGCAACATTAATTGGAGTTTTTTTGATTATATTTTTTATTATATTAAAGTATTTAAAATTAAAGTGCTATAAAGAAATAGAAGCAATATATGTAAAGTCTAATGCTTATAGTTCGGGTACAGGAGGACATGGCTTAGTAACCCAGTATGCACCTGTTTTTAAATATAATTTTAATGGTAAAGAATATGAAAAACAAACTTTTCAAACTTTTTCTAAAAAATATATAAAAAATTTAATAGTTGGTGAAAAATATAATATTTTAATTGACGAAAGAAAACCTAGTAGATTTGTAATAAATAAAAAATCAAGAAATGATGAAATATTAATACTATTAATGGGAATATTTCTAATTATTGCAGGAATTATATGTATGGTTAATATGTATAATTAGTTTTATAGAAAGGTGAAAATATGAAATTAGAAGAAATAAAAAAAGATTTTCCAATTTTAGAAAATGATATAGCATATTTAGATAGTGGTGCTACAACACAAAAGCCCACCAAAGTAATTGATGCTATAGAAGAATTTTATACAAAATATAATGCAAATCCACATAGAGGTGCATATTCTTTGAGTGTTCAAGCAACTGAAGTATATGAAAATACTAGAACTAGAATTTCAAAATTTATTAATAGTAAACATAGAGAAGAAATAATATTTACAAAAAACGCAACTGAAGCACTAAATTTAATTGCATACTCTTATGGTATGGATAATATCAAACAAGATGATGAAATAGTATTATCTATTATGGAACACCATTCAAATATTGTACCATGGCAAAAAGTATGTAAAGTTACTAATAGTAAATTAAATTATATGTATATTAATGATGAATTTGAAATTCCTGATGAAGAAATTGAAACTAAAATTACAAATAAAACAAAAATAGTTGGAATTACACATGTTTCAAATGTTTTGGGAACAATAAATAATATTAAAAAGATTATTAAATATGCACATAAAAAAGGAGCAATAGTTGTAGTAGATGCTTCACAAAGTATACCTCATATGAAAATAGATGTACAAGATTTAGACGCAGACTTTCTAGTGTTCTCAGGGCATAAAATGCTAGCACCACTTGGAATTGGTGTATTATATGGAAAAAAGGAAATACTAAACAAGATGACTCCATTTTTAATGGGTGGAGATATGATAGAATATGTATATGAACAAGAAACAACATTTGCGCCACTTCCAAATAAATTCGAAGCAGGAACACAAAATGTAGAAGGTGTTATAGGTTTAGGTGCAGCTATTGATTATATTGAAAATTTAGGATATGATAAAATACAAGAAATAGAAAAAGAAGTAGTTTCTTATGCCAGACAAGAATTATCAAAATTAGATTATTTAACATTATACTTAACACCAAATGAAAAAAATCATTCAGGTGTGATTTCATTTAATATAAATGGAGTTCACCCACATGATGTAGCAAGTATTTTGGATTCAGAAGGTGTATGTGTGCGTTCAGGAAATCATTGCGCACAGCCACTTATGAGATTTTTAGGGATAGATTCTACTTGTAGAGCAAGTTTTTATTTTTATAATGCTAAAGAGGATGTTGATAGATTGGTTAATGCTTTAGATAAAGCTTATAATATGTTTAAAAAATATATTATTTAGTGTTTAGTGAAGCACAAGAATGAGCCGTTTTTTTAATGTTGATTATTATAATTTTTATTTAAAACACTCCATAGCAGGGTCATTTTGAAAACCTTAAGTCCCTCACGAAGAAGCCTGTTATCGGTTTTCAAGCCTAACGCGGGTCTTAGGGAACTGTCGGTATTTAAATAGAAATTATAATAATCAACGTTAAAAAAACTCCTCTGTGTATTTAAAACTGGATTATAATTATAAAAAACATAAAAGTTATAAGTAAATATTGATTTTTAAATGAATATATGATAATATCTTTTCAATTGGGAAGTTAATCTTCTTTGGGCATAAGTGCATAGATTGGTAAGTCTATGTTATATGCTTGCTAATCTATGCATTTATGCTTTAATAGCCTAAATGTAAATTACGTAAGAAGGAGGTTAACAGCTATGAAATTAATAGAAATTTTATTAATAATAGTAGCTTTCTTTATTGGTTTAGAATTTTTAATACATATTTGTTCGAAAAATAGATACGAATTAAAATATTCTTCTCAAAAAAGAAAAATAGAGATTTATCCCACGGACAAATCTCACCCAATCACTAGATAAGGGCTTAGCTCTTATCTTTTATATTATTATATTAACATGAATTTATAAAATTGTCAATCAAATTTAGATAAAGAAAGGTGAATTTCGATGGATGACTTAACAGATGTATATAATGAATTAATAATGGAACATAGCATGAATTCATACAACAAAAAGAAACTAGAAAATGCAGATTATTCAGAAATAGGACATAACCCAAACTGTGGAGATGAAATAACATTAGAACTAAAGCTAAATGGAAATATAATTGAAGATATGGCATTTTCTGGGCATGGATGTGCAATTTCACAAGCTTCAACATCAATTATGATAGATACTTTAAAAGGTAAAACAATAGATGAAGCAAAAGAAATTATAAAAACATTTATAGAAATGATAAAAAGAGAAATAACTGATGAAGAGGAACTAAAAAAATTAGAAGATGCAATAGCTTTTAGAAATGTATCAAATATGCCAGCTAGAGTAAAATGTGCTTTACTTGCTTGGCATACTATTGAAGATATCTTAAATAAAAATGAAAATGGTGGCAAAGGTTCTATTAATTGCTGTCAGTAACATGTATAAAAAGAGAAGGAATTAAAAATGGAAAATAAAAAAGTATTATTAGGAATGAGTGGTGGAGTTGATAGCAGTGTATCAGCATTACTATTAAAAGAACAAGGATATGAAGTAATCCGGAACAACGCTAGAACTATTTACAGGAAGCAGTTGTTGCAATATAAATACATATATGGATGCGAAAAATGTATGCAATTCTCTAGAAATACCACACTTTATTTACAATTGCAAAGAAGAATTTAGAAAATGTGTTATACAAGATTTTATAGACTGTTATGCCAATTGCAAAACACCAAATCCATGTATAGAATGCAATAAATACATGAAATTTGGATATATGTGGGAAAAAGCAAAAGAACTTGGATGTAACTATATAGCAACAGGGCATTATGCAAAAACAGAATATAGCGAAGAATATGGCAGATGGGTATTAAAAAAATCAAAAGCAGGAAAGAAAGACCAAAGTTATGTTCTATGGAATATTCCAAAAGACTTAATAGAACATGTATTATTTCCATTAGCAGACTTTGAAGAAAAAGAACAAATAAGAGAGATAGCAAGAGAGAATAATTTAAAAGTAGCAAACAAACCAGATAGTGAAGATATCTGCTTTGTACCAGATGGTAATTATAAAAAATTCTTAGAAAACAATTCAGAAATAAAACCTAAAAAAGGAAACATAGTAAATTCAAAAGGAGAAATTCTAGGAAAACATACAGGCTTATATAATTACACAATAGGTCAAAGAAAAGGACTTGGAATATCATATAAAGTTCCATTATTCGTATTAGGATTTAATCCTGCCAAAAATGAAGTAATAGTAGGAGAAGAAAAAGAATTATACAAAAAAGAAATTAAAGTTACAGATATAAATTTATTATTAGTAGATGACATAAAAGGCGAGATGGAAGTTGAAGTAAAAACAAGATATTCAGCAAAAGTAGCAAAAGCAAAAATAACACAAAATCAAAATGAAATAAAAGTAGTATTTGATGAACCACAAAGAGCAATAACACCAGGACAATCAGCAGTATTTTATATAGGAGATATTGTAGTTGGTGGCGGAAAAATAAAAAGCTAGGTTTAAGACTAAAGAAAGGAAGTTAAAATGGAAAAAGGAAAAGAATCAGTTTTTGAAAGAAAAATAAATTATTACGAGACAGATAGAATGGGAGTTGTGCATCACTCAAATTATATTAGATATCTAGAAGAAGCAAGATGTTTTTGGCTAGAACAAGTAAAAATGCCATTTTCACTATTAGAAGAAAATGGTATAACAATTCCGGTTTTAGGAGTAAATGTATCATATAAATATCATGTTACATTTGATGATATTATATTAATTCATGTTTTTGTAAAAGAATATTCTGGAGTAAGAATGACTATTGGATACAATGTTGAAGATAAGAAAACAGGTAAAATAGTATTAACAGGAGAAACAAAGCACTGTTTTACAGACAAAAATTTAAAACCAATTAATTTAAAAAAATATGCTCCTGAATTTAATTCTAAAATTGAAGAATTAATGTAATAAATATAATAGTTAGTATTGCAATACTAACTATTATATTCATAGCTAGAACATCTAGATTCATCAGGTTGTTTTGTAGTGCGATTTTCTGTTGGAGTAACAACAATCTCTTTTAAAGTACAAAGACCATTTTCATTATTATATTTACAACTTTCTACAGTGCAAGAAATTTTTTGAGTTCCTTCCATAACACACCTCCATAATATTATTAAAAAACTATATAATAATATTATGTCTAATTTAAATTTTGTTATTCACAATTATTATTAGAATCATTAGAAATATTATTTTCACAAATTTCAGGTGGTTGTTTAAAACTTAAATACCAACTAATACCATTTTTATTTTCATTAATATAATTTTGTCTTTCTTCCAATTCACAATATGTTTTAGGAGCAGGAACAATTACTGGTTGACCAGGCATCCAATTTGCAGCAGTAGAACCATTACTACAATCAGCCATTTGTAGAGCTTGAACAGTTCTTATAATTTCAGGAATAAATCTTCCAACATTTAATGGATAAATCATAATTGCTCGCACTATTTGCTTATCATCAATAATAAACACATTTCTGACAGTTTCTGTTGTACTTACATCATTTGAGATCATACCATATTTTCTTGCAATTTGACCATTTCTATCTGCGATAATAGGGAAAGGGATCCTTATTCCAGTTTTACAGTATATATCATATATCCATGCTAAATGTGAAGAGTTACTATCTATGCTTAAACCTAAAAGGTCGGTATTCATTTGCTGAAAATATGTATGAGCTCTTGAAAAAGCAATCATTTCAGTAGTGCAGACAGGGGTAAAGTTCACATCTTTGGGTGAAAAAATTAAATATCAAATTTAATTACAAATGAGGGATGCCTAAATGACTCCTTTTTATATAGTGAGAAGATAACATATTGAGAAACAATAAGAAAACAGTGAATTATAATTTTAAAGGGCGATTTAGACAAAAAGAAATATAAAAATTTCTTTTTGCATAATATTTATAGAGAAATATTATGGAGGAGTTAATTAATGAAAATTACATCTTGCCAAATTACTAAGACAAAGTATATGCAAATTTATTTAACTAAAGAGGAATTTGAAAAGCAAGAAACAAAGGAAATGATAGAGAAATATAAAAAAGAAAAATATAGAGTATCTATTTTCATAGATGGAAAAGAGAATTATCCCGAAATTCTTAAAAAAGTTGTAGCAAAGCAAGCGGAATTAGCTACAAATGTATGCTAACATGGACAATAGAAGCAATATCAGGTTAGATAAGGAGGGAAAGATGACAGTTGTAGGATATTGTAGAATATCTAGAGATGAAGATAAAGAAAATTATTCAAGTATTGAGGAACAAAAAAGAATTATTAAAGAATATGCAAATACTCGTAATTGGATTATCGAAGATAAAGATTTCTACATAGATGACAATGTTTCGGGATATACATTAAATAGACCTGAATTTTCAAAAATGATGGAAAAAGTAAGAGGGGGAAGAGTTGACGTAGTCATAGCTAAAGACTTATCGAGAATTGGTAGAAATAACGGATTAGTATTAGTTCTAATAGATGAATTTAAAAATATGCAAAAAAATTTAATTTTAGTATCAGAAATGTGTGGAAGTTATGATGTATTAAATGACAGAGATGATACTATTGGAATAACTACTTGGTTTAATGAGAGATATGTAAAAGATTGTTCAAGAAAAACAAGGGATCATATGTATTCTAAACAAAAATCAGGAAGACTAATAATGGGAAATTATTATGGCTATGAAAAAGTTTTCCAAGATAAAGTACCGATGCTTTATGTAATAGAAGTGCTACGACCAGTTATTGAACTTATTTTTAAACTATATGTAGAAGAAGGATATGGATTTCAAAAGATTAGTGAAATACTAAATACAAAATATAATTATCCAACACCTTCAGAGTATTATAGAATGAAACATTTAGAACGAGGCAGAATGTATAAGCACAAAGTTCAAGAATATTGGACAAAAGATATGGTAAGTAATATTTTAAAAAATGAAGTATATACAGGAACATTAATAACACATAAAAAACGAACTGTAAATATTAGAGGAAAATCAGTAAAAGTACCGAAAGAAGAACATTTTATATTTGAGAATCATCATGAACCAATTATCTCAAAAGAGATGTTTAAATTAGCACAAGAAATAAGAAATAAAAAGTATAAGCAAAATACTTCTGGAGCTAATAAAAAGAGAGACTATTATTTTTCAGGAATGTGTCAATGTGTGGATTGTGGTTCTGGTATGTCAGGTGTAACAATTAAAAGAAAAGTAAGAGAAAAAGGATATGATTGTTCAAGATATAGACAATATAGTACTAAAGCTTGTCACTGCCACGAAATTAAAGAAAAAGATATTTTGATTCATCTAAGAGAATTTCTAAAACTTACAAAACAGGAATATCTGGAAGAAATAAAGGCTATTAAGATTGAAATAAAAAAAGAGAATAAAAGCAAGGAAAAATTTAATTTGCAAAATAAATTAAATATTTTAAATGAGGAATATAAAATGATAGTTAGGCAAAAGATAAAAGAATTAGCGGCTGCAAGTAATAAACTTCAAAAAGAAATTATAGAAAATACATATAAAGAGTTGGAAAAAGAAAAAAGACAAAGTATATGTTATGTACAAATGGCTATAGAAGCTAACGAAAAGAAAGGTTTAGAAGAAGATATTATGAAATTTAAAACGGCAATTGAGTATTTTGATGAAATTATAAATTCTGAAAAACCTAATAGAATGATGTTGGAAAGGGTAATTGATAAAATCTGTATTTATAAAGATAAAACAATTAGGTTTGAATTGAAACCAAATATAAGTAAAATTTTAACAAAATTTGTAGAAGATGTATAAAAAAATTTTAGCGTATCAAAATAACTTTTGAAAATTAAAAGTTATTTTGATACAGATGAAATATTATTAATTAAAATAATAGTTACATCGAATCTTCAATTTTTACAACAATTTCTGTCACTTTTTTTTCAAATTTAATATTTTCAGCCAATTTTATTGATGATTTATTATTAACATTAACCCAATAAATTGGAATTATATTATCTTTTAATAAATCTCTAGATATTTTTTCTACTATGCTTTTTCCATAGCCATTATTCTTATATTTTTCTTTTGTTTGAATTACAATATTAGCACCATTATAATCTATATTTGAAACAAATCCTACAGAAACAAATTGGTTATCTTCAATAATTCCATTAAGATATTTATAATTTTTTACTTTTTTCCATTTCATTTCTTTATATTCTAAATCATGACAGTATTCAAAAGAATTAAAGTATTCTTTTTTGTTCTTCTCATCTATATTTAGTACTTTAGATATATCTATATTAAATTTTTCGTTTTTAGTCATTCTAAACATTTCTTGTATTGATACTTTTTTATTTTTAATTTTAAAAAAGTTATTCAAAAAATTTATTATATCTTCTTTATTTTTTAAGTTTTCTTTTTGAATGTTTTCTTTTATTTCTCTGAAATATTTCGAATTTATTGAATATATGATTTTATCATTAAATAATGATACTATAACAGGATAATAAAAAACATTTATTAGAGTCTCTCTATCTTCTGAACATATAATATTTTCACTCGAATTATAATTTAAATATTTATAATAATAATCTTTAAAATCTTTATCATAATAAGTATACATTAATTTCACCCTAAAAAATATATAATAAAAACAGAGATTAGTCAATAATTATTGACTAATCTCTGTTTTTTCGGCTTTAGCCTGACCAGCCTTCGCTACCACCCTCACAAACTACATTACTTGAGCTTTCTTCAAGCTGTTCAAGTTCTGTTTGTGAGAGTCCAAAGTCCAGCAGACATTTAGTAACATCTGTCATAATGGTGTATCTCCTTTCATAGTATTCCAGAGTTTTGTATAAAACAAAAGGAGTTCTCTCCTCTTCTCTGTCGGAAGTTTACATATCAGTTCAATAATACCTTCAAACAGTATTTGACGTTGATAGCACTCTTGTGGAACATTTTCAAATTCATTTTTTCCTGCCATAATAGCATGGTGATAGCACATTCCTCCGCAAATAAAAGTATAAATACAATTTTTACATTCTATATTTCTTTCACCTGGGTTATTCTTTAAAGTTTTCTTGAATATTTCAATTTTTTCTTTTACTTTATCAGTTTCCTCAACAATTTCTAATAAAAAATCGTATTTTCCAACAAATCTTGGACATCTGTAATACTTTCCATCGGCAGAAACAGTAAGATAAGATATTCCTGCATTACAAAAAGTTAACTTTCTTTGATGCAATGCAATTGTTGTGATTACACTGGAAAAGTTCGTAATATCATAATAATTTCCATACATAATATCATTATAATATTTATTCATTAACTTTTTTAAGGATTCCATAAACAAATAAAATGTTTCAGCAGAAATATTATAATCCACTGCAAAGGTTATCCTTTTGATACCTAACTCCAAAATGTCATCAACATATGAATGAATTTCAGGGTTGTGATTGTTTATAGTAATTCTTGCATTCAAAAGATTCTTATTAGTAAACAATTCAATACCTTTGACTACATCATTATACGAGCCATTTCCAGAATGATACTTACGGTAAAAGTTATGAAATTCTTTATTTCCGTCAAGGCTAATCATAATGTCAAAATTATAATATTGCAAGAATTTTACCTTTTCTGGTGTTAATAGTGTACCGTTTGTTGTAAGCATATAGTCACATTTTATTTTTTCAAAAGTTTCTATATACTCAACGCATTTTTTTATTAACTTAAAGTTTAAAAGTGGTTCTCCACCAAAAAATGATATTGTTATTTTATTTTTACTATGTTCTGTGGCAGAATTAATTAAAAAATCGATAGCTTTTTTTGCTGTTTCAAAGGCCATAAATTCATCAGCTTTATCATATTTTCCTTTGTTAGCAAAGCAATACTCGCAACATAAATTGCAACTATTATTTATTACTAAACATAAAGTTTTTAAATTTGATGACCGCTGCGAATTGGGTTCCCTATAAGAAAGTTTGTGAGTTGATGTTTTTTCACCGCTAGCCATAAGACTAACAGAAGTTCCATCAAAAATGTATTCTTCTCCATTTACTATGAATTTTTTTTGCCGTTTCATTTGGAATTACCTCCTTGAAAAATTTAAAAATTCCTATGCGACAAGGCGATTATACTACCTTATTTTAATTATGTCAATATTTTCCATTTTATTTATTCAAAGATTATGACTTTAGGGGGGTAAAATCTCCTGGATGAGAAAATAAAACTAACCACTTACCTTTATAATCGCTTAAATTCATAGGTCCACAACTTGTTAATGCCTCAAAATCAGGGGCTTTTTGTCCTATTTTAACATTTCCGTTCATCATTAATTCATAATCCATAAATAAACTCCTTTCATAAGTTTGGTATATAATATGAAAAAAAAGAAATAGTGTGAAAAATAACAGCTTGTTTAAAAAGAAGTTCATAAAATATTTTTCAAGATTTATAAAATATAAAAGCAGTTTTGCAAAAAACGAAAAAATTTGTCAATTAATATGCTATATTTTGAAAAAGGAGGAAAAATATGAAAAACTTAGAAACAAAAAGATATTTATTAAGAAGACCTAAAGAGGAAGATGCAGAAGAAATTTATGAAAAGTGGGGAAGAGATACAGAAAAGGTAGCAGAATATGAAGAACATAATGTTCATAAAAATATGATTGAAACAAGAGGGATATTAAATGCAGCTATTAAAGAATCAGAATTTGGAACTCCAACTTGGTTTGTAGAAGAAAAAGAAACAAATACAATAATAGCATATATAAAAGTATTAGCAGTTTCAGAAAAAGATAAAAAATGTGAGATAACATTTTATTTTATAGAAAATTGGAGAAAAAATTCTGCGCCAGAAGAGGTATTAGAAGAATTAATTAGATATTTATTTACAGAGCACCCATTTGAAATTGTAATTAAAAAATTTTATGATAGATCAAAAGAAGATACTGAATGTATAAGTGGAATACTAGAAAGAATAGGAATGAAAAAAGAAGGCGTACTTAGAAACAGAATGATTAACAAAAAAGGAGAAAAAATAAATAGATTAGTATATTCTATATTAAAAGAAGAATGGGAAAACTATTGACATATTAATATTTTAGAAATAAAATAGCATTATCAAAATATATTTAAGGAGGAATTGATAATGGCATTAGTAACAACAAAAGAAATGTTTGAAAAATCAATGAAAGAAGGATATGCAATAGGAGCATTTAACGTAAATAATATGGAAATAATACAAGGAATAGTAGATGCAGCAGCAGAAACAAATTCACCAGTAATATTACAAGTATCATCAAGTGCAATAAAATATGCAAGAATAAATTATTTAATGAAAATGGTACAAGCAGCAGTAGAAGAGCATCCAAATATTCCAATAGCAATACATTTAGACCATGGACCAGATTTCGAAACAGCAAAAATGTGTATAGACAATGGATTTACATCAGTAATGATAGATGGTTCAAAATATGATTTTGAAGAAAATATAGCATTAACAAAAAAAGTTGTAGAATATGCACATGAACACGGAGTTACAGTAGAAGCTGAACTTGGAAAACTTGCAGGAATAGAAGACGATGTAAATGTATCAGCAGCAGATGCAATGTACACAGACCCAGCTCAAGCAGAAGAATTTGTTAGAAGAACAGGATGTGATTCATTGGCAATCGCAATTGGTACAAGTCATGGTGCATACAAATTTAAAGGAGAAGCAAAATTAAGATTTGATATTTTAAAAGAAATAAAAGAAAAAATACCTAATACACCAATAGTATTACATGGTGCTTCAACAGTAATACCAGAATTAGTAGATATGTGCAATGAATTTGGAGGAGATATTCCAGGAGCGAAAGGTGTACCTGATGAAATATTACATGAAGCAAGTGTATCAGGTGTTTCAAAAATAAATGTAGATACAGATTTAAGATTAGCTATGACAGCAGGAATTAGAAAAGTATTTCACGATAATCCAAATGCTTTTGATCCTAGAAAATATTTAGGAGAAGCAAGAGAGTTGATAAAAGAAACTGTAAAACATAAGATTATTGATGTTTTTGGTTCAGAAAATAAAGCATAAAAAGTAAATAAAGATGAAGCAAAAGGAGGAGATAGATGTCTCCTCACTTTAAATTTTCTTTTTATATTTTATTAGACATTTGTTGTCTAATTCTTCTTTCAGCATCTTTTTTAGCAATATCTTCACGCTTATCATAAAGTTTTTTTCCTTTACCAACACCTAATTCAATTTTTACCAAGCTACCCTTAAAATACATATTTAAAGGAACAAGACTATATCCTTTTTGCTTAGTAAGACCAATTAACTTATTAATTTCACGTCTATTTAATAAAAGCTTTCGATCTCTTAAAGGATCTTTATTAAAAATATTACCTTGTTCATAAGGACTTATATGCATACCAACTATGTATATTTCACCATTTTTAATTATGGCATAACTATCTTTCAAATTAGCTTTTCCATTTCGTATAGATTTTATCTCTGTTCCAGAAAGAACAATACCTGCTTCTATTTTATCATTAATAGTATAATTATGAAATGCAGTAGGATTTTTCGCAATTAATTTATTTTCCATATAAATAACCTCTTTATAATATTTTTATATAGTATAACATGAAAAATTAAAAACTGCAATTATATGTTATTTTTAAGATAGCATAAATTTTTTGTAGGAAAACTTTTTGCTAAAATCATGAATTTATTTTATTTCATGACTTTTGAGATTTCCTAATTTGATTTATATTTTTATCTTTATTTTTCTATATTTTAAGGTTCGCTTAATAAACCTTTTT